>NZ_CALNBI010000492.1 GCF_937874145.1 uncultured Chitinophaga sp. | reverse complement strand
AATTCGAGCTTTATCCCGACTTTCTCACCGGCGGCATGATCGACGTCAATAACTATAACGACGGCAAACGCGGCGGCAAAGTGCGCGTGAGGGCGCACATCGAGGAGAAAGATAAAAAGACGCTCGTGGTGAAAGACGTGCCCTATGGCGTGACCACCACCAGCCTCATGGACTCCATCGTGAAGGCCAACGACAACGGGAAGATCAAGATCAAAAAAGTAATTGACAACACCGCCGCCGATGTCGAGATCGAAGTGCAACTGGCGCCCGGCATCTCGCCCGATATCACCATCGACGCGCTGTACGCCTTTACCGACTGCGAGGTATCCATCTCCCCGAACGCCTGCGTGATCGTGGAAGATAAACCCCTCTTCCTCGGCGCCTCCGACCTGCTGAAGCGCTCCACCGAATTCACGAGGGAGCTGCTGCGCAAGGAACTGGAAATCCGCCTGGCAGAACTGGAAGAAAAATGGCATTACACCTCCCTCGAAAAAATCTTCTTCGAGAAAGGGATCTATAAGGAACTGGAAGAAAAGCACAAGGACTGGGAAGCCGTACTTGTGGCTATCGACAAAGGTTTCGGGCCGTACAAAAAACAGCTCAAACGGGAAATCAGCCGCGAGGATATCGTGAAGCTCACGGAAAAGCCCGTGCGCCGTATCTACCGCCTCGATATCAACGAACTGAACGAGCAGATCAAGGCCATCGACGCCGATATCAAACAGGTGAAACACGACCTGGCCAACCTCACGGATTACGCAGTGGCCTATTTTGAAAACCTGCTGAAGAAATACGGCAAAGGCCGCGAAAGGAAGACCGAAATCAAAACTTTCGACACCATCCAGCAGCAGTCTGTGGCCATCGCCAACACCAAACTGTACGTGAACCGGGCAGACGGTTTTATCGGTACTTCGCTGAAGAAAGATGAGTTCGTGGCCGATTGCTCCGATATCGACAATATCATCGTATTCCGCCGCGACGGTGTGATGCTGGTGACCAAAGTGGCCGACAAAACCTTCGTAGGCAAGGATATCATCCATGTCGACGTATTCCGCAAGGGCGACGAGCGCATGACCTACAACATGATCTACGTGGACGGAAAAACCGGCTACAGCCTGGCCAAGCGCTTTAACGTAACCGGCATTACCCGCGACAAGGAATACCACCTCGCGAAGGAAGATAAATCTTCCAAGGTGCATTACTTCACCGCCAATCCCAACGGCGAAGCGGAAGTAGTAACCGTGAAGCTCAGCTCCAACTGTGCCGCCAAGAAGAAGGAATTCGATTTCTACTTCGAAACCATTCCCATCAAGGGCCGCGGCTCCATGGGGAACGTGGTGACCAAATGGCCCATCCGTTCGGTGAAGTTCAAGGAGAAAGGCGTTTCCACCCTCAGCGGGCTGAAAATCTGGTACGACGACGCCGTTGGCCGTCTCAATACAGACCAGCGCGGCGTGTTCGTGGGGTCTTTTGAAGGGGAGGACAAAATCGTGGTATTCTATAAAAACGGTACCTACGAATTGACCAATTTCGAGCTGACCAATCGTTACGATGCGGACGATGCGATGTATATCGAGAAGTTCAACCCGGAAAGGATCGTATCGGCCGTATACTTCGACGCGGATAAGAAACAGTATAACGTGAAGCGCTTCAAGATCGAAACGCAGACCCTCAATAACAAGTTCTCCTTCATCAAGGAAGGCGCGAAAAACCATGTGGAACTGGTCACCACACAGGCCGAACCTGTCGTGATCCTGCGCACCGGCAAGAAACGCGATCCGGAGGAAGAAGAAATCTCCCTGCACGAAGCTTACGAAGTGACCGGCTGGCGCACCGTAGGCCACAAGATCGCCGGGGAGGATTTCGTCAATATTGAACTGATCACCGAAGACGAAGAAGCCGAGGCGGAAGACGACGACACCGGGAATGTTCAGGGCGAATTATTCTGATAATCAATAACTTAATAGAAAGACGCAAGGGTTTTCATGCTCTTGCGCCTTTTTCTTTTTATCCAGCTCCCCGAAACGCGGCCCCATTGTTCCGGAATTGACAATTATCCTTTATATTTAATAAGGGCATTCGCGCCCTGCCGACATCTTTTCCGAACCTGTTTTTATTTCCTGACCCTAGAAAATCGCACATGAAGCACACGCCCCTTTTTCTTACGTTGCTGCTGCTGGCAGTGGCGGTATCCGCGCAGTCATCGAAAAACCGGCCTTCCAACATCTTTTTGTCCCGCCTCCCGAATGGGCTGGAATTGCTCGTGCTGGAAGACCATTCCGTGCCGCTGGTCACCATCGAGATGGCCGTCCGCAACGGGTCCTATACGGAAGACAACGAGTTCAACGGTCTTTCCCACTTGTACGAGCACATGTTTTTCAAGGCCAACAAAGACATTCCCTCGCAGGAGAAATACCTCGAGCGCATACAGGAGCTGGGGATTTCGTTTAACGGCACCACGAGCCAGGAGCGCGTGAATTATTTCTTCACGCTGGGCAGCAAAGACCTCGACCACGGGTTGCGGTTTATGAACAGCGCGATCCGGTACCCGTTGTTTTTGCAGGAAGAAATGAAGAAGGAAAACCCCGTGGTGGACGGGGAGTTCCAGCGGGCGGAATCGAATCCCGCCTGGGCGCTGTTCGACAAGGTAAACCGCAAGACCTGGGGTGCGCATTACTCCCGCAAGAATCCCATCGGCGACCACGATATCATCCTGACGGCTACGCCGGAGAAGATGCGGGTCATCAAAGACAAATATTATTTCCCCGACAACTCGATCCTGCTGGTGGCGGGAGATGTGAAACATGAAGAAGTGTTCCGCAAGGCGCAGGAGGTTTACGGCGACTGGAAACCCGCGGGCTTCGATCCCTTCAAACGCTGGCCCATCCCGGAGTTTGAGCCGCTGAAGGGGAAAGACAGCCTGCGTTTCGTGGTGGAAAGCCCGAACGCCCGCGTGCCCATGCTGTTGCAGGTGTGGCACGGGCCGGATACGCGGAAGGACATCAAAGCCACGCTGGTGGCGGATGTTTTCTCGTATATCCTGTCACAGAAGAACTCGAAGTTCCAGAAAAACCTCGTGGATTCCGGGTATGCCCTGAATGTGGGGATCGGGTACCAGACGGCGAAATTCGTGGGGCCGATACAGGTGTTTTTTGTGCCGAACCCGGGCAAGTTCAGGGAGTCGTTCCAGGCACTGGCGCGGCAGATCGAGCAGTTCGACAGTGACGATTACTTTACCGACGAGCAGCTGGAAACGTCGAAGATCAAACTGGCCAACGGGGAGAAGCTCGGGATGGAAGCCACGACCGATTACATTCATACGCTGAGTTTCTGGTGGGCCTCCGCTTCGCTGGATTATTACTTCGATTACATCTCGGAACTGAATAAAGTGACGCGGCAGGATGTGCAGGAATATGTGCGGAAGTACATCAAAAACCAGCCCTCAGTCGCCGGGTTGCTGTTGAATGCAGACATGCAGAAGGAATGGAACGTCACCAGCCTGGAGGCGCTTTATCGTTAACCGCTTAAACATCGAACATGAAAAGGATCATCTATATCATCATACTCGTTTGTGCCGGCATGCCGGTGCTCGGCCAGACTACGAAGGAATTGCAGGTAGAGGGGATCAAAGTGATTTTCAAGAAGACCGAGAAGTCGGTGGCTACCGTGAACCTCTGCATCCGCGGGGGCGTCACCAATATTACGGATGCGCAGCAGGGCCTGGAGCCGCTGGCGCTGACAACCGCCCTTAACGGGGGGACGGCGACGGTGAGTAAAGACGCCTTGTCGGCGGAACTGGAGAAGCTGGGAACGGAATTCGGCGCGGATGCGCGGAACGATTTTTCGTACATGACGATGACCTGCCTGCGCGAAAACTGGGACCGCAGCTGGGCGCTGTTTACCGACGCCGTGCTGCACCCTGCGATGGATGAAAACGAATTCAGGCTGGAGCGCGAACGTATGGTGTCCAACGCCAAACAGTTGGAGGCGGATCCTGACCAATATCTCCGCATCCTGGCCACGCAGCAGCTGTTCGAGGGAACGGACTATGCGAAGCGCCCCGGCGGCCTGCCGGCTACGCTGGAAAAACTGACGCTGCAGGAAGCGAAGGATTTTTATAAACAGCTCCTGGGCAAACAACGGATTTATCTCGTGATCGTCGGCAACCTGGAGGAGAAGGATATTGTGGAAAAGGTGAAAACCACGCTGGCGGCGCTCCCGGCAGGCCAGGCGCCGCGTGCCCCGCAAACCGCGGCCATCAAACAGGGCGTGAAGATCAGCAACCGCGACCTGGCCACGAATTACATCGTGGGCCTGGGCAACGCGCCGAAATATTACTCGCCCGACGGGCCGCTGTTCCAGTTTGCGATGAGCATGTTGTACGACCGGTATTTCGTGGAATTGCGGACCAAGCGCAGCCTTTCCTACGCGCCTTCCGCGGGGTACAACAACTCCTACATCGAAACTCCGGCCGCGCAGCTGTACATCACAACCGTTGATCCGAAGCAGTCGCTGGAAGTGATGACGGCGATCATCAACGACGTAAAGGAGAACGGGTTCAATCCGAAGGAAGTGGAGAACAAGAAGAAATCCTACCTCACGCGCTATTACATGACGAACCAGAGCAGCGGAGCGCAGGCGAATGTGATGTCGACCTGCGAGGCTTCGGGCAACTGGCGCATTTTCGACGAGATCAATTCCCGGATCGGGCAGGTGAAAACGGAAGACGTGAACCGCGTGTTCAACAGTTACCTTACCGATGTGCAATGGACGTATCTCGGCAAAGAGGATAAAGTGACGGCGGAGGATTTCAAGCAGCCGGTGGCAAAACTGCCGGCGTCGAATGTGCAGCAGCCGAAAGATTGATGCGCGCATGCAAACTTTTTATATCGGATCCGCCCGCCGTGGCGGATTCTTTTTTTCATTATCTTGTGGTGATGAAGCAGTACACATGCATGTTTGCGGCCCTGATGGCAGTGGGTTGCGCTTCTCCGGAAGAGCGGCAATCTGCGGCGAAAAATGAAATCCTGGAGACGAGCAATGCCGTGCTGGCCATGATCGAGCAGCGGGATATGAAGGGCTTCCGGGCGCTGGTAGGTGTTCCGCTGAAGGAGATCAAACAAACGGAGGCTACGCTGGCCCGCAAATTCGAGCGTATTTGTGAAGTGTATGGTGAATATGTGAAAGGCGAACGGCCGCCGGTGATTATTACCGATTCAGTATCTACCTACAACAAGCGCGTGGTGTTTGTGCCGGTTTACAGCGGGAGAGGATTGAAGGGATCGGTAGGGCAGGTGCGGCTGATGTTGCTCTTCGGGCCGGAATCGCATTACCCGTACGACAAGCTTTCCGATATTGAACTGCACGTCTTCAACCACGATACCAACGATCTTCCCCTGCCGGACGGCGAGATTCCCGCGCCCTGATGCGATGCTGACCCGCCTGCCGCCGCCGAAGTGTGCGACGCAACGGGGGCTGGGTGATGGTTTGATGACGGGCTACTGCTTTTTCCTCTTTTTCTTCGCGTCTTTTTCCGCTTGTTTGGCGGCCTCTTCCGCTTCTATTTCATCGTAGGTTTTCGGCTCTTTCAGATTGGAGCGGCTTTTGTCGAGCGGTACGCCGACGGGCACTTTGCCTTTTTCCAATGCGTCGTGGAAGATCTTTTCGACGTGTACCCATTTGCCGGCCTGCCATTTGAAACCTTCGTAATCCATATCGGAAACGAGCGTATGTTTTTTGGCTTCTTCACCGGTTTCGGAAATGAGGTGATCGTAGATGATCATATTGGCTTCCGGGTTGTAATTGAGCCCGGCGGCCGCGTCGCGCTTGTATTCCAGGATGAAGCGGTTGCGCGTGGGCTTTTTTACGGTGTCTTCCACGAAACTGAAGAATGGGCCGCCGAATACGGGCTCACCTTCCTTAAAGGTCAGCACTTCGGCGATCTTTTTCTGGCTCCGCATGTTGTTGGCATCCCACCCGAAAAGCGTGTAGTATTCCGCATTGAAATACCGGCGCTGGATGATGCCGTAATACAGGCATCCGTACCAGCCGTGGTGGTTGGTGATGGTATCCGGGTTGGCGGTGTAATCGGAATTGTCGAACAGCGGGAACAGTTTCAGGGCGCCGTCTTTCGTATTCATCTGGATCACGCCAAAATGCCGGAAGGTGCTGTTGTCGTACTCCAGCGGCCAGGTGAAGATGCGGAAGGTGCTGTCGGCCGGGTAGACCTTCGCCATGGTGGTCAGTGAATCGAACGGGAAGTAGAAAGAGTACGGTGTTTTGAGGGCTTTGACGAGTGCGGGAATGAACGCGTCGTTGCGGGTGCTGCGTACTTCCTGCGTTTTGCCGTTGATGATCTCATAGCTCATTACGCGCAGGGAGTCCTGCCGCTTTTCGAGCTCGGCGAAACTGGCTGCCGGGAGCTTCTGGCCCAGGGCGGCATGTACGGAGAATAAGGCGATTATGAGTAAAATGGCTTTCATGATGCTAGACTTATAACCCCAAAAGCGGCGATTTATTGCAGTGTTTCGAGCGTTTTTACGAAATGGCCCCAGGAATACAGCTGCTGTTGCGCTTTGATGAACGCGGCGAATTGCCCGGCAGGCTGTTCGAGGAAGCGGAGGATACCTTCCGCAATGGCGTTGGGATCGGGCGGGACCACGTACCCGGCTTTGCCGTCGGGCACGATTTCCGGGAGGCCGCCTACGTTGGTGACCAGCATGGGCGTCCCGAAATGGTAGGCCATCTGCGAGATCCCGCTCTGGGTGGCCGTGCGGTAAGGCTGCACCACCAGGTCGGCCGCGGAGAAGTAATATTTTACGTCGCTGTCGGGGATGAAATCGCTGACCAGGGTCACATTGGGGCCGAGGAGCGGTTCGTATTTCTTCCGGTCTTCGTAGAATTCCCCGGCCACCACGAGTTTCAGGTTTTCGATGGCGCGGATGCGCGGGTCGGCCATGGCCTGCAGCAGGAGGTCGAGCCCTTTGTAGTGGCGGATGAACCCGAAGAAGAGGAGGTATTTGGCGTTTTCGTCCCATCCGAGGTGTTGGCGGGCCTGCGCTGCGGGGAGCGCGTCGCCGAAGTGGTCGTAGACGGGATGGGGGGCGTATGCGGCCGGTTTATGGGTCAGCCGGCGGATGTCGCTGAGGACTTCGCGGCTGAGGGTGATGAAGGCGTCGCAGCTGTTGACGAAATATTGGGTGAGGGCGGCATCGCCCGGTCTTTTTTCGTGGGGAATGAGGTTGTGGACGAGGCCCACGATGCGGGAGTGGCCGTTCTTGCGGATGATGCGCGCGAGGCTCCCGAGGCTCATGGCCATCAGGGGGATCCAGAATGCGACGATCACCATATCGGGCCGCTGCCGGCGGATGTCCAGCCCTGTTTTGCGCCAGTTCAGGGGATTGAGGGAATGCACGCTCCGTTTGATCCGCAGTCCTTCCGGCGCGGGGGCGGAGGTATATTGTTCCTTCCCGGGAAACATGAACGAGGGGTACTGGAAAGAGAAGGTATGGATCTGCACATCATGGCCCTGGGCGGTCAGTTCGCGCGCCAGGCGTTCGTTGAACGCAGCGAGGCCTCCCCGGATAGGGTGGGCCGGGCCGATGATGACGATTTTCTTTGCCTGAAACATCAGCCTTCGTTTTCAAGGATTTCTTCCACCAGGTAGGAGTTGCGTTCCGGCGCATTGCGTGCCACCAGTTCGGCGATGAACCCGGTGAGGAATAACTGGGAACCGATGATGAGCAGCAGCATGGCGAGGAAGAACAATGGGCGTTCCGTCATCTTGTATTGCATCCAGAATATTTTGGCTACGGCCAGGTACCCTGCGATGATGAAACCGATGATGAAAAACAGCGTGCCCAGCGCCCCGAAGAAGTGCATCGGCCGCTTGCCGAAACGCCCTACGAAGGTGATGGATGCAAGGTCGAGGAAACCGTTGATGAAGCGCTCCAGCCCGAATTTGGTGGTGCCGTATTTGCGCTTGCGGTGCTCTACCACTTTTTCGCCGATGTTGCGAAACCCGCTCCACTTGGCGATCACGGGGATATAGCGGTGCATCTCTCCGTACACTTCAATGGTTTTCACTACCTTTTTGCGGTAGGATTTCAGGCCGCAGTTGAAGTCGTGCAGCTTGATGCCGCTCATCTTCACCGTGGCCCAGTTGAAGAGCTTGGAGGGGAGGTTTTTGGTGAGGGTGTTGTCGTAGCGCTTCTTCTTCCAGCCGCTGACCAGGTCGTAGCCGTCTTCCACGATCATTTTGTACAGACCGGGGATTTCGTCGGGGGAGTCCTGCAGGTCGGCGTCCATGGTGATGACCACGCGGCCCTGGGCTTTGCGGAAGCCTTCGTTGAGCGCGGCGGACTTGCCGTAGTTGCGTTGGAATTTGATGCCTTTGATGTTAGGGTTGGAAGCGGAGATTTCGCGGATCACTTCCCAGGATTGGTCGGTGCTGCCGTCGTCTACCATCCACACTTCATAGGAAAAACCGTTGTCCTGCATGACACGGTCGATCCATGCCGCCAGTTCGGGCAGGGATTCTTCTTCGTTTTTTAAGGGAACGATAACGGATATATCCAGGTGTTTCATTTCTTTTTGGCTAAGGCGGCTCCCAGTACCGCGGCTACGATGCCGGGGAGCACATATAACATGAGAATACCGGACAGCACGGTTACGGGAAATGCCTGTTTGAGGCGCTCGAATTCTGCGGCGTGGGTTTCAGGCATATCGGCCTGGGGTCCCATGGCGATCATGTCGTGGATGAACGCGTCTTTGTAACCGGGCATTACCTGGGCGAACAGCATGAACAGCGCGGCGAAGATCACGGTAGCGGCGGCCGTGGTGCGGAACCCCGTGCCGAAAACCTCACCGAAGCTGGCTTTGTGCTCCATCTCGCGGGAAAAGCGCAGGCAGGAAGCCACCACGGCTACCACCAGCACCGCCAGCGAAAGGATACGGAAAAAGATATTGGCCGAGCTGGTATGCGTGAAATATTGCGTCAGCAGCAGGGCGAAATTGATCGCGGCGGCCAGGAAGCCGAAGCGTAAGTGTGTTTTGTTTTTCATGACCGGAACCAGGATTTGTTTTGACGGATGATACCGGTCACGCTGCCTTTCGCGGGCTTGCCGAGGAAGGGGGTATTGCGGCTTTTGGACTGGAAGCGGTCGTCGCTCAGTGTATATTCGGTGTTGGGCTCGAATACGGTCAGGTTGGCCACTGCGCCTTCCTTGATCGTGATGGCGGGCTGTCCGAAGATGCTGCGCGGGTTGTCAGACAGCAGTCGGGCCAGTTTGGCGGGCTCCAGATCGGGCAGTGCGGCGCGGAGGGCGGCGAAAGCCGTTTCCAGGCCGATCATGCCGTATTTGGCGTATTCGAATTCCACCTGCTTGGCGTCCCAGTCCTGCGGCTGGTGATGCGAGGCGATGCAATCCACCGTACCGTCGGCTACGGCGGCGCGGAGGGCGTCTACATCATCTTGCGTGCGCAGGGGAGGGTTGACTTTCAGGAAGCTGTCGTAGGAAGCCAGGTCGGCGTCGGTAAACAGCAGGTGGTAAGGCGTAACGGAGCAGGTGACCTGCAGGCCGCGGGCTTTGGCATCGGCGATGAGCTGGATGGAGCCGCGGGTGGATACGCCGGTTACGTGCAGTCGGGAGTTGGTGTATTCGAGGAGGTCGAGATCGCGTTTGAGCATTATCTCTTCGGCGATGGCGGGTTTGCCGGGCATGCCGAGGCGGGTGGAGTGGATGCCTTCGTGCATGAGGCCGTGGGCGGAGATGCTGGCATCGTCCGGGATCTGGATCACGGCGCCGTTGAAGGCTTTCACGTACTGGAGGGCTTTGAGGAGCAGGCCGGAGGACTGTACGGGTTTGAGCCCGTCGGAGAAAGCCACGGCGCCCGCGTCTTTCATCTCATACATTTCAGCGAGCGAAGCGCCTTCCAGGTTTTTGGTGATGGCGCCGATGGGCAGGATTTCGGCCACGTTGTGAGGGGCCTGGTTCTGCACATAAGCGATCTGTGTTTTGGTATGAAGGGCGGGTTGCGTATTGGGAACGATCATTACCGCCGTATATCCGCCCGCCGCTGCGGCGAGGGCGCCGGATTGGAGATCTTCCTTGTATTCCTGCCCGGGATCGCAAAAATGGGCGAACACATCCATCCATCCGCCGGAAACATGCAGGCCGTTACCGCTGATGACTTGTGCGTTGCCGGGTGCGATATTGTCGGATATGGAAGCGATCACGCCATTGTCGATCAGTACATCTTTTTGCTGCCCGTTAAAAGGCGAATGTTCAGAAACGATGGTCGCGCTTTTCAGTAAAATTTGCATCTTTTGATTTTATCCCGTGCAAATGTACGCATAAATGTGGTCGGATGTATAGCAAGCGGGAAGCGGTTGTCAACAGTTTTTTGACAATTTCCCGGAGAAAAATTTGCGGAAATGAAAACATTCGTTACTTTTGCATCCCGTCACAAACAAACGGACCGGAGTTCGGGACGTAGCGCAGCCCGGTAGCGCACTTGCATGGGGTGCAAGGGGTCGCTAGTTCGAATCTAGTCGTCCCGACACTGCAAAAAGGTTATCAGAAATGGTAACCTTTTTTGTTTTACCTGCTTCCGGTCATTTTACAGTTTACTTTATCAATTCAAAAGCCGGTATTCCAGCCTTATCTGCATTTTCGCGAAAGTCTCCGGTGAAGGGAGCAACATATGAATGGGGTGGCCCAGCGTATCGTAGGTTAGTATCCGCGGAGCGCCCTCATTATTGTTTCGCTCACGCACAATGTAATTGTTCTTATCCGCCAGCGGCCGTACCACATCCATCGAAGGCAAGGGGAATACCATCGTGGGCTGCGGGAGATTGAAGCACTCGCTCGCATTGGGCTTGTTGTCGTATTCTACGTGGTAATCGTCCGGATGCAGGCCCAGGGATATAAAGGAGATATACTGGAAGTTATTGTTGCGGTAGGCATAAAAAATCGTATCTATACCGGTCCCGTTCGGGTAAGGCAATATCCGGAAAACGCCGGAGTCGACATATTTGAAGGTCATGCGGCCGTTGAAAGTCAGCGTATCGGCATGGGGATTATTCCACCGCGTCCAGAGCTCGTATTGATCGATCAGCGTTGCGGCGCCCTGGTAAAAGAACCGGTAGGAGCTCATTTGCTTTTGATAGTGAAGGTCATGGAAATCTACCTGCTTCACCCTTCCCCTGCTGTCATAAAACAAGGTGTCATATGCATCGTAGGTGAGCTGATTGGTATCGCCCGTGAAATTGCTGGAATACCGGCGGCGCGCCACCGGTTTGTTTTGCCCGTTGTACAGATATTCATCCACATACTTTTCATGCATTTCGAACGTCTGGTCTTCACCATCGGTTGACCATGATTCGATCCGGACCGTTTTTACCAGCAGTGCTTTGGGTGATTCCGGCGGTAACGGCGGATGAGGGTCTTTGATGCAGGCATGCAGCAGCACGATGGCTGCGAGGTAATAGCGTTTTTTCATTGGACGTACGTGGCGTTTATGGTGAAAGTTTGTCCGGGGCTATACGGGCTCAGGGTCTTCGGTTACAACAAAAGTAGCGGAAAGAAGTAAGCGTGAGATTACTGGTTCCAGTAGTTTTCTGCGCCGGTTTCGGCTGTTGTTTCGAAAAACAAAAAAAGGGCCGCTCGCAGCGGCCCTTCATCTATTTTAATGTATGTATTACAGGAAGTATTTCTCCACCGCCAGCTTTTGGCCGCGTTTAACGGGAATGTCCACCGTTTTGCCGTTGTAGCGCAGTTTGCAGGGAACGCCCGACCGCGACAATACGCTTGCTTTCTTCAGTTTTCCATCCTTCCATTCCATATCCACTACAAAATTCCCTCTCGCCACGAGCCCTTTGATGCTGCCGCTCTTCCAGGCGGCGGGGAGCGCTGGCAGCAGTTCGATGAAATCTTCATGGCTCTGCAACAGCATCTCCGCCATCCCGGCGATCACACCGAAGTTACCGTCGATCTGGAACGGAGGGCCGGCGTCGAAAAGATTATAGTAGGTACCGCCGCCATTATCCATCTTGGTGCCCGTATCATCCGTGGGCCGCAGTTGGTTGTTCAGGATGGAAAGCGCCCTGTCGCCATCGTGCAAACGCGCCCACAACGCGATCTTCCAGGCGAAGGTCCAGCCCACACCACCGTCGCCCCTGGCTTCCAGGGATTTTTTTACGGCCGCGGCCAGATCCGGCGTTTTCTGCATCGTGATCTCGTTGGCAGGGTAAAACGCGAACAGGTGCGAAAGATGGCGGTGACGGGGCTCTGCCTCTTCAAACGGTTCCGCCCATTCCAGCAAACGGCCGTCCGGACCGATCGCCGGCCGCGCCAGGTTGGCCTTTGCGGCAGCAACTTTCGCCAGGAACTCCTCATCTTTCAGCTTCAGGATTTTCGCGCTCGCCAGGATGTTTTCAAACAGGTTGAAAATCACCTGCTGGTCGTGCGAAGGCCCCATGCTGATTTGTGCTTTGGAGCCGTCCGGCGCTTTAAAAGTGTTTTCGGGGGAAGGAGAGGGGCCGGATACGAGCTTACCCGTTTTCGGGTCGGGAACCAGACAGTCGAGGTAGAAAAGGGACGCTTCTTTCAGCATGGGGTAAGCCTTGCGGAGGAAAGCCCCGTCGCGCGTGAAGTTGTAATGTTCCCACACATGCTGCATGATCCAGGCGCCGCCGCCGATGTGCATGCCCCAGCTGGCCGATTCGCCGGGCGAAGTATATCCCCAGATATTGGTGATGGGGTGCAGCGCCCAGCCGTTCATGCCGTACTGGATACGCGCGGTTTTTTTACCCGGCTCCTGCATGGAGGCGATGAGGTCCATCAGCGGGAGGTGGCTCTCCGGCAGGTTGGCGACTTCCGCCGGCCAGTAGTTCATTTGCACATTGATGTCGGTATGGTAATCCCCGTTCCACGGCGTCTGGATCTTGTTCGCCCAGATGCCCTGCAGGTTGGCCGGGAGGCCGCCCTCGCGCGAGGACGACAGCAGCAGGTACCGGCCGAACTGGAAGTACAGCGGATAGAGGATCTGCTCATTCTTCGTCCGGAAATTCTTATGCAGCAGTTCGTTGGTGGGAACGTCGTTCGTTGCGCCATCCAAAGTAAACTGCACCCGCTTCATGAATCCGCTGAAATCGGCGATGTGCGCCTGTTTCAGCGCGGCATAAGATTGCGCCGTGGCTTTACGGGTAACCGCCGCCAGTTCATTTTCATAATCCGGGTTGATGAATTCCGGGTACTGCTGCCGGTAGTTGGTTTTGGCCGTAACGATCAGCGTCACCGCATCCGCTTTTTTGATCTCCAGGCTGTTGCCCGTTGCGCGGACGGTGCCGCCGTTCAGGATGGGCGATACGTTGGTCTTATACCGCATCCCGTCGTTGCCGCGCCCGTCGTTCATAACGCCTTCCATCACCAGGGCGTTGCCCTGCGTGGAAACGGAGAATCTTTCCGGCCGGTCGATGGAAACGTTGAAGCTGATGGACCCGGGTTTGCTGGCCGTCAGGCGGATCACGAGCGCCCTGGCGGGGTGACTGGCGAAAACTTCGCGGGTGAACGTAACGCCGCCCTGGGTGAACCTGCTCATGGCGATACCGTTGACCAGGTCCAGTTCGCGGTGGTAGGCGGTGTAAGGTTGTGTGGAGTTGAAGTCCAGCCAGAGGTCGCCCAGGGTCTGGAAGCAGCCGAAAGGCACGTTGGCGCCGTTACCGTGGCCGGAGCCTTTATTTTTGGTGATCTGCGTTTTGTTCGTCAGCTCCGTCGCTTCCTTGTACTTCCCCTGGAACAGGAGCTCCCGGATCTTTCCGAGGTGTTTCGGTGCGTCGGGGTTGTCGCCTTCGTCCATGCTGCCGCTCCATAACGTCATTTCGTTGAGCTGGATGCGCTCTTTGTTGACATCGCCGAATACCATCGCGCCGATATGCCCGTTGCCAACGGGCAGCGCTTTCAGCCAGGCGGTATCGCTCACCCAGCCATTCGGATTGTCTTTAGCGGAGGCATCGGCGGGAGTGGTATACCAGATCCGGTTGGCCGTGTTCTTTTGTGCCTGTGCCACAACGGGTAACATCAGGCAGATCATCCATACATAAAAAATTCCTTGCTTCATCATCATTCAATAAACAGTTTTATTGTGGTTCTATTCGAGGTTGACAAGCGTTGTAGTCCGGCGCCCTCTGCCAGGAAAGGCAATCCCGGTTTTCCCCGGAAGACCAATAAAAGTAGTCGAAATCCGGAAGCTGTACTATAGCAACGTTAGCCAAGTAATATAGGATTTTAGCATTTCACGGATAGGCCGTCCCGATGGTTAGTTTTTCCGGAAGTCCGTAGGCCGGGCGTGGGTAAAATCCTGGAATGCGTCGCTGAAGGAGCTGATGGTATTGTACCCGACGGCAAACGCGATGTCTCCTATGGGTTGCTGGGTTTTCAGGATCAGCTCGATGGCTTTTACCATGCGCAGCGTTTTCAGGTATTGCAGGAAAGACATGTGCAGCGTTGCCTGGAAGAGGCGGGACATGGAGCGCTCGCTCAGGTTGAACTGGCTGCTGATGCTTTTGGCGGTAAGGGCTTCCGCCATGTTCTTTTCGAGGTAGCGGATGATTTTTTGCATCTGTTCGTTATCGGTAACGGGCAGGATGATGGGGAGGGCTTTATTGTTGAGCTGGGGCAGGATGTTTTTCAGGGCGATGAGGAATTCGAAGTTGTCGTCTTTGACGGTAACGTGCCTGCCATCCCATCTTTCCGTATAGTTGATCATTTGTATGAGCAGTTCGCTGGCGGGATAGATGCCCAGGCGGCTGAAGAAAGGGTCCGTCTGGTCGTCGTGCGCGTAAAAGTACAGGGAGCGCAGTACCGTGGCGGAGTAGCCGATGCGGAGGATATGCTCCATCCCCTGTGGTATCCAGAAGTAATGCCTGGCGGGCACTACATACGTTTTGAAATCGATGGTGATATAGGCGATGCCGCCTTCTACGTAGCTTAGTTGTCCTTTGGTGTGGGAATGCAGCGGGATGAGTTTTTCTGACTTCTCGTGCATGACGAACACGCTGTCTTTCTTCTTGTCTATTTCCGGTAAGGAAGCAATGAGGCCCATGTTGCGCTATCAAATATGTGCATGCAAAATTATGCATTTTGGCCGGAATGATGAAAAGATTGACTTTTTAGGAGAAACGCGATATCTGCCGGCGTTATAATTTTGCACCCACGATGAACCGAAGTAAACTAGTGTGGTTATCCGGGTTGATTTTTACAGGCAGCAGCCTTCCCATATACGGGCAAATAAAGGCGGTTGCGGAGGATACGATCAGGATCTCACTTTCCCAGGCCTGGCAAAAGGCGGACGAACACAGCCGGCTGGTGGAAATAAGAAAAATGTCTGCCGGCATTGCCGAAGAAGAAGTAAAAGATGCGCGGATGGAGCGCTACCCCGAATTAGGCGTCAAAGGCACCGCTGAAAAAGCCACAAACATCCCGGTATATGAAAACGGGTTATTCTCGAAACCGTCCCAGCACGAAGTGATCCACACCCTTTACCGCGTTGGCGCCGATCTTTACCTGAACCTTTACAACGGGAACAAACTCAATCTCAAAATCGCGGAAGCGAAAACGCTGCACCGGATCAGCCTCATCCGGAAAGACCAGGCCGTTTCGGATATCCATTACAAAACAGCGTCCTGTTATCTCGACCTGCAAAAATCACTTATTTTCCGTGACCTCATCCGGCAGGATATCGCCGACCAGGAGCAGCAGCTGAAGGAGATTAAAGCTTTCCATAAGAACGGAACAGTCCTCAAAAGCGATGTGCTGCGGGTGGAACTGGAACTGTCGAAACGGAAGCTGGCGCAGGTCACGATCGAAAACGACATCCGCATCGCCAGCCAGCAGCTCAATATCCTCATGGGCGAGCCGGACGAAAGCATCATCCTTCCCGCATCCATCAACGATCAACCCGAAGCGCCCAGGCAATACGAACATTATCTCGCCGAAGCCCTCGCGCATTCGTTCCCTTATCATATCTCCGAACAGCAAACCGAATTGAGCAAGCTGCACCTGCGCAAAGTGAGAGCAAACGTGCGCCCCAAAGCCGGCATGTACAGCGAATTCTATTATGCCAACCCGCAGATATTCCTCTTTCCCTACAACCCTTACTGGTATTCGCTCGGCGTAGCGGGGCTGAAAGCTTCCTTCCCCATATCCGAACTGTATCATAACGTACATAAAGTCAGGGCGGCAAAGCTGGAACTGGAAAAGGAAGAAGAAACGCATAAAGACACCGAAGACCAGGTGCGCCAGCAGGTAATGGAGGCCTTTCTCCGTTACAGCGAATCGCTGGTCCGCATCCGCGTGGCGGAAGCAAACGTGCTACAGGCCGAAGAAAACGCCCGCATCATCAAAAACACTTACTTCAACCATACGTCGTTGATTACCGATCTCCTCGATGCGGACGTGCAGGTGCTCCAGACGCGCTTCGAGCTGGCGGCCGCGCGCATCGCCGCGCAGGACCGGCATTACCTCCTGCAAAACATCACAGGCATTCTTTAATACACAACATGAAAAAGAAATATACCGTAACCGACAGGCTGATCACCCGCATCACAGGATGGATCGCCGGCATCATCGTGCTCGCACTGGCCGCCTGGGGCGTTGCCACGCTGTGGGGATACTACGTCTACGAACAAACCAACGACGCTCAGGTGCAGGAATACGTAAACCCCGTTATCGCCAGGGCAGGGGGATTTATCGTGGCGGTGAAATTCGAGGAAAACCAGCATGTCAAAAAGGGAGATACCCTGCTGGTTATCGACAACCGCGAATACGTGTTGCAGCAGGAGCAGACGGAAGCTTCGATCCGCAAGGCCGAAGCGCAGCTCCGCGTGCTGGAGAGCAATATCCATACCCTGGGGCAGTCGGCGCAATCGGCCCGGTCGAAAGTTTCGGCCACGAAGGCGGAAGTCTGGAAGCAGCAGCTGGATTACGACCGCTATCAGCAACTTTACCGGGAAGAATCCGCCACCCAACAACAACTGGAGCACGTGAAAGCCACGCTGGACGTATACACCAGCGATTACCAGGCCGCGCAGGACAACTACGAAGCGGCGGCCTCGCGCATTGCGGATATCGAGGCGGAAAAATACGTGGTGAGCGCGGAGATCGCCAGGCTAAAGTCGCTGCTGAACAGGCATAAGCTGGATGTGAGTTATACGGTCGTTACCGCGGCGTATAACGGCAGGATGGGACGGCGGACAGTCGAAACCGGGCAGATGATCGATGCGGGTGAAACGCTGGCGTTTATCGTGAATGATGAAACCGACAAATGGGTGGTAGCCAACTATAAGGAAACGCAGGTTGCCGGCATGGAGATCGGCGACTCCGTGAAAGTGATCGCAGACGCTTATCCCGGCCGGGAGTTCAGGGGCACCATCATCTCCTTTTCGCCTGCAACAGGATCGAGCTTTTCGCTGCTACCGCCCGACAACTCCACGGGCAACTATGTGAAAATCGTGCAGCGGGTGCCGGTACGTATCCGCATCGACGGGGAAAGGAAATTTATCGATGTATTGAAAGTGGGCATGAACGTGAATGTTTACATCCGCAAAAGGCAGCATCGTGGATAAGGCTATTCCCATATTCAAACGCTGGGTGCCGGAATGGTGGGTGAAAGTGATCCTGTTCCTGCTGGTACTGCCGAGCCTGGTCCTGTTTTTCCTGCCCATGGCGAATATTAACGCAGCGGCGGGGTACTATGGCAGCGAACCGGCCGATATCCAGTTCGCCGTGGCGTTATTTTATGCGGGATATGTAGGGTTTTACAGTTTGGAGCGCCGTTTCTTCACTTACCTGGCCACGCGGGAATATTTCATCCTGTTCACGTTCCTGCAAATGTTGTCGGCGCTGATCTGCTACCATAGCCGGGAGGTATACATTCTTTTCCCTGTGCGCTTTTTCCAGGGAATGTTATTTTCGTGTACGGTGAACCTGTCGCTGGCGCTCATGTTCACCCGTTTGCGCAGCGAGCGCGCCCGCGAGATCAGTTTTTCGGTGTTCTTCGGATTGCTGTTGTGCGCGTTGCCGTTCAATAACCTGGTGACCGCCGATCTCATCGACGCGTTCAATTTCAACATCGTTTACAAAGCGGCGGTGTTTTCCTACCTGCCTTGTTTGGTTTTGTTGCTGCTGACGATGAATAACGTCCGCCTGCAGGTGAAATTCCCATTATCCAAGCTCGACTGGCAGAGTTTTGCGCTGTACAGCATTGCATTATGCCTGTTCGGTTACATCATGATCTTCGGCCAGGAATATTACTGGCTGGCCGACGGGCGGATACGATACAGCGTGCTGGGGATCGCGGGCATTGCAGTATTGTACGTCCTGCGGCAGCGGGCGATGAAGCGGCCTTACATCGATCTGCGTACATTCCGGTTCCGCAATTTCCGGATCGGCCTGCTGGTGCTGTTTGTGATGTATATCTGCCGGTTCGCGTCGGGCATCACCAATAACTATTTCACTTCGGTGCTGCGCTTCGATCCCATGCACCTGTCTTACATCAACGTATTCAACCTCGCCGGCCTCGTGGCCGGAGTGATCATCGCCTGTACCATGACATTGATGCAGAAGCGGATCCGGCACATCTGGCTGCCGGGGTTCCTGTTGCTGCTGGTGTTCCATGTACAGATGTATTTCCTGTTCGACGTGCAGGCGGACCCTTTCAATTATTTCCTGCCTCTTTTCGTGCAGGGTTTGGGTGTGGGGATGATCATGGTGCCGACGATCATTTACGCCATTTCTGCCGTGCCCGTATCCCTGGGTGTTTCGGCGTCGGCGGTTTGCCTCGCGGTGCGGTACCTGGGTTTTGTGGTCAGCATCGGCATTATCAATTACCTGGAATTGTACGGCAAGAGCCGGCATTACAATGCTTTCCAGGACCGGTTGACCGCCACGAGCCCCCTCGTGCGCGAGGCGCTGCGGAAACAGGCAGGGCACTTGACGGCCAGGGGGCTGGAACACGCGCAATCGGTGCGGGGAGGATATAAGCTGCTGATCGGGGATATCAACCGGCAGGGGCAACTGCGTTTTGCGATGGATTATTATGAATGGATGGCGCTGCTGATCACGGGAACGCTGCTGCTGATCGCCTTGTTCCCGTACCTGAACAGGACAGCAGTGTTCCTGAGATCCCGGCGGCTTTCGCCGGCATGAGGCTTTTAAAAAACAGTTATGAAGAAAATATTATTTGTATTGTTGCTGCCACTGCTGGTCAGCTGCGGGAAAGAAAACCGGACTTTCAGCCTGAAGTCCATCCGGCTGAACGGGTATAAACGGACGGCGGCGCCATCCCAGCGCCTTTACTTGCTGGTTTTCGATGAAACAGGACAGGACCCGATTGCGCATACGGGCTTTTACCCGGCAGACCTCACCCTGCCCGCGACTTTCAGCATCCATCCCAGGATCCCGATGACGTTGTATAACACCACTTACCGCGTGCAGCTATGGGGCGATTCCACGGGTTTTATCAGCGGATGTTCCGTTGATATGGACAAATACAAGATCATTTTCCCGATTGATATGGAAGTGGAAAGCGACAGCCTGCAGGTATCGATGGCCGGCAGCTGGGAATAGCCCCGTTTGTAAACAGGAAATATCCGCGATGAATGAAGCCTGATTTTTACGTAACTTCCCATGGTTGTTTTCATCTCAACTAAAACCGCTACCATGGGAATTTTCGATTTTATCAAGAATGAATTTATCGAGGTCATCGATTGGGTGGATGACACATCGGATACGGTAATCTACAAATTCCCCGACAAAGGCAATAAGATCATGAACGGGGCGCAGCTGACCGTGCGGGAGTCGCAGGTGGCGGTGCTCATGAACGAAGGCGAGTTCGGCGACGCTTATCCGCCCGGCAGGCATGAATTGTCTACCCAGAACATGCCGGTCACCACCACCCTGAAATCCTGGAAATACCTGTTCGACTCGCCTTTTAAAGTGGATGTTTTTTTCGTGAGCACCAAGCAGTTCACCAATCTGAAATGGGGTACTTCCAACCCGGTGATCGTCCGCGACCCGCAGTTCCAGCAAGTGCGGCTGCGTTCGTTCGGGACGTATACCATGCGGGTAACCGATCCGCGGAAATTCATCCGGGAGTTCGCAGGTACGCATCCCTGGGTGCGGATCGAGGCGGTGAGCGAGCAACTGCGGAATGTGATCATCAGCAAGCTGTCGGAAGGCCTGGCAGAAGCGGGCATATCTATCCTGGACCTGGCGGCTAATTTTACAGAACTCGGTGAGAAGTTAAAGCCCGTATTCCAGCAGGAATTCGACGCCTGGGGCATTGAGCTCGGGCAGTTCTATATCGAGAATGTGACGTTGCCGGAAGAAGTGGAGAAAATCCTCGATAAAACCACCCAGCTGAATATGCTGGCCGACAAACTGAACCAATTCAACCAAATGCAGGGAGGTATCGCGCTGGAAAACCTGTCCGGCAATCCCGGCGCAGCCGGAGCGGCCGGAATGGGTGCTGGCGTGATCCTTACCAATATGCTCCAGCAGCAACAACAACCCGCGCCGCAGCAACCCGCTGCCAGTGAGGCCGTCAACAAGCAACAGCTGCTCGATCTGCTGAAGCAATTGGGCGAGCTGAAAGCGCAGGGTATCCTTACGGAAGAGGAATTCAACCAGAAGAAAGCTGAGATTCTCGCCAGGTTATAAAAATATTCACGCCGGACGCCGGCGATATCATTTCAATACATGGAAACCAGCACCGCCAACGCCCCCTTATTATTGTTTCCCTGCCCGGGGTGCAATTCCCAGTTGTATTTCAGTCCGAAAGACCAGATGCTCGTGTGCGGGCATTGCGGTACGCAGGTAGAAATCGGGCAATCGAAAGACCGGATACTGGAGCACAACCTGCGGCAGCAATTGGAGGCTGGCAATGATCCATCGGTAACGGTGGAGCAGAGGGTATATCAATGCAAGCGCTGCGGTTCCCAATCGGTCTTTACGTCGGAAGTGCCCACATTCACCTGCAGTTTCTGCAACTACTTGGCGGTGAACCCGGAAGCCTATAAAACGCGGGTGATTCAACCTTCGGGCATCGTGCCTTTTAAGGTGGACCGGCAGCAATCCCTCGAAATTTTCAAATCCTGGATCGGCAAGGGCTGGTGGGCGCCGGGAGACCTCCGTGAAGTAGCCCGCCACGATGCCTTGCACGGCATTTACCTTCCATTCTGGACCTACGACGCCCAAACGCACAGCAAGTGGAGCGGCTACGGCGGGCGGTATTACTACGAAACGGAATACTACACCGACGGCAACGGCAGGCGCCAAAGCCGGCAGGTGCGGCATACAGAGTGGATCTACCGAAGCGGCACCTTCGATCATTTTTTCGATGATATCCTTATCGGCGGCGCCAACGAGCTGTCGCAAAGGGAATATGAAAGCGTTTTTCCCTATCAGCTCGATGAGCTCGTGAACTTCGATCCGCAGTATCTTTCCGGCTGGCAAGCCGATGTATACGATATTGCGGTACACGAAGGGTATAACAGGGCAGAAGTGATCATGAAAAATTTTATTGAGGAAGCCTGTGCCGGTTTATGCCGGATCGATACCTACAAGGGCCTGGAAGTGAGTACCAGCTATACTGACCAGACGTACAAGCACGTGCTCCTCCCGATATGGCTGTGTACTTACGTGTACAAAAAGAAAACGTACCATTTCCTCATCAACGGGCAAACGGGAAAAGTACATGGCAAAAAGCCGGTATCGGCGGGGAAAGTAACGATGGTGGTGCTGCTGGTGATCGTTATCATCATTGCATTTATCCTGATGAATCAGTAACAAATTGCAAATCTTCTGTTTGGAAATAAGAATATTTTATTAGTTTCGCGTCCCGTTCCTCAGGAACGTACCGGAAGTTCGGGACGTAGCGCAGCCCGGTAGCGCACTTGCATGGGGTGCAAGGGGTCGCT
>NZ_CALNBI010000491.1 GCF_937874145.1 uncultured Chitinophaga sp. | reverse complement strand
CCTGAAGATCGACGACGAAGGCTATCCCGTGCAGCCTTACGGTCTGAAAGACAATCCCCATTCCATCCTCGACGTGGCCGATATCGTGTATGTGGATCCCGTGAACACGGGCTTCTCGCGCATGGCTAACAAAGACGTACAGGGATCGAAGTTTTTCGGGGTAAACCAGGATGTGAAATACCTGGCCGAATGGATCAGCACTTTCATCACACGATACAAACGCTGGGCGAGCCCTAAATACCTCGTCGGTGAAAGCTACGGAACCACCCGCGTATCCGGGTTGGCGCTGGAATTGCAGAACGCACAGTGGATTTATGTGAATGGGGTAGTGCTGGTATCGCCTACCGAGCTGGGGATAGAGCGCGACGGGCCTGCGGATGCCGCGCTCCGCCTGCCGTATTTCGCCGCCACCGCCTGGTACCATAAAGCCCTCGCGCCTGAGCTGCAACAAAAAGATTTGACGGCCATGCTTCCCGAGGTGGAGGAATTCACTATCCGCGAATACTTGCCGGCGCTCGCCCAGGGCGGCAACCTGCCCGACGTGAAGCGGAAAGAGATTGCTGCGAAAGTAGCGCGCTATTCCGGCATTTCGGAGAAAGTAGTATTGCAAAACAACCTCGACGTATCGACCAATTTCTTCTGGAAGGAATTACTCCGCGACCGCGGGTACACCGTTGGCCGCCTCGATTCGCGGTACCTGGGGATCGATAAAAAAGACGCAGGGCAGGGTGTGGATTATAATGCCGAGCTGACTTCCTGGCTGCACTCTTTCACCCCCGCTATCAACATCTACATCCGCGAGGAATTGAAATACAAAACCGATCTGAAATACAATATGTTCGGACCTGTTTGGCCCTGGGATAACAACAACAACCGCACGGGCGACAACCTCCGGCAGGCCATGGCGCAGAACCCTTACCTGCATGTATTCGTGCAGAGCGGATACTACGACGGCGCCTGCGATTACTTCAACGCCAAATACAACCTCTGGCAGATGGATCCCGGCGGCAAGCTGAAGGACCGCATGTCGTTCGAAGGCTACCGCAGCGGGCATATGATGTACCTGCGGAAAGACGATCTGGCCACCAGCAATGAACACCTGCGCCAGTTCATTCTCAAATCCATTCCGAAAGAAGGTCAGGCTGCGAAGTACTGATCTTGCCGATAACATTTTCTGCCCGCCGTTCCTTGCCCGGACGGCGGTTTTTTTTTCAGAATAGCGAGAGTTGGCCTGTTTCAGGGCGCTCTTCCCCGAAGTTGGAAACGGTAATGCCCAGCAGCCGGACTTTCGCGCCTTCCGTTTCAGGATCTGTTTTGGCGAGGAGTTGTTTGGCGGCGGCAGAGATGCTGTCTGCATCGGAGATTGGGTGGTGGGAAGAATGATTGCGGGTGATCTGCCGGAAATCGTTGTATTTGACCTTAAGCGTTACCGTCCGGCCTTTGAGTTGGTGTTTATCGAGACGAGTGGCCACTTTCAGAGCAAGTTTCTCCAGTTCGGGGTCCATTTCGGCGAGGGTGGTGAGGTCGTGGGGGAAGGTGTCTTCCGCGCCAACGGACTTTGTTTCGCGGTGGGGTTGTACGGGGCGTTCGTCTTGTCCGCGGACGATGCGGTAATAAAACCTTCCTGCTTTCCCGAAGTGCTGTACGAGATCGTTTTCCGGGAGTTTTTTGAGATCCGCGCCATTGAACAGGCCCATGCGCTGCATTTTCTCCGCGGTTACTTTACCGACGCCATGGAATTTTTCTACCGGGAGGTTTTCCATGAAAGATTCGATCTGGGATGGGCCGATGAAAGTGAGCCCGTCGGGCTTATGCATATCGGACGCGATCTTGGCCACGAATTTATTGATGGAAACGCCTGCGGAAGCCGTGAGATTGAGTTCGTCGCGGATGGCTTGTTTGATTTGCTGCGCGATGGCGATGGCGGAACCGATGTTTTGTTTGTCGATGGTGACGTCTAGATAGGCTTCGTCGAGGGAGAGGGGCTCGATGAGGTCGGTATAGCGTTGGAAAATGGAACGGACGTGGCGGGAAACGTCGCGGTAAACGTCGAACCGCGGATATACGAAGATGATATGCGGGCAAAGCTGCAGGGCTCTTTTGGAAGGCATGGCGGAGCGGACTCCGAATTTTCTGGCTTCGTAGCTGGCCGTTGCCACCACTCCGCCACGCCCTTCCGGGGAGCCGCCTACGGCGATAGCTTTACCGCGGTAGTCGGGATGGTCGCGCTGCTCCACCGATGCGTAGAAGGCATCCATGTCGATATGAATGATTTTGCGGAGCGTCATGTCCGCAAGTTACGCAAGAAACGGTAACGGGCAGCGCGGCGAAAGCGGATCAGCGTGCCTGGTACTTCGGCATCACGAGGAGTTTTACCACCGTGTGTGCGATAGCGGAAAGGCCGAGGGCCACCACCAGGATGAGCCAGCGCTTAACGGGCGTATCGAACACGTCCATCACTTCGGAAGTGCCTTTGCCGGCGAACAGGGTCGTCATGGCAAAGAGGATCGCGCCGCAGATCCATAAGGTCAGGTGCGACCAGAGGTACTTTTTGCGGTTGTACTGATCTTTTCCGAAGGAAGTGAAAAGCAGGAAGACGTGTGCGACAAAAAACAGGGCCGCTGCTACGGCGAGCAAAACGAATGGAGTCATAACATCAGGTGTTTAAGGATATAGTGGCACCAATATAAGGAATCCCGACAACATTTATGGCCCGCCTTTTGTTCTTTCCTTAAATATATTTCTAAACCATTTGCTATGCGTATATTGAACACGATCCCGGTATGGATCATTGCCTTCTTTGCGCTGTCCTGCTCCTCGACCCAACAGGTGCCCTCCGGCACAACGGCCGATATCAAGACCATCGTTCCCTCCCGCAATTTTGTTTTCCGGATGCAGAGTGTTTTGCCGATGAGCGGCCGCACGCGGCAGATGGCAGGGGATGGGTATGAAGTAAAGGTGTCGAAAGATACGGTTGATTCCTGGCTGCCCTATTTCGGGCGGGCCTATTCCGCACCGATAGACCCTCTGAACAGCGGCGTCACGTTCATTTCTACGGACTTCGAGTACACCGAAGCCCCGCGGAAAGACGGCGGC
>NZ_CALNBI010000490.1 GCF_937874145.1 uncultured Chitinophaga sp. | reverse complement strand
CGGAAGACAGTACCGTGCGCCCCGTGGGGATCGCTGCCCAAAAAGGCGGCATGTCGCCCCGGAACATGCTCACCACTACAGTGACCGACGAACTGCGCATGGCCACGCAATACCAGAGCAAGGTGGTGGGCGTGGCGCTGAAGGACAGGGGTTCCATCCTCCCCGCAGGCCATGCCGCTAATGCGGCTTTCTGGTACGATGGCAGTTCCGGCAACTGGATCACCAGCACCTACTACATGCAGGAATTGCCCGCCTGGGCGCAGCGCTATAACGCGGCGAAACGCCCGCAACAATTGCTGGCCGGCGGCTGGGAAACGATGTATCCCATCGCCACCTACAAGCTCAGCGAAGCGGACGACAAGAACTACGAAAACAAATTCAGGCACGAATCCGCGCCGGTATTCCCGCACCGCTTCGCGGGGCAGGAGAACGGTTCCATCCGCTCCACGCCCTACGGGAACACGCTGACATTCGAATTCGCGAAAGCCGCCATCGAAGGTTACGGGCTGGGCGCCGGCAAAGCGACCGACTTCCTGGCGGTAAGCTTTTCCTCGCCCGATGCGGTAGGCCACCAGTTCGGCCCCAACTCCATCGAAACGGAAGACGTGTACCTCCGCCTCGATAAAGACCTGGCCGATTTCTTCACTTACCTCGACACCCGCTTCGGCAAGGGCAACTGGCTGTACTTCATCACCGCCGACCACGGCGTTTCGCATTCTCCCGGCTACCTTGAAGAGCACCGCCTGCCCACCGGCACCCTGGATGGCAGCGGTATCGTGAAGTCGCTGAACACCGAACTGGAAAAGATGTACGGTGTGAAGAACGCCATCATGGCTACGGCGGCGGACCAGCTCTACCTGGATCGCCCTGCCTTTGCGGCTAAAAATGCAGACATGAAGCAGGTTTCGGATTACATCATCAGCCGCCTGCGATCCGTACCCGCT
Organism: uncultured Chitinophaga sp.; assembly: GCF_937874145.1. Lineage (GTDB taxonomy): Bacteria > Bacteroidota > Bacteroidia > Chitinophagales > Chitinophagaceae > Chitinophaga. The sequence continues at coordinate 5,637 of NZ_CALNBI010000490.1, read as the reverse complement.
ATCTCCGATGCCATCTATCTTCCGGAAATCGGCAAAGCCGGCTTGCACCAGCCGCTGCAGACGATGCTCCAAAACGGCTACAACCGCAAGCGGGGCGGCGATATCGTTATCATCATGAACTCCGGCGTGAAAAACGGCAGCCGCAATGGCGCCACGCACGGACTATGGTATCCTTACGATTCCCACATTCCGTTAGTTTGGATGGGATGGGGCATCAAAAGCGGCGGCCGCAGCTACCGCACCATGGGCATGACCGACATCGCGCCCACCATCGCAGCCCTTCTCAACATCCAGGTGCCGAGCGGCAACATCGGGCACGTGATCGGGGAAGCGATCGATCCCAAAAAACCTTAACCTTTTTCCCATTTAGCGATAGCCTGCGGAAGTACCCGTTCCGCGGGCTTTTTAATGCACGCTCACAATAGCCGCGGCCTGCGTCAGATTTGTTTCTTATTCAAATCCGCCGCAGGCCGCAGTTGTTTTACTATAAATTATTTCAATAAAGAGCGCACCTGCTGCTCCGTCAAAGCAACTTTGGGCTGGAAGCGCGCTCCGTGCATGTAAGCCATGAGGCTGCGCCTGAGCTGCGCTGCGGCGGGGCGTTTGTCTGCGTCGGTCGTGAGATCGGCGGATACGAGCACCAGTTTTCCTTTACCTACCGAAGCTTCGATCACATTGGCCATTTTCCGGTTCTTGAAGAAGTTGTCGATCACGCGCACAACGGGGTCGATGGCGGGCAGCTCGTCCAGGATCATGGTTTTGGAGGAAGTGATGAGGTGCCACCACTGCCAGTCGGACCATGCTTCCGTCGGGAAGTCGGCCAGGGCGGGGTGTTTCGGGTTGCAGAGGATGCCCATCGTGCCGGGCTGGTTCGGAAAGTGGACCGGGCTCCAGAATACAGGCGCAAAGCGGCCATCCACGCCGTGGATCTGTGCGGTATCGGGGTTCAGGAGTACTTTTTTGCCTTGCTGAAGCAGGTCCATCGCTTCGGAAATGTTGCGGGTATAGTGAACGTCTGCATATTCACTTTGCTGTTTTTCGGGATACACCCAGATGCGCCACTCGTTGCGGCGCTCGCCGAGGCGAAGGGTGACCGTCAGCGCCGTGGCGCGGGCAATACCTGCCAGCGGGAAGGAGAATTCACCCAATTGCTGGCCGGTCCCTTCCGCGATATCCTGCTGTGAGAGCTTGCCGCTGAATACCAGCTTGCCGGCGGTGGTTTTCACCGTCCATTCGGGCGTGATGTTTTGCAGAACGCCTCCGCTGAAGTTGGCGGCTTCCGCGGCGGCTTTGAAAGTTTCGCCGTTGCGGTAGGTCGCTTTTTCGAATCGGAGCAGCGGCACGGCGGGCTGGCAATACATGCGGTGCTGTTCGGGCGTTACAAGGCCCTTGCTGTCCCAGAAAGCGTCGAGGATACCGATCAGGGCGGTGCCCTGGCCGGGGAAGTCGTGCAGGTCCAGCAGCTGGAAACCGCTGAAATACTTCGTCTTCATCGCCCGTTCGATTTCTTCCTTATACAACAGCGCCGCGAACTTGCCGCTCGACTGCAGGAAAGCCGGCGCGAGGTGCAGCAGGTTTTTCCGTTGCAGGTCGTTACGGATCGCTTTGAAGTTCAGCGGGTCGAGGACGCCGGTGTATTTCTTGATCTCCTCCATATTCGGGAAAACGGAGTACTGCCCGATCTCATGCGTGATGATGGGCACGTTCAGCCCCTCCGTTTCTTTGGTGTAATCGTTGTTGAAAGATGGCGCGATGGTGTTGAAAATCCCTTGTCCGCGCACCCATCCTTTTTTCGTCCACTGGGTGATGAAGAATTCGTCGCCGGGCTCGGGCCATGCGCCATGGTCTTGCTGGAAGGTGAAGGAAGTGGTCGAATACAGGTGTCTCGGATCTTCTTTCTTCAACTTTGCCACCATTTCTTCCAGCCAGTTGAAATTCCCTTCCAGCTCGTTGCCCATGCTCCAGAAACAGAACGAGGGGTGATGGCCGTATTCGCGGCTGATATGTTCCGCTTCCAGCGCCAGCCAGTTATTCATGGCGCTGTCCTGCCCGGCGTTTTTGTTCCAGAATGGCAATTCCACCTGCAGGTAGAAGCCCATCGAATCTGCCACCGCGAATGCCGCTTCCGGGGGGCACCAGGAGTGGAAACGCAGGTGGTTCAGTCCGTATGCTTTGGCGGAGTTGAAGACTTTCGCCCAGCCCTTGCGGTCCATCGGCGGATGGCCGGTCAGGGGGAAGATGGCGCATTCCAGGGTGCCGCGGAGGAACATCCGCTTGCCGTTGACCTGCAGATGCGCGTTGTGGTTGGTGATCTCGCGCCATCCGAAACGGAGCTGCTTCCTGTCTGCCGAAGCCGGTGTTTTCAGATCAGCCGTGAGCGTGTGCAGCACGGCCTGGACCAGGGGCTTCAGGCGGGTGACCAGTTCGTCGGCTTCCGCGAAACCTTCCGGCACGGGGAGCTCCGCTTCCAGTTTGTTTTCCCCTTCCTGCAACCGCACCGGCAGGCTCTTTTTCAATTTGCCGGTCTGCAGCAAGAGGGACCCGGCCGAAACGGGCCCCTCGTTTATCATTGTAATTGTTATACGAAGTATGCGGTTCTTTTTGTCGGGCCAGGTCTGCAGATCGGCGATGCGCGCGGCAGGACGGGCCTCCAGTTCCATTTTCCCCAGGATGCCGTTCCACATGATCTGCGTGCCGTCGGTATAGGCATGGGCCATGTCGGACGCGCTCATGTCGTATTGCTTACGGTTGTCGACACGGATCACGATGCGGTGCTTGCCCGGTGTGAGCTGCCCCAGGTCGTAGCGGTGCGGCGTGCTCACGAGGTTGCGGGTGCCGAATTCCTTCCCGTCGATCCAGACGTGGGTGGTCCAGAGCACGCGTTCCAGCAGGAGGGAAGCGTGTTTGCCGTTCCAGTTTTGGGGAATGATGATGTCGCGCGCATACCAGGCCGGCCCTACGTAACGGTGTTTCCGGGTGAGCATGAGCAATACCTCGCGGGTGAGGGAATCCGCGGAGATCGCGGGCTTCCGGCCGATACCGGCGTCGTCGAGCGTACCGGGCAGGCGGAGCGTAGGTTTGAATGATTTGTGCTGCCATCCCTGGCTGATCCCTTCGTCGAGCGAGTCAATGGCGTATTGCCAGTTCCCCGACAACGGGAGCGATTGCGCGTTGGCGCCGATGGCGATACAGATGAAAAGCGTTGTTATAATGATTCTTCGCATGGTCTTGATAACGATTTAAACGGATGCTGTTTCGGTAGCTTCCTGGATGAACGACAAATGTGCCCTGGCGCCGAAGTGCATGTCTTTTTCCAGCACTTCGCGGAAAGCGGTGGAGGCTTTCGCTGCATCCCCGAGGCCAAGATAACCCAGTCCCAGCAGAAACACGCAGTGCAGGCGGTTCCTTTCGGTGAGGTCGTCTTCGAAAATAAGCAGGTCGGGCAGCGAAACGGCGAAGTATTCGATGCGCACGGGGTCTTGCCCGTGTTCTTTCCCGTAAGCGATCAGCTTTCTGAAAATGGCTTCCGACTTGTCTTTCTCACCCAGCGCGGCCCAGGCGAGGCCCTGGTAGAAGATCTTCTCCGGGGGCGCGTCGTTGTAATACATGGCGGCTACCGGTTCTGAGGAGCCTTCCGTCGCCTTTTTATAGTACTGCGCGGCTTCGGCGTGCTGGTTCATGGCTGCAAGGGCTTTGCCCATCCAGTAATGAACATCGTTTTCGCGGATGCCGAAGAGCTTGCCTTCTCCCAGCGAATCCGGCCATTCCTGCGCCTTTTGCAGTTTTTCTATCGCTGCTTTGGGTTGGTTGGCGGCCAGGTCTTTCCGCGCCAGCGCCGTCAGCGCAAACACATATTGCCCGGATACTTTGCCTTCTCCGCCTTCCCAGGGATGGAATTTGCGGTCGAGGAGGAGTTGCAGTGCCTTTTCATGCTCGCCGAGGAAGTTATACAGCGCGGCATGTTCGAGGTAGAGGTCATCGCGCCATTCCACGGCGCTAAGGTGGTTGTTGAGCCGGTCGAGGCGCTCCCGGGCGGGCGATCCCAGGCGCTTATGCGGCTGGTCGAGCTGCATGAGCACGCGGGCATCTGTGGTATCCAATGCGAAAGCTTTCTCGAAATGTTGCAGTGCCCCCGCGGCGTCCTGGCGCTTGTTGTAAAGCGCGATGCCGAGGTTGCGGTGAACGGTGGGGAATTCCGCGTCGCGGCGGATCGATTCCTGCCACATGCCGATCGCTTCGTCGTATTGCTTTTTGTCGTACCAAAGGCAACCCAGGTAATAAGGCGACTTGCCGTCGGCCTTATTATGCTCGACGGCATATTGCAGGATGTTCACGTCTTCGATCCGGTTGGGGAAGCACAGGTACGGATCGGCCGCGGCGGCCTTGCGCAGGAACTGCAGCGCCGAATTCTCATCGCCCGTTTGCCCGTAGCACCAGGCCAGGTAGTAGTATTTGAGCGGCGAGGCGTTTTCCGGCATGAAGCCCAGCCAGGCGATGGCTTCCTCGTAAAGTCCGGCGGCCATATTGTCGAGGGCGTGCTCGAGGTAATTGGGGGCATGGTCACGGGCGAGGCGGAGCAGGGCGCTTTTGGCGATGCCCGCTTCTTTGCCGTTGCCCAGCTGCTCGTGTGCCAGCCATTGTTCGTGGTATAAACCGAGGTTGAAGAGGTCGCGGCGGAGGCCTTCGGTACATGCGGCCAGGGCTTCTTCGTGCCAGCCGAGTTTCCGGAGGATGGCGGCTTTCAGGGCGCGGGCTTTGTTATTGCGGCCATTGCGGTCGATAGACCAGTCGATCTGCTCCAGCGCCTGCGCATATTGCCCGCGGCTGGTGCTGATCTGCGCCAGCGCGAAATACCCGCTGTCCTGCCAGGCGCTGTTCCACACGGCTTTATGGAAAGCGTCGTACGCTTCGGACAGGCGGCCCTGCAGCTGCAGGCAGAGCCCGAGGTTGTAGAGCGCTTCGCCGTCGTAGGGATTGGGGTTCCTTTGCACGAGGGTGTCCACGGCTTTGCGGAGGTATTTCTCCGCCCGGGCGAACTGCCCCCTGCGGAGGAGCCAGGCGCCGAGGGCGTTGTTACTCCGCGCGTCTTTGGGGTCGCGGCGGAGCGCTTCGGTATAATAATCCACGGGTGAATAGGTGGCGTGCCGGTATTGCTCGAGGTGCATGCCGGTGAGGAAAAGTTGTTCGTTATTCTCCGTATCCGCCGGCGATTTGGCGGCCTGCGCGGGCTCGGGGATAGCGGTTTCTTTAGGGGCGGATGGCTGGTACCGCAGGCGCACGTTCCCGTCCGTTCCGCGGATGATGGTTTCCACATTCGATGCCGCAGTGCCCGCGGGCAAAGGGATCCGCTGCTGGAAGATGTGCTCCGGCGATGCGCTGAACACATCTTTGTAAATCAGCTCCCCGTTCACGCGGATCTCCAGCGTTTGCTGGGTTTCCGGGCCGGTGGCGAACACTTTCACATGCAGGTCGCTGCCTTCCTGGGTGCTGTGGAGCAGGAGGTCGCGGGTAGCGTTCTGTACAAGGCCCAGCTCGCGGTAGGGCAGGAAATATTGGGTGAAGGATTTCTCTTCGTAAGGCATGAGCCAGCTGAAATCAGGCTGGTTGTCGGTATAGACGCCGGTCATCAGCTCGATA
>NZ_CALNBI010000489.1 GCF_937874145.1 uncultured Chitinophaga sp. | reverse complement strand
AAATACGATCAGGACCGGCATAAACACGCAACCCACCACAAACGGCATCCCGTATTCGCTCACGCCCCACCCTTCCATCACCCACTGCGCCACGCTTTTGGCCAGTCCGGATGCGAAGATGAAACTCACCGCCAGCGCGGCGCTGATCATATCCGTGGTCCGCCTTCCTTCGATATACGAAAACACCACGCCCCACAACATACCGAGCGGAAAGCCATTCAGGAACAGGCACCACCAGTTGTAAGGCGGCGGCACCAGGGCAAAGAGCGCCCAGGCCAGCCAGGCCGCGCCCGTCAATCCCAGGATCAGCCAGTGCCGGTTCTTCCGCTGCATCCCCGCGATGAACCGGATGCCGTAGAATTTACTCAGCATGTACCCGAACACCTGCGACACCACCAGCACGGTTTGTAATCCATGCCCCAAAGCGTATGCCCCGCAAAAGCCCCCACATTGAAAGCTTTGCGGAACGAAAAAATAGCGGTGTAGGCGCAAAAGGCGGTAACGGCCGCAAATGCCGCCACGCCCAATTCCCGGCGGGTAAATTGCATTATGGAATATACGCTGAAATCATCGAAAAGAAAACAGCGCCCCGCACATTCGTACCGCAAGAAGCAACAAGGCCGCCCTATGCGGACGGCCCTGTTCTATTCATGTATGGTTCTGGATGAATATACCTTAATGTCCCAGCTTGATCACCTTCAACAGCTGGCGGATATTGGCCTGCGAGATTTCGATGTAGTAAATGCCCGGCAGGTAATTGCTTCCCAGCGTAACGGAAGAATTCGGGGCTTGTCCCTGGCGGGTTTCCACGAGTGCGCCGGCACTGTTGTACACCCGGATGCCGATCGGCTGCTGGCTCTTGCTCACCAGCATCAGCACAAACTGATGGAACGTGGGATTGGGCAGCACCGTGGCGGCCAGGCCGTTGCCATGGGTCCAGGGCTTGTTGCCCGGCACCAGCACGTAAGCCGTTTCCACGCTCGAATTGCCGGAAGTATCGGTGGCGGTAACCGTGATCGTGTACACGCGCCCGTTACCCAGCGGGTTTCTTTGCGCGCGGAGCTTCACGGTGTTCGCATCCACCACCTGCCAATCCGCACTGCCGTTATCCGGTTCGTTGCTGGTCACCGTTACGGTTCGCGTAACCGGGCCGCAGTCCGTTGCCGTGTAATTCAGGGCTACCGTCACCATTTTGTTGTTCGGGGTGTTCAGCAATCCCGGCGAAGGGACGATTTCCGTAAAAACGGGTGGCAGCGTGTCTTTCAACCCGATCGTCAGCATCGCGGTATCGGATTTCCCGCCGGCGTTGGTGGCAATGAAATACACGTTATCGTTATGCCGCACCCGGCTGCCCGGCACGGGATACTGCGTTACAACAACGCCTTCCGGATTGTCCAACGTCACGGAGTCGCGGTAATCGGGCAAGGGAGCGCCGCAATCCGCATCCCCGAAAAGCCACTGGTTACCCGGCCCCTGGATCGTGGGCGCGAGGTTGGCGGCCAGGCCCGAACGTGGACTTTCGTTATGATAGCGGTCGAGCGCGGTAACAGCGTAATAGTAAGTAATGCCCGGCAAGGCAGAAGTGTCTGTATAACTCACGGAATCCACCGGCGTCACAGCCAGGAACTGGTCCATGGAACTGGTATCGATCACGGGTGTGGTGGAGCGGTAAACCGCAAACTGGCGCGCCCTGTTCAGCTGGTCGCCGGGGTCGCCGTTGTGCCACCAGAACAATTGCACATCATCACCCGCCTGCACGGCATTCAACCCGAACGGAGCCGCCGGGGCGATACTGTCGCGCCATTGCATGGCGGGCAGCAACGCAGGTTTGGCGTACATGAACAACCGCAGCGAATCACGGAAACCTTTCCGGGTATTGACGCGCAAGCTGGTGGTGTTGTACACCGACTGCCCGTACACGTTGGCGTGACTGCGGTTCATCCGGATCTGGCGCGGGATCTGGGTGGAATCGGTCCACCCTGCGCCCGCTGCCGCGTCACCCATTTTGTACCCGGCGATGCCGATGTAAATATGGCGGCCGGCGGATTGGTTATTCCACCAGGGCACGATCACGCCGTAATTGGCGCCGGGCTGCCCGATCCACCAATACACCTGCGGCATGATGTAATCGACCCAGCCTTCCTGCAGCCACCGCTTCGTGTCGGCATACAGCGTGGTGTAATGCTCCAGTCCGCCGGTGGGCGAGCCGATGTCGGGGTTGGTGCTGTTGCGGTAGATGCCGGAGGGGCTCACGCCGAATTTCACCCAGGGCTTGATGGTTTTGACGCTGTCGTACACCCGCTGGATGAGCAGGTTCACGTTATCGCGCCGCCAGTCGGCCTTTACGGTAAACCCGCGGGGATAATCCGCAAACGTGGCCGAATCGTTGTAAGGCGCCGTGCCGGCGGGTGCGTTGGGGGGATAGAAGTAATCGTCGAAATGAATGCCATCCACGTCGTAGCGGTGGAGTATATCCGCGATTACGGCGGAGATGTGGTCGCGCACGGGTGGCAGCCCGGGATCGAGGACGCGTAGCGTACCCTGGCTGAGGAGCCATTCGGGGTGTGCTTTGGCCACATGCGAGGCGGCGAAGCCCGGCAGGTTGTTGGCGTTGCCTACGGCGCGGTAGGGATTGATCCAGGCGTGGAATTCCATGCCCCGCTTATGGCATTCTTCGATGGCGAAAGCCATGGGGTCCCAGGGCGAGGAGGGCGCATTGCCCTGCGTGCCCGTGAGGTCGGCCGACCAGGGCTCCAGTTCGCTGGCGTACATCGCGTCGCACTGGCTGCGCACCTGCACGTACAGGGCGTTGAGGCCGGTGGCGCGGTGGTGGTCGGCGATGGCGATAAAGGCGGCCCTTTGCTGGGCGGGCGTCTGCGACCGGTTGGGCCAGTCGATATTGAGATAAGTGGCTACCCAGGCGCCGCGGAGCTCACGTTTCGGGGGCGTCTGCGCCAGGGTGATGGCCGGGAAAAGGCTGCAAAGCAGCAGGATACGTAAAATTCCAGGCATTGGTGAGGGGTTTGGTTGATGTAATGAAACAGGCTTTCAGGTATAAGAGCGTTTCAACAACCGTTACCGTTATACTTTCCCAAAAAATAAAAGGCCGCCCCGGCAAGGGAGCGGCCGCTGCGGCGGTGAGCCTGCAGTGATGGTGCTCAGTCTGTGTGATTTTTCACGCGGCCTCAGGGCAACTGAGCCATTTTTCCTGCGAGGCCGGCGCTCGGGATATGGCCATTTGTAACCTCCCATATTGCCTCCTGGGCCACGGCAAGGCTATGCACGTCGGCCAGGGATTTGTTCTCCAGCGTCATCAGCAACGCCTGGAGATCGTAGTTGCCGGACACGGGGCCGAAGCGGTAAGGCCCTTCGGGACCGGCTTTTGGAATGGACTGGTACAGTCCGAAAAGATCGAGGTGGAAGCCGGCGGTGGTGCCGGCGGGTATGCTGAGCTCCACGGCGCGCGCCAGCAGCGCGTCGCAGGAACGGTCGTACCGGTTGTGGAACACGAGCCCTGCGGGCAGGGTTACTTTGACGGCGGCGGCGGTGTGGTTGCGGAGGCGGAAGCGCAGGCGCACCAGGCAGCCGTCCCCATACCGTTGTACTTCGTGATCCGCATCGCAGGAGCACGCCCGGGCGTTGTGGCCCTTCATGGATCCGGCTGCCAGCGAAACGCCGGCGGGCAGGCGGAAGATGTTGCCTTCTATCTGGAAAGGCGCAGATGCCGGTGAAGTAACGGGCGCCTGCGGGGCAGGGAGCTGCCTGGCCCGGGTGGAACGCTTGCCTGCGGCGGCGGCCAGCAGGATGAGCGGGATGATGGAAAGGAATAGCAGGGTTAACTTTTTCATGATCTTGTTTTTGTCGCCGCAAAGATAGGCTACCCTCCCATCCCGCCTGCTACGCGAAACGGATTCGTTCCTACGGCAAACGGATTTCTTTCCCGTCGTTATGATTCCGCCAGCAGCGGCTTCCGGCTTTAACATGCGGCCAAAAGCGGAATTAGCGCGGATTTAATGGATGAATCGTGCCCGCAGTGCCGGATTTATCCTTATCTTTACATATTACCTATATTTAAAAAAGCATATATACATTGTATTTTCACGAATTTGATTTTGACGATGATCTGTTGGATGGTATAGATGCGATGGGCTATAAAACCGCTACACCGGTTCAGGAACAAGTTATCCCCGTCATTTTATCCGGCCGGGACCTGATCGCCTCCGCACAGACGGGCACCGGTAAAACGGCAGCCTTCCTGCTCCCACCATTCAGAATATCCTCTCCCATACAAAAGACGACCACCAGATCAATTGCATGATCATCGTTCCCACGCGGGAACTTGCCGTGCAGATCGCCCAGGCGCTGGAAGGCATGTCGTATTTTACCAATATCAGCTCCATCGCCGTTTACGGCGGGGGCGACGGTGCTTCTTTCGCCATCGAAAAGAAAGCGCTGTCGACAGGCGCCGATGTGGTCATCTGCACTCCCGGCCGCATGATCGCCCACCTCAACATGGGCTACGTGAAGCTGCAAGGGCTGAAGTATCTCATCCTCGACGAGGCCGACCGCATGCTCGACATGGGTTTCCACGACGATATCGAGAAGATCATCTCCTTCCTTCCCAAAGACCGCCAGACGCTCCTCTTCTCCGCCACCATGCCGGAAAAAATGCGCAAACTGGCGCTCAAAATCCTCCAGGATCCCATCCAGGTGAACATCGCCATCTCCAAACCGCCCGAACGCATCAAACAGGAAGCGTTTGTGGTGCATGAAGAACAGAAAGTACCCCTGGTCAAGCATATCCTCAGCAGCCGGCCCACCGAAAGCGTTATCGTTTTCTGCTCCCGGAAGCAAAATGTGAAGACCCTCGCCGCAGTATTGCGCCGTGGCAAATTCACCGTAGAGGAGATCCACTCCGACCTGGAGCAGGACAAACGCGAACAGTCGCTCCTGAACTTCAAGAACGGCAAATCCAAAGTACTCGTGGCTACCGACATCCTCAGCCGCGGCATCGATATCGAAGACATCGACCTGGTGATCAACTACGACGTACCCAACGACGGCGAGGATTACATCCACCGCATCGGCCGTACCGCACGCGCCGCAACCGACGGTACTGCATACACGTTCATCAGTCCCAAGGAACAGGGCCGTTTTTCCCGCATCGAAGAGCTGCTGGGCAAACCGGTAGACAAAGCCACCGTTCCCCCTGAACTGGGCCCCGTGCCGGAATACACGCCGAAAGTCCGCAGGCCGGGCGGCGGAGGCGGGAATAACCGCGGAGGCGGCCAACATCGCGGTGGTAGCGGAGGCGGACAAGGAAAGCCGCGCAACGGTAACAAGCGAAGAAATAATAATAATCGTCCCAAACAACAGAAAAAGCCATAAGATTTAGTCTTATGGCTTTTTTAATTTGATGACATTTATCAACTTCAGGGTATTGATATGGACAGTCCATTTCATTAATTTGCAGACAAATTAGCTTAGTATCAAGCGTACCCTGATACCCCATATGCTTCAGAGAGGAAACCGGGAAGATTGAATATTTCATCCACAACAAAAATACGCTTATGAAAAATCGCCCTCCCCAAAACCTGGTACACTTAGGGCCCCCACCAAGGCAGGGGCCCCTGATCAACGTTTCTTACAATTATTCTTTACTCATCTTTGACCGCTGACTGTCCGAGTCCGGCCATTACACTGCCTATAATAGCCGTCACGGCAGCGATTTCAATAACGACCTGTGGAAGCTCGCCCGGCAATCCGAAAATTGCGGCGGCAATAGCCGTGAGGAACATTCCAATGTTTCGCACTTTCTGAAAAAAGGGTGGTGTTGGAGCAATCGGGTACATCCACCGCAACCATCTTCATCAGCAGGAATCTGCTATTGAGGATGGGATACATGATATTACCTTCCTGTTCCATGAACTCAATGACTATCGCAATAAAAACCGGATCTGTCGTACCCTGTGGAATTTGTGCACTCAGTTCTACCGGGCCTGTCGTGGTTTTGCCCAGAACAATTTCGCTGGCGCCTGCTTCAGAAAAGGCATGTTCACCGGTTTCGAAATCGATGGCGGCAGCGCCCATCCTCAACTTTACATGCGTAGCCTTGTCCGGGGAAACGACCATTTCCGCCGGGATGAATGCCGGCAGTGAGATGCCAACGGTACCCGCAACCCTGTCAATTGAATGGGAAATCGGAACCAGCCAAATGCTGTCGAAATTTCCGGCTTCGGTAAAGTTGAAATTGACGAGCAAATTTGTGTCACCTTCCAGCAGGGTGCGCTGCCCCCGCTCATGCTCCAGGTCGGATTTGATCACCGCTTTGCAGGCTTTCGTCAGCCTGGGGAACAGTGTGCTGTTAGCCTGCTTCGGTGTTATGGTACCGAATGCGCGCTTGATGAGCTTACCGGCTTTGCCCGCTTTGGCAAAGTCCTGCGTGTTCAGCCGAACCTGTTCGAAGTTGGGGTCGTTCCTGAATCGTTCAGATGTGACACCGCCTTTCCGTTTGAGTCCGAATTCACCGTTCTTCTTTCTGAAGAAAATCATTTTTTGGGTTGAGCCCGTGAGCTGCAGTAACCCTTCTTGTTTGTTTGACATAAAAATTCGTTTAAATGTTTTTCATGAATATTGGCACTTGCATCGCCGTGCCATTCAGGCGTTCACATGATCAGTGTGATGGGTGTAATTACATCCTGAAAGTAGGATGACGTGAAATACCTCAAAAATCGGACGGTCGGAATTGCCGGATTTTGCCGGAATTTTCCGCGTATTTCCGGTTTTGACCTCACCAAAATCTATCGCATATGGGTAAGAATTTACCGCATAGAGTAGTCATCACAACAAAAGATATCCAGTTGATCCTCGGAAAGGGAGAACGTAGTGCGCGGGATCTCATGCAGAAGCTACGGGCGTATTTTCAGAAAAAACCGGGTCAATATGTTTCGGTTGCGGAGTTCTGCGCATTTGTAGGTATTGCGCCATCTGATGTGAAAGAGTTTTTCTGACTACCTTCCGGCATTATCGCAAACTGCCTGTAATCTCGCTACATGTAAACTACCTACAACTTTATCTGCAATCCAGATTTACCAGAAAAACACCGGCATCCTTTAAACCTTTTGTTCATCAAAATGTTTAGTGTTGAAAATACGCTCCGCAAAACCAGGAGGCTATCCCCCTCCCTGAACATGTCAACCCCTAAAAACTAAATATGAATTTTTGGTGGAACCTAACAAATGACGGGCTTGCGGAAAAAATACCCGTCGACCAGGCTGAAAATATGATCGGGGAAATGATCAGCATGCTGCGAAAATTACACCCCGCATTCTCTAATGAACTTGAAACAGATATCCGGAAACGGTGCGACACCATCCGCTTTAAGAAACGTGCTATTATCGTTGACTATGGCGAA
>NZ_CALNBI010000488.1 GCF_937874145.1 uncultured Chitinophaga sp. | reverse complement strand
AAGTTGAATAGTTCGATAATTGTCCTCCCGGCCCGCACGATTTTTAGAGACCGGTGCTGAACGCGATTTTTCTTTTTTAGTCGAGCAATCCCCATCATTTTCCATTAATTTCAAGGAATTGCGTATAATGTGCAAACCACAGCATTTTCGCATGATAACCCATCCCGCCACAAAGTCCTTATGCTTACTGAGGAACCTGGAAACACGCGGATGAAAACAATTTATCGCTAACAGCCTGGTATGAGCGTATTCACTTACCATCTTGCAAAAACACCTTATATCTCTGCCTTAAGAGCGATTGTATCATCTCCCCGGCCGAAAGACGCTCCTGGTTTGATACATGCAGAGTGCATGACAGCCATGACGTTGGGATCAGCCATCTATTCCCCGTCGCGGATGCTGGCCAGGCAGGTTGCCATATTTGCGCAATGGGAAAATGACGCAGCCATTGACCGCTTCTTAGAAAGCAATAGCCTGGGTAAAGTAATGGCGAAAGGATGGCACATACGCCTGGCATTTTTGCGGCAGTGGGGAAATATAAGCGCATTTGAGATACCTGATGAACCCATTGCATCCAACGCTCCGGACGATCCCGTTGTAGCGGTAACCCTTGCCAGAATGAAGCTCCCCGAGATACCCAGGTTCATTCATTGGGGCAGGCCGGTGGAGAGATTGGTCCGGGATCATCCGGGAGCAATATTTTCAACGGCTTCTATCAAGCTCCCGCGTACCGTTTCCACTTTTTCTATCTGGAAATCCCAAAGGGAAATGACGGATATGGTTCGGGGACACAGTGCGGTCCCACTACCGGACAGGCATATAAATGCCATGAAGGAACGGGAAAGGAAAGATTTTCATTTCGAGTTTACAACGTTGCGATTCAAACCCATTTCAGAATTTGGTGAATGGAATGGCCGAACAAACTATATCCCTAACCTCAAATAATTATAGAAATGAACCTGGCATATCCAACGCAGAAGTTGCAGGATTGGCTAACTCAGCAATGGGTGATTTTCCGGGGCCGAAGCATAACGCCCGATGAAGTTTCCTGGTTAATGGGGCCATTTGGGTACCTGGACGGAATCGGGGAGGAGTATATTGAGCAACTAGCCCGAAAGGAAGGTTTGGTGATTGATAGTAAATCAGGTAAAAAAGGGCTCATACCTTCAATGGATATGCTCCATCTGCCGGCGCATGAATTGTCAGCTTTATCGCAGCATGTTATTGATTTTTATGAGAATACCGCTGATTATGCCCTGGATTTCTCAGTGAAATGGAATCCTTTTTTCAAAGGTTTTGGCATGTTGGTTAATAAGATATTCAGCAATAGAATCAATCAGTTAAATATTCCAACAAGCAATAGGGACGGCGAATTGTTGCAAAGCAAAGTAATCACTTTAATTGAGCCGGAGTCTGGCGAAGTCAGGTATACGTTTTGGTTCAGGTCTGCTCAGTCGAGTGGCCAGGTTATTTATTCGGGTGCTTATGGCCTGAGTACCTTGCCTTCAGGGAAAATATGCATCAAGGCCGTTTTCCCTCTACCCAATGGCAATGCTACTGTGCTCATGACGCCTGGTGTCGGGGAAAATGGTGAACTGATACTGGATTCATCCGGAAGAGAATTTGGAGATGCCGGGTTTTACTTTTTGTTGAAGGACTCGAAGGGGAAATATTGGTCGAAATTCATCCGTTCCTTTCGCGACCGGTTGATTGTAAGTGCTAAACAGGATCATATTTCTGCAGAACAAACACTTACACTATGGCGCAGAAAGGTACTAACATTCAACTATACAATAAAACGCATCCGCCAACCCATCGGGAATATTCGCTAACTTTAGATGCGACGCCAATTACCCCATCATGATTATCCTTTACATCCTCCTCATCGTCATCGGCGCTATCCCGCTGTGGATAACGGTCCGTTATATCCGGTTGGAAGAACGCATCCGGCTGCACGGGATTTCAACGACCGGAACCATTACGAACATCAAAACCACCCGCTATTCACGCGGTCCGGTATCAGATCGGGTGCATGTACGGTACGACGGATTGTCCGGCCAAGGCCATACGGCGAGCTTCGTATCGAAGCATGGGAAGTACCGGTCCGGCAGAACGGTTCCGGTAAAGTACCTTCCTGAAAAGCCCGATAAAATCATCGTGGAAGCGAAAAGAGGCTATTGGTCCATGCTTGTGTTTACAATCCTGTTGATGCTTTTCATCATTTTTGCAGTATACAAAATTGATGAGATGTTAAAGGGGTAGAAATTACCGGATGTGGTTTTTGATAGTGGTTTTTTTCAGGAGTTGTGTGCAAGCACCTGTTCTCTTCTGGACCTGGCATCACCTTTTACGGCTATAATTTTAGTATTGAAATCCCACACCCAATCGTGCAGCACATCATTTACCGACAATCTCAATTCCGTGAGCTCCGTTTCCCCGCCAGGATAAAAATCCGGATTGTCAATCGGGACGAAGATGAGCAGGTCAATTTGCTCCATTATATTTTGAGCGGTTTGAAATAATTGCTGAATATTTCGATGCGGCTCAATTGCATGTATATAAGCCAGGATATCTACCGGGCATCTGTCAAAAATGACATGCTCCCCGCTATTTGCAATGCGCTTGACGGAATGATGAAATTGATCAACAAAATCATCGACCCCGGGGATTTCAGAGAATATATTCCCCGACGCTTCCATTTCACAGTAAGGCTCTATAACCAGTTCATAACCTGGCAGATGCTCCAGCAAATCTTCCGCGAGCGTCGTTTTGCCGACACCATGCGTTCCGCATATGGCTATTTTCATCACTTCTTTGTAAAGTTTGATTATGGTGCGGCTCCCGGGGTGACTGTCAACTGGTTGCAAAGTCAAAAACTGCCGGCATCAGCCTACTTCGCAATACTGATTTTCACTTTCTTGTTTTTGATCCGTTCGGATTGTATCAGTTGAAGGGCGGCGCCAGCCTTGGATTTGCGTACGCCTACAAAGGAGAAAAAGTCTTTTACTTCTATGATACCGATATCCTCTTTCTTCAGTTTTCCTTTATGCGAGAGGAAACCGACGATGTCCACTTTGTTTACTTTATCTTTTTTGCCTGCGGCGATGAACAAGGTGGTCCAATCCGGTTTTTGCGGTATCACGGCTTTCTCCGGCAGGTTGATGACTTCGGGCTCCGGGGAAATGAAATCTGGCACCCTTTCATGGGGCGCCAAAATCAGGATCGCCGTGCCGCTGGCTTCCATACGCGCCGTGCGGCCGTTGCGGTGGGTAAAAGTTTCGATGGTATGCGGCAGCTGATAATGGATAACGTAGCGGATATTGGGGATATCCAGTCCGCGGGCCGCCAGGTCGGTGGTCACCAGGATGTTGGACGTGCCATTGCGGAACTTGCAGAGCGCTGCATCCCGCTCCTGTTGCTCCAGCGCTCCATGATAATACACATTCGGGATGCCTTCGTTTTTCAGATAGGCGCTGACTTCCTCGACAAATTCACGCTGGTTGCAGAATATAATAGTGGACCGGTTGCCCAGCGCACAAATCAGCCGGAACAGCGTTTCGGACTTATCTTCATCCCCGCTCATTACCATTTTAACCGCCAAGGCAGGCGACTGCTCACCCTTCAGGAAGTTGAGCTCCACAGGTTGCCCCATCCCAACGAACGCCGGGATCTCCAGGGCTTCCGTGGCCGAGGTAAGGATTCTTTTCTTTAAAATAGGAAGGGAACCGATGATGAAAGCCATTTCTTCGTCAAAACCCTCTTCCAGCGATTTATCGAATTCATCCAGGACCAACGTTTCGATATGGCTGGTATTGATATTGCCCCTGCGGATATGGTCGGCCAGCCTGCCAGGCGTGCCCACGATCAGCGCAGGAGCCTGTTTCAGGTTGTTTTCTTCGGTTTCCCGCAAATGCCCGCCGTAGCAGCAGGTGATTTTGAAACCCGTCTTCATTTTCTTGAAAACCTGTTCGATCTGCAATGCCAGTTCGCGGGACGGAACAATGATCAGGGCCTGGCTCACAGCCGTGTTTTCTTTCAGCAACTGCGCCACCGGCAGGAGGAAGGCCAGTGTTTTGCCGGAACCGGTATCGGCCAGCAAAACCACGTCGTTAGCCTTACTGTTAGTTTCCAGCGATGCCTGCTGCATCTCGTTCAATGCCTTGATTTGCAAATGCACCAGGGCATTTGGAACGGAGAAAGAAGAATGATCCATCCGGCAAAAGTACGTCAATTCACCCAATCCCCCCGTCAATCCGCCACCCGCAGAAACGGCGCGTCTGCATTGCTGACGATAAACACTTTCCGGAAATCCCGGGGCGTCATCCCCTGGTGGACCTTGAACTGCCGGTTGAAGTAGGAAACATTGTCAAAACCACAGGCATAACAAATATCCGTGATGCTGTCGTCTTTCCCGATCAGCAAACGGGTGGCATGGCTGATCCTGATCTCGTTGACGAACTGCGAGAACGTTTTGTGGGTGTTCCTTTTGAAATACCGGCAGAAAGCCGCCTCACTCATGCAGGCCAGCGATGCGGCAGTTTGAATGTCCACCCCCGTCTGGTAATTCTCGAATACATAATTGAATATGGAAGAAAGCTTCTCGGCGTCGCTTTCCTTATACTGGATCTTGCGGCTGTCGTCCGTAATCGTCGGGGCCTGTTCCCTTACGTGCCGGCTTAATTCCTCCAGGATCTGCAACAGCACGATGAGATTTTTCATCTGCTGATTCGGCTGAAACCGGAAGAACAGCTGGCTGAGGGCCTTGTACTGATCCCCAAACCGGATACCATACACCG
>NZ_CALNBI010000487.1 GCF_937874145.1 uncultured Chitinophaga sp. | reverse complement strand
ACTTCTTGCAAAGGTCGATCTTGCCTATTCAATTATTTTTTTTGGTGTCGGAGCCGAGGGTTGTATAATTTTAAAGAAGCTATTCTCTAATCGCTACAAAGATGAGTTTATAGAGTTATTGCTGAACTATTTAAAACTCAAACCAGCTTTGCAACATAAGGATGCATGGATAAAGTGGAGAAAACTTTCGAAAAAAAGAAGCGTGACAAACAAGAAGAATATCATTAATGAAATCTATAATAGAAGGAAAAAGAAAACTAAATCGACAATCACGCTGGATCAAATTTTTACCAACAATATAAGTGATGATGAGTTACTACTTAACTATCCGAAGAATTATGTGAAATACTACGGGGGACATCAATTTCGGCTAGGGCATTATTTTAGGCATTTATTTCAAACAGTAAAGTATGTGGATGAACAACCTTTTTTAAAATATAAAGATAAATACGGATATATCAAAACGCTACGAGCCCAGTTATCAACTTATGAGCAAGCTTTACTGTTTCTTAATAGCCTATCAATCATAGGCAGAATATGGGAATACTCCCCTGAGTACAAAAAATCCAACTTAAAACTAATAGATAGCGTTAGAAAGCTAAATAAACAGTTTATCACAAAGTATAACTTAATAAAGAACCTCCCTGGAGATACTATCTATGGCATTCCTTTTAAACAATTTTATCCTAATGTTGAATTTGAGTTTGATCGAAAGAAGAGAGATACATTTTTATATAGATAAGGGAGATGGATTAAATTGATTATATGTCTATTTAAATAATAATATAAATTCAGTCATTAGGCAAATGTGTTCCAACAAACTCCCGATCACGGTACTGATTACCAATCAGATATAAAGGCTTCCGCAAGGAGGCCTTTGTTATTTTCAGGAATTTGCAAGCAATTTGCAAATAACGATTATGTCCCAGAATAACTCAGCCACACTTTACTGAAATCGCGCGCTTCGAGTTCCGCCGCGGAAACCCAGAAATGGATATGACCTTCGCCAAATTCATATTGGAACAAAAGAACATCCGCCTCCTCTTCCATTTGCTTATCGCCGATGATCTCATTCTCTCCCTGCCAGTAACCCGGCTGACCGAATAAATTATCGCCAATTGCGCGCGAAGCAAGCGGACAATCCAACATACCCGACACTTCATTTTTCAGCATATCCGGAAGCTGCTCCAGAATATCATCGATGCAGAAGGCGGCTTTCTTCCGGAAGGTTGCCTGGTAACGGCGGTCGCGGTATTCTTCAAGGAAATATCCGAGACTGTCATTCCCGCTTTCGGGATAAGGCCTAAGGCTTAGTATATCCAGGGCGCCGGTGTAGTAATAGACGGTTCCGGTCGCAGTATTGGGATTGAAAAAGAAGTACATCATCCCTGTTGCCGGTAACAATTGCTGAATGTCTTGCGGCGCAAGGTCTTCCAGGTTGAATTGAGCAAGAAATAACGCGCCGGCCGGCCAGCCGAAACCTGGGGGCAGGTGAGGTAGTCCTTTGATTTTGGACGCGCCCGGCGGCAGATCGCTCTCTTCGCCCGCGCGGCTTTCCGATACGGCAATAAAGCAATGCAAGCTGGCAGCGAGAACGTCGGCGGTCAACCGGTGGAACGGGCGCGACGCTTCCCCGTCATAATACCACCCGCGCGCTTTTTTGTCTGCGTAATTGCCTTCGTTCTCTTTTCCAAATTCTGCAACTGAAGCCGGCAGTGCAAAGGATTCTACGTAATTTCTGGCTTTCTGCAAGAGAGAAGATGTGGAGCGTTTTGGGATCACAGGCGTTTTTTCCTCACAATTTAATCAACTACACACCAGGTGAAAACCTGCCTTCGCTTTGTTCGTATTTATCACAGGATGAACCGTCGAAATTACGGGATGACTACCGGCATATTTGAAGGCCTGATCGTATCTTGTCCAAAGGCTTGCGTCGCAGGCAGTACCAGCAAGAGAATTAAACAGCACTGGCGAGCGGGTGCTGACTTAAAAAGCCTCACCCTGAAATGATGCGCGAAATCCATCAATTCATTTTAATCCGGTTTCATGCAAATCACGATGAAAAGTATTTTCAGCCCGGTGAACTGCCTAATCGTTGACTTCTACCAAACCGCACATCAGAAAATAAAAGATAATCTCCTCGTTATTTATTATCTTGACAGGGATAATTGATAAGCAAACCTATGCGCCAGGGACTCCCTTACGCCATACTACTCCTGTTGGCCGGTATTGTTACCGTTAATGCCTGCCAGTCTCCCGACAAGCCGGCGGGTCAGACTGCCGCTGCCAAAGAAAAGGAATTGCCCCCCCTGGGAAAGATTGACGCATTGCCGCTCACGTACCGCTCCCCTGCCGATAACCCTTCCACACCCGAAAAAGTGGAGCTGGGGCGGCTGCTATTTTACGACCCGGTATTATCCGGCGGGAAAGACGTGGCCTGCGCCACCTGCCATCACCCGGATTTCGGCTATGCGGAAAGCATCGACCTGTCAATCGGCGTCAACGGTACCGGCCTGGGCGAAAAGCGGCGATTCAACAAAGACAACAACATTCCTTTCACAAAAAGAAATTCGCAATCGCTGCTGAATACTGCCTACAATGGCATCGATCCCGACGGGCGATACACGCCCGAAGAAGCGCCCATGTTCTGGGACCTCCGCGCCAAAGGCCTCGAAGAACAAGCCGCCATGCCGGTTAAAACGCTGGAAGAAATGCGCGGGCATGGCTTCAGCGAAGAACATATTACCGATGAAGTGGTGAAACGCGTGAACGCCATCCCCGGGTACCGCCAGCTTTTCAAAACCGCGTTCCCGGAAAGCAGTACTGTCACGCTTACCGATATCACCAAAGCCCTCGGCGCCTTCCAGCGCTCGCTGACGGCAGCCAACTCCCGGTTCGACAAATTCATGCGCGGCGACCGCACCGCCCTTTCGGAAAGGGAACAGGAAGGCATGAAGCTATTTATTCAATCCGGGTGCGCGCGATGCCATAGCGGGCCCATGCTTTCAGATTTCAAATCCCACGTGCTGGGAGCACCCGACAATGAAAAACTCCCGGTATCCGACTCCGGCATTCTCGGCACCTACGGCTTCCGCACCCCTACGCTCCGGAACCTGCGATACACCCGGCCCTACATGCACAGCGGCAAATTTCAAACCCTCAACGAAGTACTCTTTTTTTACGAAGACCTCCACGGCAAACCACTTCGCAATCAACATGTAGGCCGCCCCCAGCTAGACCCGCTGGCAGCCGCGGTCAGGGTGGAATTCAAAGACATCAACACCATCGTGGAATTTCTGAATACGCTCAATGATCCGGATTACGATAAAAAGGTCCCCGCTTCCGTACCGAGCGGATTGCCGGTGGGCGGGTATATCAGGTAGGGAGTGAAGTGATTATTTTTCGCTACATTCGACAGAACAATCATGAGCCCCGTCGAAAAATACATATCGCAATTCGAACCGGCTGTCCAGGAAAGGCTGCATGCAATCAGGCAGTTGTTTTTTGAAGTGAATCCCGGCACGGAGGAAAGCATCCGGTATAATATGCCCGCTTTCACAACCGGCAAATCGCATTTGTATTTTGCAGCTTACAAAAAGCACATCGGGTTTTACCCCGTATATGGCTTGCCGGAAATAGAAATTGCTCCATACAGGGCCAAAGGCACGAAAGACAGCCTCCACTTCCCACATAACGCGCCGCTGCCGACAGCTTTAATCCGGCGAATTATACGGCTCAAAATGGAAAAGTAGAATCCAACCCATCACGCTAATCATTTCGCTTGCTGCTCCAAGACCTTCGCTTTCCATTTGTTCGTGAAATACCTCCGCACAGGAATATCGTACAGTTTCATCACCAGGTATGCCACTCCCACTGATACAATCACGCCTGCTATAATAACAACCGCGAGTTCCCCGCCGCCGGGTTTCTGGCTCGTGTACCAGTTACCGAACATCCACAGAAAAGCGTAATGCGTCATGTACAAGGGATAGGAAATATTTCCGGAGAAGACGCAAATGGGGCGCATGGAAGGGCGCAACGCAGCCCCGGCACCCAACGCCACCAGCAAAGGAAAATACAGCAATACGACCAGGGATTCTGTCAGCCAGTTCCAGGAAGTAAATGGCATAATGAAGGCAAGGGACAATAGTACCGCCAGCCCAGGGAATCCCAGCCTGTTTTTGATGATCCAGTTGGAACGGTAGATGAGCAGGCCGGCCAGGAAAGAATACGCGATCCGCGCTCCCCCGTCCCAGAAAGTAGGCCCGCTCCAGCCGCCCAGCAGATTGCCGGACCGGCATGCCACGTAAACAATACCCACAGCCGCCAGCACGGTCAGGACGGCGATGTACACCTTCCGGAGCCGGTGCAGCACCAAAGCATAAACGATATTGGCCACATATTCCCAAAACAACGACCACGACGGTGCATTCAACCCGAAAAGATTAAACCCACGGTCTTCCATCACCGGGAAAGGAGCAAGAACCATCGAACAAAAAAAGATCAATGCGATCTTCCCTACACTATAAGATTCCGGAACAATACCGAACGGATCGAACAGGAATGCCAGCAAGCCCATCACCGAGCCCGCCACCACCAGGGGATGCAGCCGGATAATCCGGGATTTGAAGAATGCAGGGACGCCCATCGTCCCCAAACGATCATCGTAGGCATAACCGATCACGAAGCCGGAAAGACAAAAGAAGAAATCCACCGCCAAAAATCCATGCGCGATGAAATTCTGGCTGAAATCCGTGAACACCCATTCCATGAAATGGAATATAACCACCGCCAGTGCGGCCACGCCCCTCAATCCGTCGAGGATATCGAAATGTTGTTTGGTCTGCAGTAACGCCGGAGCTGCTGTGTTCTTTTCCATGTAAATAACGCCTGTTTGGCCGCCGGTAAGTTATCTAAAATTTACTGCCGCGGCAAGGTGCCCTTATAAAAAATGGCCCGTTCCATGCGGAACGGGCTATTCAAATCACATTCATTTACCATCAACTTTTCCAGACTTTCTCACCTTTCTTCATCTTCTCCAGCATTACTTTGCACTCCTCTTTCTCCACACCGGAAACCAACGCCATCAAGGCTTCCATTTCCGCCAGCGCTTCAGCCGTTTTACCGGATTTATACAGTAAAGCGGCATACACCTGCCGGTATTCAGGCCTGGCGCCTTCCATGGCCATCGCCCGCTTGCTCCAGCCGGTAGCTGCAGACAGGCTTTCCGCATCCGAAATATGCTCCATAACGGTCCGGGCAAACATATGCAAGCCTTCCCTGTCCATGTACACAGCACCATACTTCTCCATGTACGCCATCGCGCTTTTTCGGAACCCAGGCCAGTCTTCCTTTCCGATGGCATATTGCGCCCTGAATTTCCCCAATACGGCTTCGGCATGCGCCGGGTACCTGGCTGACAATACGGTTTGCATCGCTGTCCAGTCCGGTACGCCGCCCGCCGACTTCGACAACAGCGGGATCACCTCTTCCTGGAAGATCACCTGCCGCACGATCTCTTCCGCCATACCTTTGCCCAGCACTTCGTTGACCCTCGCCGGATGCTTCAGAAACACCTGAAACCCTTTGTCTGCCGAAAAACCGGCAAAACGGCGCAGGAAGCGGATATTCTCTTCCGTCAGCAAATCTTTCTGAGTTTGGAAATACATATCCGCATAACGGCGGGAGCCTTCAATATCCATTACCTGTTGCGACATCTCCGCCAGTTTCTTCATCATGGCAGCGTCGCGCTTATCCGATTGTTCGAACTTCTTCACCAGGGTGTGGTATTGCTTGTCGGGGTTCATCGCGTCGGTGGATTTTGCGATCAATCCCGCCACGTCCTCTGCGCCGGCAACACGGTGCACCAGCTCCCCATCGGGCGAGAAATACAGGAATGTGGGGTTGGAAGGAATGCCGTATGCGGATTTGATTTTATCGGCATCGTCGTACCACATCTTCACATCCTCATCATCCTTGCTGGTTCTGTCCAGTTGCAGCTTGACGCAGATGAATTTATCATTGAAGAAATCCCCCAACTCCTTCCTGGGGAACAACTCCTTAAACATCGCCACGCAAGGTGCGCACCAGGTGGCGAAGCAATCCATGAAAATATATTTGTTTTCCGCTTTGGCTTTTGCTTTGACCTGCTCCCACGTCAATCCGTGGACAAAGCGTACGCCTTCTCCTTCTGCCGGTTGCACACCCATCAGCTCCGCCAACCTGGCGGACAGTGCCTCGTCCCGAAGGTCCCGCGCAACAATAACGCCATCCGGATCGAGGAGGTAGTTCAGCGGGATGCCGGTTATGCCGTACATGGGCACCACCGGGCTTTCCAGGCCTTTCATGTCAGACACCTGCATCCAGGGCAGCTGTTCGTCGTGTAACGCTTTGATCCACTTCTCCCGGCTCTCATCCAGCGAAACGCCGAGAATCTCAAAGCCTTTGCCACGAAACGCGGCATAACTCTTTTTCAGGAACGGGACTTGCTGGCGGCAGGGACCGCACCAGCTGGCCCAGAATTCCACCAACACGTATTTCCCGCGGAGCGACGACAAAGCCACCATATTGCCTTCCGTATCAGGCAAACTGAATTCCAATGCAGGTTTACCAGGCACCAGCGACGCCAGTTCTTTCATCCGTTTGCGCACCGCCAGCATATCTTCCCGGTTCCGCAGTTCCGGCGCCAGCCGGTCCACGAGTTCAGCGATTTCACCCGCACCGGGTGTATCCGCCAGGGCAGCCCGCTTTTTCAGTATCACGACATTGATCAGCGCGGAAGGATGCTGCACGATGAAATCCGTCTCCACCGCCTTTTGCACTTGCGTTAAACTATCGAGTTTTTTCCGGAACGAAACCAGGGAATCTGCCTTCCCGGGGACCTTACCCGCAGAAGCCTTCACCTCCATGCGGAACCAATAATCATATGCCTCGCGATGTGGTTTGAGGCGCTTGTCCAGCTCCATGGACGCCGCTATCACGTCATTGCCGGTCACCGTAGTTTGCGCCAGGTTGCTGCCGGACAAATGCACCTTTCCTTCCGTGAGATAGAAATTACGCACCTGGTACCCTGCCAGCGGATCCGCCGCCTTTTCCGCCGGAGTCGCCGGCAGTTGCATCGTAATATTGACCGGCACCACATCTTCTTTGATCACACCTTTGAAACTGAATTTTCCGTTCACGATATCGGCACTGTCATTCAGGTAAGCGCCTGGATTCCGGAAACGTTCCACCATCGACACATCCTGCACCAGGTAAACTTTACCCTGTTTTACATGTTTCAGGTTGCCGTTGATGGTGAACCGCCGTTCTCCCGAGCCGGCTATCACCGGCAAAGCGCAGCTCAGCATCCATGCTGTTAAACGTATTGTTTTCATGATTTCAGATTTTAATGGTTGTTACCGGATCAATTCTTTTAGTTTTTTATGGAGTTCTTCATCCCGGAGATTCGTTGCAATGATCACCCCATCCGGCCCCACGAGGAAGTTCAAGGGAATGCCGGTGACTGCATATTGCGCAACGATTTCGCTGGCATGCCCTTTCAGCTCGGACACCTGCGGCCACGGGAGTTTGTCTTCATGAATGGCCTTCAGCCATTTCTCCCGGCGGTCGTCCAGCGAAATACCGAGGATATCGAATCGTTTGTCCTTAAACGCTGCGTAGCTTTCTAAAAGGTGAGGCGTTTGCGCCCTGCAGGGGCCGCACCAGCTCGCCCAGAATTCCAGCAGCACGTATTTTCCTTTGTAATCGGACAGCCTGATGATATGGCCCGAAGTATCTGGCATACTAAACCCCGGGGCCACCTTACCAGGTGCAAGACCTGCCAGTACCTGCAGGCGCTGCGATACGGCGCGCATATCTTCCCGATCCCTTAGCGCGGGCGACAACGAAGCCAGGAGCGCTCCCATATCCGCCGCCTGGTTGGCGTCCACCATCTGCGTCATCGACCGCACCATTCCCAGGCTCACCAGGGACGCAGGATGGCTTGCAATGAATTGCCGCTCCGTAGCGCGGTATTGAGCCGCCAGCTTCGCCGATGCCGCAGACAGTGCTGCGAGTGAATCATCTTTGCCCGGAAGCCCTTCTGCCATGCTGAGCCGGCGGTACTGCGCACTGATGGCCGATAACCCTCCTTTCACAGGCACGAGCATGTTTTCCAGCTGCATGTAATCGTCCGCTTCCGCGGTGCCGGAGAACGACATCTCCTCCAACCGGTCCCCGGCAAGGCGCAGCGTTCCCGCCGACAGGTAAAACTGCCGGCTGCTCAAACCCGCGAAAGGATTTTCGGCCAGCATGGCTTCCGTTACCGGGAGGCGCATGGTGAGTATCGCGGATACGACTTCATCTTTCAGCGAGCCCCGGAACCGGAAGCGGCCATTCATAACCAGGGCACTGTCGGCCTCCTGGCCGGTGGGATATTGTTTCAGCAAAAAAACCTTCCCTTTCTTCACCCGGTGCAGCGCCCCCTCGATCAGATAAACCCTGCTGCCGGCGCCGGCGGCAACGGGTAAAGCGAATAGGATACATATGCAAACGGCCATCCATCTGCCCCTTAATTTTTTCATCATTTGTCCTGCAATTTTTATGGTGAAAAGGATGCTTTTCCGGCAGAAAAGCGCATAGGCCGCCCATCCCCGGTGCGTGAATGCAAAGCCAAGCACCGGAAACAAGCCTGTTTCATCTTGAAAATATTACCTGGGATTCTGTGTAAGCCCGCCTGCGTCGATCTCTGTTTGCGGCAAAGGCCATGTATACCGCGGATCGTTCGGGAGCAATTCGTGGCGCTTGCCGCCGATCTCACGGACCAGCGTCTGAGCGAACTGCGGTTCCTTGTTCAGCCGTCTCAGATCTTCCCATCGCGTACCGCGGAAAACCATTTCCTTTCTTCTTTCCAGTAAGATCTTTTCCAGTAGTTTATCCGGATCCCTTTCCGTTACCGGGGAATAGCTGGCAGTTGCGATCCTGTTTTGCAATAAGTGATTCAGATCCGCCAGGGATTTGTCGATGCTGCCGGTACGGGCATGGCATTCCGCGCGCAAGAGGTACAGCTCGTCGGCAGCCAGCCCGGTGAACAGGGAATAGGCGGCATAGGAGCCTTTAAACACCAGGAACCTGAATCCATCCACGTCGATATAGGGCCGGAAATACACTTTACTCCGGATATCTCCTGGTTCGTACAGGTCGAGGAGATCGGGGTTGAAGGCAGAACGGTCTTTGAACAGGGAATACAGCGCCGTTGAATAACCGTTATCGCCCACGGCATAGTAATACACTTCAGGGTTGGTGGCGCCATAATCCGCCGCAAATGCGTATTCGTAAAAGTTGACGGGATCGTCGGCCCCGAGGGTATTGAAATCAATCAGATCTCCACGGATCGCCAGGCAGCGGTCTGCATACTCCGCGGCCTTTGCATACTCTCCCATGTGCAGGTAAATTTTAGCTGCCAGCGCCAACGCCGCCACTTTCCCGGGCCGGATGTAATTGGTCCTTTTATTATCCGAAGGCAACAGTTCTGCAGCTTTCAGCGCATCATCGAGAATCTGCTGATAGGTCTGATGCACGGTGGACCGTTTGATTTTCATCGTCACGTCCGGTTCCAGCCGGAGCGGGAGGCCGTTCGGGTTATCGGTCTTGTCGTACGGGAACGCAAATTGCTGGGCCAGGTTGTAATATTGAAATGCCCTGAAAAAATGCGCTGTGCCCTTCACATTATTCCAGGCGGCCTGTTCGCCAGGAGCCGGCACAATGCCATCAATGCCCGACAGCGCGTGGTTTGCATAGAAAATCGCGACGTATGCACTGCTCCAGTCTGTATTCTGTTCATACTGCAACATATTGATCTTCGGCGACCAGGTATACACATCCCGCAGGTAAGCATTGGTCTCTGAAGCGAGTTGCGTGTACCGCTGTTCGGTGATGAGATATTCGTCGCTCCCGTTCGTAGCCAATGTGTGCGGCGAACTGCCGGGCACGAAATTGTAATCGAGTATCGCCTGGAAATCGGCGATGGTATGCGGGACCTGCAGGCTTTTCAGTTGCTTCACATCCAGGAAATCGCCGCCGCATCCTCCCAGCGTGAGCGTTGCAGCTAATCCTATAAAATATCGTAATGATCGTTTCATGTTAACAGGAATTGGTTGGTGCGTTAAATGGATATCTGGAAGCCGGTATTGAACTGTATCGGTTGCGGATACCGGGCGTTGGGCATGGTAGGATCTACACTGCTACCGTCCGCCTTCCACAGGAATCCGAGGTTGCGCACATAGAGGTATACCCTGGCCGATTTAAACAATGCAGGCGTTTTCTTCCCTGCCGGGATGGAATAGTTCAAACTGATATCCTGCAAAGCAATATGATCACCTTTCGAAACGAGCGGTTTGGAATAGAGATAGAGAACGGACTCGCTCTGATCGTACCCGTTGAGCCCCCCGCCCGAAGGCACGTTGGTATAACGTTCGTCTCCCGGCTGCATCCATTTATGCAAAAGGTCTGTATGGAACATGCCGGAAGCATTGTACTCCATTCCGGGGAAAAGTGACGACCTGCGGTACACATACCCTGCCTTCCAGCTGAGCAGCACGCTCAGTTGCAGCCTTTTCCATTCGATGTTGTTCAGCACCGAGCCGTAATAAGGCGGATTGGTGACACCGGCGTACACCATGTCTTCGGGTCGCAGGGAGGCCATGTACCCTGCATAGTCGGCTGACTTCTGCCCGTCCTGGTATATCAGCACGCGACCGTTGGCAGGATCCAGTCCGTTCCAGGGATACGCATAAATCCCCGAAACCGACCTACCGATTTCCAGGGGAACCTGGTATCCGGCCACGCCTACATAGGCATTGCCATTGAGGGTGCCGGAGTTGTAATACTGCTTCACCTGGTCTTTGGCGTAATTGAACAACCAGGTAGTTTGCCAGTTCACGCGCCCTTCGAGGTTGCGGGTAGTCAGCTGAAGGTCGATGCCCCGGGTACGCAGCGAGGCGTAATTATACCGGTACTGTGAAATCTGGAAATTAGAACTATTGATGCCGGTAGAGGGCGGCAGGAAGGCGTCGCCGATGAGGTCGTTCGCATGCTTGGTGAAATATTCCAGGCTGCCGCTGATCCTGCCGTCGAACAACGCCCAGTCTGAACCAAGGTTCAGGGTTTTCACCTGTTCCCAGCGCAGGGAGGGGTTGCCGGGAGATGTAATGCCGGCGTAAGGCTCCAGGTTGGGGTCCGGCATGAGGGTCGAACCATAATCGATCACCGGGAAGGTAGAGACCCCTTTGTTCACATTACCGCTGCTGCCATAGGTAGCACGGATCCGGAGCTGATCCACCCAGTCCGCCTGGAATAAGGGCTCCGCATTGATGTTCCAGCTGGCGCCGGCAGACCACAGCAGGGTCCCTTTCTGGTTGGTCTTCACGCCGAACAGGTTGGAGCCATCCCACCGGGCGCTTCCGCTCAGGATATATTTCGATTGATAGGTGTATGATGAATTGGCGAAGTAGGAGAGGGAGCGGTCCAGTTTGTAGAAAGTGTTTTCGCTGGCGCCGGGAATCGGCGCGCTGGCCCAGGAAGTGTATAGCTTGTAATTCCGGACGAAGTCCATGCGGGAAGTGCCGATACCACGGTCCTGGTCGTAATTGTAAAGAATGGATTCCGGAAAGCTTTCTTCCACGGCCTGCCTCACTTCCGCGCCGCCGAGGAATACCAGGTCGTGCTCACCGATGGTTTTCATACCGTTGAGCTGCAGCCTGCCGGAATGCTGTACGCGCTGCACGGGGCTCCCCAGTTTGAGGATCCCTCCGTATGGAATGGGCTTCGTACCGTCGGGTTGCGTATACATGTTCACGAGATTGCGGACGAAGTACGTTTCCTTGTTGTACATGTACCGGCTCTTCGAATTGTCTTCGGTATACTGATAAGTAGCATCCAGGTCCAGCCCCTTCACGATCTGGTAGCGGATATTGCCAAGGAGGTTGAGGAAGGCGGAAGTGGATGTATTATCGCCGTTCCTTACTTCTTCCAGCGGGTTGTAATACCAGGGCAGCAGGCCATTGCGTTCCGCACTGTCGGCCACAGCCGTGCGGACGAAGTACTCGATTCGCGTGGGATTGCCGTGCTCGTCTACCAGTGCGGTATAAGGCTGGATGCCGGTGGAGGAGTTCGACAGGGAAGTCATGGAGAATGCGTTGTTGTTCGCTTTTGACCGGCTATAACTGATGCGGGTGTTGATTTCCAGGGACTTCACCGGCTTAAAGGCATTCTGCACATTCAGGGTGAGCCGTTGGTTATCGTTGCCCACCATCGTGGAGCGCATCCTATCATATCCAAGTGAGAAAAAATACTTGTTAACATTGCTCCCGCCGTTAATGCTCACCGCGTATTGTTGCTGAAGTGCAGGCTGGTAAAGATATTTCAGTGCATCGCTTCGAATGTCGGTGTTCTTCATCCGTTGCTCTTCCCTGAGGAAATCCGCTTCGCTGATCAGTCCGTCGCGCTGCTTGATGAGCAGTTCCGCATAAGGCGAAAATGCGAGCATGCCGTCCTCATTCATCTCCCAGTCGCCGCGTAAAAACTTCTCTTTTTGAATCTGCATGACCATGGGCGAAGGCATGACATGCCGGTCGTAGAACAGATCCGGCTTTTTGGAAAAGGCGGTGTTGGCGGAAAAGGAAACCTGCGCCTTGCGGTTGTAGCTGCCCTGCCGCGTAGTGATTACGATCACGCCGTTGCCTGCCCGGGCGCCCCAGATGGATGCAGCGGCGGCATCTTTAAGAATGGTAACGCTTTCTACGTCGTTGGGATTAATGTCGCGGATATTGCCTTCGAAAGGAAAGTTATCGACCACGATGAGCGGAGAGGATTCCGACATGATCGTAGCCCTGCCGCGGCTTTCCAGTTTAAATTCCTCAACTTGCTCGCCTTCCGCTCCCGTCCGGTTGAACAGGAGGCCGTTGGTGATGCCTTCGAGGCGTGAGAGGATATCGGGCCCCGGACTGCGGTTGATCATTTCGCGGTTGATGTACGTGAACGATCCGGTGGCTCTTTCTTTCGGGATTTGCTGGTAGCCGGTGGAAACGATGGCGAATTCGCTGATGCCGGTCTGCATGATGCGC
>NZ_CALNBI010000486.1 GCF_937874145.1 uncultured Chitinophaga sp. | reverse complement strand
CCCGAACCAGCAGGTGCGCGTTATCCAGGGAGGGCATATGTTGTATTGTGAGAACAATGCCGCTTTCGTGGAGGCTGTAACCAGCTTTGTGCGATAAACACCAGTATTTCCTGCGGAACATTGATATGAAAGCGGCCTGTACACGCACAGGCCGCTTTTTTTCATCATGAAGGCATCAATACTTATTGTTCTTGCGATGTTTGACCACCTGCTTGACCAGTTTGGTCAGCTGCTTGATATTCCGCTTCTTATCCGCTTCGCTGGCCTGGAAATGATATTGCTCGCGCAATAATTTCAGGTAGCTGCGATAAACCGGCCCGGGCAATGTGCCGTTGCGGACAGCGGCTATGACGGCGCATCCGGGCTCATGCTGGTGCGTGCAGTCGCCAAACCGGCATTGCGGCGCCAGCTCAACTATCAGCGGGTGGAATACACCTTCGCTGCCGCTTTCCCCGGTGACGCCGAACTCGCGCATGCCGGGTACGTCGATGATCATGCTGCCGTTCGGTAACATCACGAGGTGCCTGGCGGTGGTGGTATGTTTCCCTTTGTTGTTGGCGGCGCTGGTAGCGCCTTCTTCCTGCAGCCGGTAGCCCAGCAGGCTGTTGAGCAGCTTGCTTTTACCCACGCCTGACGATCCCAGCAGGATATAAGTGTGCCGCGGCAGGAGGTATTGGCTTGCCCACGCCTCCTGTTCCGCCGGTTGCAGCGCGCTGGTGAGCACCACCGGGCAGTTGTACCCCAGGTCTTCTACCGCTTTACGGTACGTTTCGGGATCGGGAACAAGATCCGCTTTGTTGAGGATGACGATGGGCTGGATATGGCACTGTACAATCTGCTGCAGGTATCGCTGGAGGCGCATGAGGTTGTAGTCCCGGTCGAGCCCCTGCACGATAAACGCCGCATCGATGTTGGCCGCCAGCACCTGACGCGTGCTCTGCGTACCGGGCGCCTTGCGGCTGAGCGCGTTCACGCGCGGGAGCACATCGATAATAATACCTTCCTCGTCAAAACGTTTTACCAGCACCCAATCACCCACTTTAGGGTAATCTTCCGGTTCCCGGTTGTTCATGAGCGCGCCCGAGAGCTGCGCTTCAATGTTTCCTGCTTCCGTCATCAGCAGGTGAATGAATCCTTGTATCGACAGCACTCTCGCGGCTTCAAGGTGCCGGGTTGTATTTGTTTCGAAATAGCGCAGGAAATGCGCATTCCATCCGTACGACTGTAATGCCGGCATGGTAATATAAATATATGTCTTGCCAATGCTGACAGGCATAGCAAATCTGTTTCAATAAATGGATTGAAGGGAATTAACGCAGGTAGCCGGAGAATATAAAAGTGGAAATGCTTTGTGGGCCTGCGTTAGGCGACAATGATCGACAGGAGGTTATATGTAGATGGGCGTGTCATGAGGTACAAAGGTAATAAATATGGAAGAATTTCCGGGCAAGATAAATATAGCCGGGTGGGCAGCATCCCGCGAAATCGGCGTGAGGTATTGGCATCAGCCTGGGAAGGGGGCTGATTCCGCTCAACGAAGAAATTAGCGGCGTAGCCGGATAAAGTGCGGGGGAAGAATAGACCCGGCTTTGTTTGCAGGGTTTGAAGTTCTTATGCGGGAGTTTGTATATTTATCCCGGAGCTGGCGCATTCGGTGTTGGCGTTATATGAAAATCGCCCATTTCTCATCCGGTGGCTCACTGGATTATCGCATTTTCCGTATCGCCTGGGCGGCATGGTGACAGCGGTATCTAAAGAAATGAGCCGGTTTTAACGATTCAACCTTTCAATATCATCCGAATGAAAAAATACCTTTATGGCCTTGCGGCGGCGCTGTTGCTGAATGTTGAGGGTGCGATCGCGCAGTCCCGGCCGAATATCATTTTCTTCCTGGTAGATGATATGGGCTGGCAGGATACCGCCGTTCCCTTTTGGGATAGCATTACACCCGCCAACCGGAAATTCCGGACGCCCAATATGGAGCGCCTTGCGCGGACGGGCATGAAATTTTCCAATGCGTATGCTACGCCCGTGTGCACCCCTTCAAGGGTAAGCCTCCTTTCCGGCATGAACGCGGCACGGCATCGCGTCACCAACTGGACGAGCGTTTTTAATACAAGCACTGATGGTAAAGACAGCCTGCTGCGCCCGCCGGCCTGGAACGCGAACGGGTTGTCGCCCGACGGCCGCCAGGAGCGGAGCGCCTATGCTACGCCGCTTCCGCAGGTGCTCCGCGACAATGGTTACTACACCATCATGTGCGGCAAAGCCCACTTCGGGACGTATAAAAGCATCGGGAAAGACCCGCTGAACCTGGGGTTCGTTAAAAACATTGCAGGCAGCGCGGCCGGGCATCCCGCGTCTTATTTCGGGGAGAAAAACTTCGGTTACAATCCGGAAAAATATATCGTGCAGGCCGACATGCCGGGGATGCAGAAATATTAT
>NZ_CALNBI010000485.1 GCF_937874145.1 uncultured Chitinophaga sp. | reverse complement strand
CGCAGATGTATTTCTTCCTGGAGCAGGGCTACCGCGTGATCGCGCACGACAGGCGGGGCCATGGGCGTTCTTCACAAACGGAAAAAGGGCACGACATGGATACCTACGCCGAAGATGTGTCTGAACTGGCCAAGGCGCTGGATCTCAAAGACGCGATCCATGTGGGGCATTCCACCGGTGGCGGCGAAGTGATCCGGTATGCGCATAAATTCGGGAAAGGCCGCGTGGCCAGGGCCGTGCTCATCAGCGCCGTTCCGCCCGTGATGGTGAAATCCGACAGCAACCCCGGCGGCGTAGATATCTCCGTGTTCGATGATATCCGCAGCAACACCGCCAAACACCGCGCGCAATTCTACCAGGACATCACCTTCCCCTTTTATGGTTACAACCGCGAAGGCGCGAAAATATCGAAAGGCATCCAGGACAACTGGTGGCGCCAGGGGATGATGGGCTCCATCAAAGCGCATTATGATTGCATCAAAGCGTTTTCGGAAACCGATTTCACGGAAGACCTGAAAGCCGTGGACATCCCGGTGCTGGTGATGCACGGGGACGACGACCAGATCGTACCATACGAAAACTCCGCACCGAAGTCCGCCAAACTCGCCAAAAACGCGACGTTAATCACCTATCCCGGTTTCCCGCACGGCATGCCCACCACGGAAGCGGAAACGATCAACAAAGATTTGCTGAACTGGCTGAAGTCATAGACCGGATATACATTTGAGTGTTTTAGTGAAAGGAAACCTGCAGGTATTGCAGGTTTTTTTATGAGAGGTGTTCGATGAGCCGGTCGATATCCTCCGTTTGCCGAAAATGCCTACGCTTACCACGTCCATTTTATGGGATTGTTGTGAATATTGATGGAAATCAGCCGGTTGTCGATTGTGAAGGCGTTGTTATCGCCCTGGGTGCCTAAGTATACAAATACATTTTTACGGGTAAGGAGCAATCCGGCTGCTGCGTGACCGAATTCATGCAGCAGCATGCATATCCGTATCATTATAAATATCGTAAACCCAAAAAAAAGGGACAGTAATAGCACGTAGTGCAAAGCTTCTGGTATAGGTGAAGACCCAAATTATGCATTTGTTTCGTCATTTCGTTTCAATATTTAGCCGGATCGTACCGGAAGGTGGAAATTGGCGATGGGTTGTCTATTTTGATGGGAAACGAATCCACGCAAGCTATGAAAAATCCGATATGGCTATTGATAGCCGGCCTGGCGATCGCGTCCTGCGCAGGCAGCCGGAAGGGAAATAAAGGGGCGCAGAAAGACGGGCGGCCCAATATCATCCTCATCCTGGCCGACGACCTCGGGTACTCCGACCTGGGCTGTTTTGGCGGCGAAATCAAGACCCCGAACCTCGACTACCTGGCAGACAATGGCCTGCGCTTCACCAGGTTTTACAATACTTCCCGCTGCTGCCCCACGCGCGCCTCGCTGCTGACGGGCCTCTATAACCAGCAGGCGGGCATCGGCGAGATGACGGCCGCCCGCAAGGAGCCCGGTTACCGCGGCGCGCTCGGGACCAACACCGTCACCCTGGCGGAAGTACTCCGCAGCGCGGGCTACCGGACGGCCATGTCGGGCAAGTGGCATGTGTCCAACACCATCGAGCAGGCTACCCGCGAAGCCCAGCTGCAATGGCTGAACCACCAGGCTGTTCATCCGTATTTCTCGCCCGTTGAACAATACCCCGTGAACCGCGGGTTCGAAAAATACTTCGGCAACATTTTCGGCGTAGTGGATTTCTTCGACCCCTTCAGCCTGGTCAGCGGCACCGAACCGGTGGAAAGCGTTCCGCAGGGATATTATCATACAGACGCTATCAATGATTCCGCCGTTGCGTATATCCGGGAGTTCGGGCGGGAAGGGAAGCCCTTCTTCCTCTATGTGGCCCACACCGCACCGCATTGGCCTTTGCAGGCGCCGCCGGAAGAAATCGCCAAATATGAAAATACCTACACCGCAGGCTGGGACGCCATCCGCAACGCGCGATACAAACGCATGGCCGAGAAAGGCGTCATCGACCCGAAAACGACGCCGCTCCCGCCGCGTACCGGCGGCAAACTGGCCTGGGAAAACAACCCCGACAAAGCCTGGGACGCCCGCGCCATGGCCGTACATGCCGCTATGGTAGACCGTATGGACCAGGGTATCGGCCGCATCCTGCAGGCATTGAAGGCATCCGGTGAGCTGGACAACACGCTGATCGTTTTCCTGAGCGATAATGGCGCCAGCCCTGAAAACTGCATGCGCTACGGCCCGGGGTTCGACCGGCCCGGCGAAACGCGCGACGGCCGCAAAATCCACTACCCGGTAAACAAGCAGGTGATGCCCGGTCCGCAAACGAGTTTCGCTTCCATCGGGGAGCGCTGGGCGAATGTGGCCAATACGCCATACCAGTATGCCAAGGCGCAGTCGTTCGAAGGCGGGGTGCGCACGCCGATGATTGCCTGGTGGCCGAAAGGCATCCGGCAGAAGGGAGGATTCTCCGGCCAGGTGGGCCACGTCATGGATTTCATGCCCACTTTCCTCGAATTGGCGGGAGCGGAATATCCGGCCAGCTACAAGGGCAATCCCATCCTCCCGTATACCGGCATCAGCCTGAAACCGGCATTGGAAGGGAAAGGGGATGTGGACCGGACGCTCTTCAACGAGCATTTCGGCGCCCGGTTCGCGCGCAACGGCGAATGGAAACTGGTATCGCTTTCGGGCGACACCACCTGGCGGCTTTTCCGCATCCGGGAAGATGAATCGGAAATGACCGACCTCGCCGCCCGGCACCCCGAAGTGGTGGCGCAGCTGTCTGCCCAATGGCGCCAATGGGCGGAAACACACCAGGTGTTCCCCAGGCCGGAGAAGTAGGCGGTCTCAACCGCCATTCGCTTCTTTTTCTCCTGAAATATTTTTAGTTTGCACGGAGGAAGGACGACACCGGCATTGCAATACAGCGAACAACATAATGACCAACAACTGATCCGGCTGTTCAGGGCCGGCGACGAATCCGCGGCGGCAGACCTGTATGGGAGATATTACAAAGGCCTCGTGTACTTTGCGCGCCGGATCGTAGAGCATGCCGGCGAGGCGGAAGACATCGCGCAGGACACCATGGTGAAGCTTTTTCACAAGCGAAACGACTTCGAACAGCTGTCAGAAATTAAATCCTTCTTATACATCAGCGTCCGCAATGCCTGTTTTAATTACCTGAAGGCCCGCGACCGGCATGCGCTCTCACACCGGGAGCTGCTTTATCTCACGCCGGAAGGAGAGGAGAGCGCCGACCTGGAAATGCTCAAATCCCGCGTACTCGCCGAAATCTACCAGGAAGTATCTACCTTGCCGGCCCACTGCGGCGAGGTGTTCCGGTTGCTTTTCATCCACAAGCTCACTACCGCACAGGCTGCGGAAAAATTAGGCCTTTCCCCCCAAACCGTCCTCAACCAGAAAGCCCGGGCCATCAAGCTGCTGCGCTACCGCCTGTCCGAAAAAGGCTTCCTGGCCCTGTTACTCCTCATGAAAATGCTATAGGGAAAAAATTTTTCCGCCTTTTTTGGTTAAAACGATCTTTTAGTTGTGTTATACTAAAGGGATCCGACCTGTAACGATATCCCACACCCACGATATGGATGCGCAAAGAATGAACGAACTGGAGCTCCTCCTGCTCAAAAAGCTGGAAGGAGAGATTTCAGGGGAAGAACAGCAACGCCTGGACAGCTGGGCAGCGGAAAGCCCGGGCAACGCCCGGCTGCTGGAGGCCCTGGCCGACCCGGACTGGATGCTGGAACAGATGGCCGAACTGGAATCGATCCGGGAACCGGCGCGGGAGCCCCTGGTGGTTCCCCTGCGCAGGGCGCCCCTGCTCCGCCGTTGGGGCTGGGCGGCGGCGGTGATCGGGCTCCTGGCGGCGGGAGCAGCCTTCTGGCTCATGCGCGCCCCGGCTCCGCAGCAATCGCCCGCGGCGCAGGCACCCGTGCAAGCGGATGTGCAGCCCGGGCACGAAGGGGCGATCCTCACGCTGGCGGATGGTACGCAAATCCCGCTGGACAGCGCCGCCCAGGGCGAGATCGCGCGGCAGGGCGGCAGTACGCTGACGCTCGGAAAGGGGCAACTGGCGTACGATGCGGACGAAGGCGGAAGCGAAGCCCCGGCGCTCAACACCATCACCATCCCGCGCGGCAGGCAGTTCAGGCTGCTGTTGCCCGATGGGTCGAAGGTATGGCTCAATTCCGCCAGCAGCATCCGCTTCCCGGTGGCATTCAGCGGGGCGGAGCGGCGGGTGACCGTAACGGGCGAGGCGTATTTCGAAGTGGCGGAGAACCCGGCAAAGCCCTTTACCGTGGAAGTGACCGGCAAAACGAGGCTCCGGGTGCTGGGCACGCGCTTCAACCTGAAAGCATACCCCGACGAACCGGTGGCCGTAGCCACCCTCATGCAGGGTAAACTGGCGGTGGAAGCCGACAGCGGCGCCGGGCAGACGGTGCTCCTGCCCAATGAACAAGCCATCATAAACGGCAGCCGGCTGCGTAAAAACGACGTAGCCAATGCCGGAGCGGCAGCGGCCTGGAAAGACGGATTATTCAATTTCGACAATAAAAAACTGGATGAAGTCATGCGCGAACTGGCCAGGTGGTACGACCTGGAGATCGTTTACCAGAAAGGAGTGCCCGACATCATGTTCGGCGGCGAAATGGGCAGGAACGAGCCCCTGTCCAACGTACTCCTCGGGCTGCAGGATGCCAACGTTAAGTTTAAAATAGAAGCCAACCGGAGACTGGTAGTATTGCCATAAACGGAGAAGCGGTTCGTCCCTGGGCGTTACCCGAAAAAGAAAGATAATAAGGCCCCCTGAATAAAAAACCGGAAGTGATGGGGTCACTCCCGGCGGAAAGTTCAGCGAGGTTATGATGCCGTACAGTAATACGTTTAACAACCAAAACCAAACATTGCAATTTATGCAAAAAACTGCTATTTGCAAGCGGTGGCGCGTGCCCGTAAACGGGCGGTTCAGCTATCCCTCAACCGATGTATGTAGAAAGAACGAAGGAGTAATTCTACCACACAGCGCGGCACGGCGGCAATTTCAACAAATGCTGCGTATCATGAAAATTGCGAGCTTCCTGCTTCTGGCTGTTTGCCTCCATGTTTCGGGAAATGTATTGTCCCAGCACATCACTTTCACCGGCAACAATGTGCCGCTCGAAAAAGTGTTCTCTGTCATCAAGGAACAGGCGGGGTATGTGGTGATGTACAACAAACAGCTCATCCGCGACAAACAGCCGGTTAACATCTCCGCCAGCCACATGCCACTTGGCGAGTTCCTCGACAAGGTGCTGAAAGACCGGCAACTGAATTACCGCATCTCGGTGGAAACCATCTTCCTGTCCGAGAAGCCGGCCGGTGAGCAGGCGGTGGCCCGGGATGTGAAGGTTTCCGGGATTGTGTACACCCAGGAGCGGCAGCCGCTGCCCGGGGCTTCGGTGCGGATTAAAGGCACGCAAACCGGCGCTTCCACGAGCGGAGAAGGGATGTTTACCCTGCCAGCTGTTCCGGAAGATGCGGTATTGCAAATTTCTTCCATTGGTTTCCAGATGAAGGAAGTATCAATAGCGCGGCTCCGGTCGGGCGGAACGATCCCGGATGTGAAGCGCCTCCCCGGCGACGAAGCCTCCCTGAATTTTGAAGTGCTGCTGACCATGATGGTGGATTCCCTCGAAGCCGTGACCATCAGCAACTATTCGACCGGTTACCAGACACTCAGCAAAGAGCGTTCTACCGGAGCGTTTGCGACGGTGACCGCCTCCTCCCTCAAGCAGCAGCGCCTCAGCGACCTGGGCTCCCTGCTCGAAGGGCGCGTGGCCGGCTATAACAACGGCCTCATCCGCGGCACCACTTCCATGAACGGGATGACCAACCCCCTGTATGTGATCGACGGCTTCCCCGTGGAAAACACCACCTACAGCGGCGGTTCGCTCCAGGATAACCTGCCGGGCCTCAACCTGGAAGACATCGAAAAGATCACCATCCTGAAAGACGCGGCGGCTGCATCCATCTACGGCGCCCGCGCGGCCAACGGCGTGGTCGTAATCGTCACCAAGAAAGCCAAAAAAGGACGCCCGCAGGTGAATGCATCTTCCACCCTCACTTACCGTCCTTTCAACTACTATACCGGCAGGCTCACCAATTCCGCGGAGATACTGGAACTGGAAAAAGAATGGGCTGCCAGCAATCCCAGCTTCCAGGGTGCAAATGCGGCAACTTATGCGCAGTCGCTGCTGGATAATAAAGTGTATATCAACCAGGGCGCGGACGCGTTCCTGAATTTCTACGCCGGACACATCAGCCAGCAACAGCTCGACGCGAAGCTGAACAGCCTGGCGGGACAGGGTTTCAATTACTACGACGACGTCGCCGCCTATACCAAGCGCGACATGCTACTGCAGCAGTACAATGTGAACGTGGGCAATGCCAGCGACCGGAACGCCTTCTACGCTTCGGCAACTTATCGTCATAATGCGCTGGAAGACAAGTTCTCCGCCAACCAGAACGTGGGCCTGAATGTCCGCAATACCGCCCACCTGACGCCCTGGCTGGATTTTGAGGTGAGCTCGTACTTGCAATACGGAACGGGTGAACGGCAAACGTTCAGTGCCATGTCGCCCGGTTACGGCATCATGCCATACGATTACCTGAAAAACGCCGATGGCTCCCATTTCACGATGACGGCGGACCGCAGGCTGAATGCCAATACACTGTCGATCATCAACCAGTACAAGCTGTATAACATGGATATCACGCCGCTGGATGAAATCGGGCTGAACCTGACGCGGAACACCAGCTTTATGAACCGCAGTTATGCAAAGCTTGACATAAAATTTGCGAAATGGCTGAATTACCAGGTGTCGTTCCAATACGAAAACACCCATCTGCGCAGCAATACGCTGTTTGATAAAAACAGTTATTACGTGCGGAACCGGGTGAATAGCTTTGCGGGCGATGTGGCGGGTCAGGGACTGTTTTTCCTCATGCCTTACGGCAACATCTATAACCGCGAAAGCCAGCTGAATACGGCGTATAACTTCCGTCAGCAGTTGAATTTCGACAAGCGGTTTGGTCAGCACCACAATATCACAGCGATCGCCGGTATGGAAACGAAGAATATGAAGCTGGAGCTGAATGACCAGACGCAGTATAATTACGATCCTGCCGTACTGTCTTACGATATGGTCGATGCGAAAGCGCTCGCCAATGCGCAAGGGACCTTCTTTAACGGCAATTTCTCGGCCAACGACCTGGGCTTCGACCTGGAGGACGTCAGCCGCTTCGTGTCGGTTTACGGGAACGCGGGATATTCTTACGACGACAAATACCTGGTAACGGGGAGTCTTCGCTGGGACCGTTCGAACCTTTGGGGCACCAGTTCCAAATATCAGAATAAGCCGATGTGGTCGGCCGGGCTGGGTTGGAATATTTACCGGGAATCGTTTTTCAACCCGGGCTTCCTGACGTACCTGAAGCTGCGTGGCTCTTATGGTGTGGGAGGAAATATTTCCAACGCCTATGCGCCTTTTATGGTCGCGTATTACGGGCCGAACTACCAGGTCGGGGGGATCCAGGGATCGATTTCTTCGAGGCCGAACCCGCTGCTGTCGTGGGAGCGTACTTTTACGGGGAATATTGGTGTGGATTTCACGATGTACGACAACCGGATCACCGGTTCGGTGGATTACTACCGCAAGCAGGGTAAAGACCTGCTGGCCAATACCATGGGCGTACCTACGGAAGGCTTCGGATATTCCACTTATGTGATGAACAACGGCGAAATGACCAACCACGGTATGGAAACGACGATCAGTGCGGATATCGTCCGTTCCGGCGATTGGAAATGGAACCTTACCGGCATGTTCGCTTACAATAAAAACAAGGTGACGTATGTAAATGTGGAGGCACCGGTGTATTTCCTGCAACTGGATTACCCATTGGCTTACCCGCGGGTGGGCAATCCTTACCAGGCGCTCTATGGATATGAATGGGCAGGCCTCAGCAGTGATGGTTTGCCGCAGGTATACGATGAGAAGGGGGCGATTGCCGGCTTTTCGCCCAGCGAGCTCTCCGCCATCAAATACCTTGGCTCTACCGTTCCCACTTACAGCGGATCGTTCAGCAGCTCGCTCGAGTATAAGAACTTCACGCTGGCTTTCCTGCTAACGTATGAAGGGGGGCACAAGATGCGGAACACTTTCCTTCCGATGCTCAACAATGCCTACAACTCCGGCATGTTCAGTTATATGACGCAGTTTAGCGCGGTGAACA
This sequence comes from uncultured Chitinophaga sp., assembly GCF_937874145.1. GTDB lineage: Bacteria > Bacteroidota > Bacteroidia > Chitinophagales > Chitinophagaceae > Chitinophaga. The sequence continues at coordinate 2,616 of NZ_CALNBI010000485.1, read as the reverse complement.
AGGATATCGTCAACCGCTGGCGCAAACCCGGTGACGAGGCTACTACCAACGTGCCGAGGGCCGTTTTTGCGGAGGATCCTGCTTTCAGCTCGGACTTATACACCATGTACAGCAATGCGTCGATCAACGTGCTGGACGCGGGGCACATCCGCATGCGGAACGTGTCGCTCGCGTATAACCTGCCGGAACGGCTCATCCGAGGGGCTTTTATGCAGAGCGCGCGCATACAGTTCAATATGGAAAATGCGTTTATGATCGCAAAAGATAAGACAGCGAAGTATCTTATGGGCGGATATGTACGCCCCAATTATGTGTGGAGCCTGCAACTGGGGCTGTAACATTGTACCTTAAAATGTAAAAGGCTATGCAACGATATATCAGACTGAATATAAGCATCGTGTTATTGCTGGGGCTGGTCCTGGCAAGCGGGTGCGAAAAGTATCTCGGCATCCTGCCCAAGGGCAAGAAAATACCGGCCACCCTGGCGGATTATGAAGCGTTCGTGCGTGATGAATACGGCAACCAGCGCTACCCGCACCTGCAGGCGATTTATCTCCTGAACGACCGGTTCGAGCGCGCCGAAGCGCTTAACTTTTCCCCGCTGACCAAAGCGAATTACCTGTGGGAAGAGGGGACGAACCGCATCACTTACAACAACAGCGACGAATCGGCGTACTATACGGCATACGCGGCGATTTCTACATTCAACCTGCTGGTACAATACGTGCCGGAAGCCACGGAAGCCACGGACGAAGCGCGCAAGATCCTCCTGGCGCAGGCCAAACTGGGTCGCGCCATGCACTACTTCCTCCTTGTGAACTATTATGCCGATACCTATGAGGCAGCCAATGCGGGAACGAAACTTTCCGTACCGCTGATCGAAAGTGCGGACCTTGGCGCACCATACACCCAGGTTACCATCCAGGCCATGTATGATTACATCCTTCGCAACACCAACGAAGCGCTGCCGGACCTTCCCGATAAAGGCGCGACGATCCTGCACGGTTCTAAAGGTGCAGCGCACGCTTTCCTGGCGCGTGTTTACCTCCAGATGGGGGATTACGACAAGGCCCTCGCGTCCGCAAACAACGCGCTGGCGGTAAACGATCAGCTGTTCGACTGGGTGGCATACTACAACAATTACAAGACGCAGATCGAACAGCCAGACCTGTATCCCAGTCTCCCGTCTGCCAGGGGCTACGAAAGCGTGGAGAATTACATTTTCGGGCATGAAGACGCGGTGTACAGCAAGCGGGAATATAACGTCAGGACGGACCGCGCCGCCCGCTTCGAAGCCGGGGATGCAAGCTTCCTGAGCCGCTGGAAACAGCGCACCATCGGTACGGATACCTATTTCTATTCGATCCAGACCGGCCGCTTCAACGATGGCGGCATCACCACCACCGAAGTGTACCTCATCAAGGCCGAGTGCCTGGCGCGGAAAAACGACCTTTCCGGCGCGATGACTGCGCTCAATGCCGTGCGGGCCAAACGCATCCTGCCCGCGCAGTATGCAGCGCTGACGGCAGCCAATACCGCCCAGGCGATCGGGCACATCCGCCGCACGAAGGAAAACGCGACGTTGTTTTCCATCGTAGCGTTCGGCGATATGCGGAGGTTCAACAAAGACCCGCAATATGCGCGGACGCTCACTAAAACCGAGAACGGTACGGCGATTTCGCTCAAGCCGGATTCGCATATGTGGACGATGCCCTTCCCGCAGGGCGCCATCAACAATCCCGGCAACGGAACCATTCAGCAAAACGTAAATCTATAACCACTCATGAAAAAGACACTATTCGGCAAAACATTCTTCACAACAGCCGCCCTCGCGCTGGCGGTCGTTTTCTCCGCTTTCCAGGATAAAGGGAAGTACACCATCACCGGGCAATTCAGCGGTCTGCCCGACGGCACCGTGCTGGAGATGATCCCCGCCGGTTCGCATAAGGAAGAAAAACCCGTGGCCACCGCCACCGTGAAATCCGGGAAGTTCACCTTTTCCGGCAGCGTGGAAGGGCCGCGCTTCTATTTCGTGAAAGTGAAAGACGGCGGCTACGGCGGCTTTCAACTGATGGTCGATAATACCGACATCAACGTAACCGGCAAGGCGGAAACCAGCAAAGACGGCGAAGGCCGCAACTTCACCGGGGTGAAAGTGACCGGCAGCCCCGTACACGACGAGTACCTGGCCAAAAGCGCCCAGCGCGACCGCCTGGAAGTGCTGTACAACGCCTACCACGAACGCGGCAAGGAAGTGACCGATAAACTGTCTGCTGCCCGTCAGGCGAAAGACACGGTACTGCAAAAGGAAATCATGGCTTCCGCAGCCTGGAAGCAGTTCGAAAAGGAAGAACATGAATTCTTCAAAACCGTAGAAGATTCCATCTCCGCCCTGATCACCGCCAACAAAGACACCTGGTGGGGCCCTTTCCTCATGCTCACGAACTACAGCTACTTCACACCGGATCAGAAACCGGTATACGAGCAGTTTTCCAGAGAAGCGAAAGAAAGCTTTTACGGCAAAGTGGTGTACGACGACCTCTTCCCCAAAAGCTACATCGGCCAGCAAGCCCCCTCGCTGGCGTTCGCCGACGCTGACAAGAAGCCCGTTTCCTT
>NZ_CALNBI010000484.1 GCF_937874145.1 uncultured Chitinophaga sp. | reverse complement strand
GCGGTTTGGGTGGTCATCTGGCGGAGGGCGTCCATGGCTTTTTCTGCCTGGAATTCCATGATGAAGCCGATGAGGGCATTGAGGAGGATGACCACGGCGATGGCGATGGCATCCAGCCATTCTTTAAAGAACAGGGACATCCCCATGGCAATGAGCAGCAGGTAGATCACCGGGCTCATGAACTGGTGGAGGAGGATCAGCCAGGGGGATTCCCGTTGGGTGGCGGAAAGTTCGTTAGGCCCGTGCTCGGCCAGGAGCTGTCCCGCTTTTTCAGGGGAAACGCCGGCCGAGGGGTCTGTCCCGAACTGCCGTAGCAATTCAGTGGTTGCAATAGGGTGAAATTCCATGCGGCAAGTATTAGGATGTCAAGACTTTACAAATCAGCAACAAATTTGTTTCCGAAACGATGACACGAACATGATTTTATATGGAAAATTCGTTGTAAATTAAGTTCAACATTCAGACTACCTATAACTGTTACATCATATGCCAGCGCGTATCTTAGCTCTCGTGTGCGTTTTCGTCATGCAGGCCCGTGTCCTGCAGGCGCAAGACCTTCATTTTGACGGCATTTATTCCGCCAGGACCGGTCATGTGTCCGATTCTTCCGCAGACATCCACACTTACCTTCGATTCTACCCCGATGGGGCGGTAATTCTGCAATCCGTGACATCCGGCGACGCCCGGAGCGTGGCCGGATGGTTCGGCCGTTACAAGCAATACGCGCAAAAAGGGACCTATACAATGCAAAATGGCCAGCTGGTCATGCAACTCACCAATGAAAAAGCCATCACTACCGGCCAGGCCGGGGGCACTTCCACCTACCTTCACGGCAAACTGGTCGACGGCCGCCTGGAACTGACTGACACCACCGATTGCAGCGAATTCAGCTACGCCTTCCATTCCGTACAGGATACTACCGTTGTTAAATACAACCGTTACCAGCCCGAACTGCGCCTTGCCGGCGAATGGTTCATCCGGGAAGGCGTGCGCGACGCGAAGCAACAGGTTACCTTCACCAACGCCGATTCCACCGTTATCGCCATCTGCGTGATGCCTGGCGAAGCGCTGGATGTATTCGTGCGGGAGCGCACCGATTTCGAAAACGCCCTTGCCTATTACAACTGGGATAGCCGCACGCTCCGCGACGAAGCCCGCATGACCGTCCGCAAGCTCTCCGAAAACCGCGAGAAAGCCTATATCTGCTGGCAAGCCAAAAACGGGCAGCAGAACATGTACTTCCTGTTCGGCACCCGCGGCAACCTCCTCTTCAACTGCATGATCAAAGCCCCGGATATGCCGGAGCAGGACAAGATCGACCTCCTCGAGAAAGTCTACGAAATGAATCACTTGTAAACCGTATACAACGGCTTCCAGTTGCTCTTCGGCTCAAAATGGTTCCAGATCACGGCGGAAACGTTGCGGATCAGGACTACCGCTTCATTATCATCCGCCCAGCGCTGATCTTTATTATTTTTTGTTGCCACGTGGAAAACGTAATCGCCATGCGGCGCATTCACCAGCACCACTTCCGAACGCGTAGCGTCTACCGATCCGGTTTTATGGGCAGCCTGCACGTACGGCGGGAGCTGGGACAGGGAGGATTCGTCGTAATAGCCACGGCACATCAGGCGGTACATGCGGTCGCTCGCGGCGGGACTGATAATTTCTCCTTTGAAGATCATTTTGACCAGGCGCGCCATTTCGCGGGGCGTGGTTTGCCCCCACCCGTAGATTTTCCAGATGTCCTGGCGGCCGGGGGTGCGGGAATTGACACGGGTATTCTGGAAGCCGTATTGCGCCATGATTTCGTTCACGCGCTGGCCACCGCCCGCGAGGGCCTGGTTCCAGAGCGAAGTGGTATTGTCGCTGTACGACATCATGAGCGCAGCCAGCACGCTCACTTCGGTGGCGGCACTGTCTTTAAAGAACTGCATGATCCCCGAGCCGCCGTACTTCGCGGAATCGCGGTACACCATCGGCTGGTGGTATTTGATCTCCCCTTTCTCGATTTTATCGAACAGCCCCACCAGCAACGGCACTTTCACGATGCTGGCGGTCGGGAATACCGTGTCGGCGTTGATGGCCACGAAACGGCCCGTTTTCAGGTGCTCGACGTAAATGCCCACTTCACCGTGAAAGGCGTTGGCCAGTTCGGTGAGTTTGGCGGTGAGCTTGCGGTCTTCTTTCTGGGCAAAAGCCGCAAACGGCAGGATCAATGCAAGGCTGAGGAGGCGGAGGCGATAGCGGTTGTTTGGCATGGTGGAACATCCCGGGTTTGGTTAGGATGTTCCAAAATAAAAAAAATCGCGGGCATTGCCTATGGTTACACGCCAACATGCAGGAAGAGATTGACGCCCTCGGGCTCACGTTCCACTTTGACCTTATCGGGGGACGCGCCGGCACGGAGGGCCAGCTCACGCAAATGCGCCGCGGATCGGTGGATGAGGTACCATTCACTGATGATTTCCATGTAGCCGCGGGTGGGGTTATGGTCGCCGAAATTGCCGATGATCACTTCGCCGCCGGGCTTGGCCCATCCCATCATCTTTTGCAGCAGGCGAACAAATACGCCATCTTCGAAATAATCGAACAGCCCTGCGCTCCACACCACATCGAATTGCTGGTTCGTATCGAAGCGGAACACGTTGCGGTGGATGAATTCCACCTGGCCGAGGCACGCCGCGTTCAGCTCCGTGGCGTAGGCGATGGCTTTGTCCACGCCAGCGCGGAATTCGTCCACGCGGTTGGGGTCGCAGGCAATGCCGCGCTCACCGGCATCCCAGTCACCAGCGGGCAGGTTGTGCAGAACAATCTTCAGGCCCGTCGCGTCCAGACGTTCCTTGATCTCTTCCACGGTGTGAGCGTAGGGAAAGAGGAAT
>NZ_CALNBI010000483.1 GCF_937874145.1 uncultured Chitinophaga sp. | reverse complement strand
GGCGCGGCCGGGGATGTAGGTGAAAGGAATATCGAAGTGCGTCCAGTTGCCGCGGGCGGAGCCGTCGGGCAGTTTGGCCGTGGCGATGATGCGGTCGGACGTGTTGATGTTCGTCGCATCCAGCCGGGTGCGGCCGGAATAGAGCACGGCATAAATCGCGCAGGAATCGGTGACGCCGGGCACAGCGTTGCCGGCCTTATCCTGGTAGGTAGCGCCGGGCGCATATTTGTAGTACCCGGTGAAGCGCGTGGCCTTGCCGGTATATGGCTGCCCGAACTGCGTGGCTTTCAGGGGCTCGAGGAAGGCGTTGCTCACATCGAAATTCCCCAGGAACAGCGATCCCGCAAACAGTTTGATGCCCACCAGGCCGGAGAGCACCGTGCCTTTCAGCGTGAGCAGTTCCGCCGCGTAACTGCCCGCTTCCGATTCTTCGGTGGACCGCAATGGATACGCATCCGGGCGTTTTTGCACGCCGCCCAGGGCCACACCCGGGTTGCCCGACGACCATACCTGCTTGCCGTCGTCCTCCACCGGGTATTGGTATTTATCCGTTGGATGGATCTGCCAGTGCTCGAACCCCCATGTCCATTCGCCGATCGACACCACTTCCACCGTGTGCTGCTTGCGGTTCTCGCCGCTGGCGGAAGTCACCGTATAGACGACCTCGTTATGGAAGAAGATGGAATCCCCCGAGGCGGGCGAAACGTTGCCGCCGGCCGAAGTGGTGATCACCGGCGCAACGCCGCTTTCGTAGGCTTCAGGCTCCAGGTAGAGGAGGATTTTGCGGTTCGACTGGTCGATGAAAATGTCGCCGGTGAGCAGGGAATCCGGGAGGGAGAAGGTTTCAATGTCCGCCTCCGGGTTGGGCGGCTCGTCTTTGATGCAGGCCTGGAGCAGCGCAAACACGGTGATAATCGCGCATGCCCGCAGGAAATGTGCGGTGTTGATGTGGGTCATAATGTTATTAACAGTGAAGTTGCGGTGGAAGTTTAAAAACGGAAAACCCGCCAGGTAAGTGACGGGCTGAATCCGGTTTGGTTGCAGAAGCAAGGATTCCGTTGCGGACAAACACAACGTTCAGTATAGAATTTCTACCACCCTGCCTACCTGTCCGTCTTCCAGCCTGACCTTGATCCCCCTGGAATGGTACGCAGCGGAAGTGAGAAGGTCTTGAACGATACCGTAAGTCACTTTTCCGCTGCGCTGGTCTTTCTTCAGGACTATGCCGACTTCGAGGCCGGGTGTGATGTTTTTTCTGTATTGTGCGTCTTCCCTCATGCTGTTCGCGGATTTTTTTGTGTCGCGCGAAGGTACGAAATCAGCCCCAGTTGCCGCTGTAGCCGAAAAGGTAACTGAACATGTGCGGATTGGTTTCTCCTGCGCGGGCGCCAATTTCGCGCGGGCTTATTTTTTTGGTAAGGAAAAAACGGACGTTTCCGGGTGCCTCCAGGGAGCCGGGGTTGGTTCTCCCCTCTTCCACCTGTAACACGAAATGTGAATAATCGTCTGCGATCCCGGGCGCCGGTTCGATATAAGCCGGGCAGCCGGCGACGGTTCCCAGGGAGTACCTGTCTTCCACCGTTTCCGCGGCATTGCCGTGGACGCAGGTGGGCGTGAAGCCTTCTACACAACTTCCGCTGATCCTGAATTCCAACGGACCATGGCGGGAAACGAGTTGCCGGATTAATTGCATAGCTGGTTTGGCGGCTACGATTCTGGAGTCATTCATAATGGGCGGTTGTGGTTACAATACATCCGTGCTGATGTTTCTCATAGGGTGTGCTGCATTTATTCGAACATCATGATGCTAAATTCACTCAATTACGGGAAAAACCCCGCTACGTTCGTACTGTTTATTAGCACAATCGTACCCGACTTCATGCCACATTCGGGAAAAATCATTATTTTGAAATAGTTACATCTGTTATGGCCCGGAAACACCTGTTAGAGCATATCGAGCTGATGCCCACCAGAATGTTGAAGACTTTGGTGGAAAACCGCCGCGTTTTCAACCTGAACAACTGCGAGCTGAATGTTTTTGAATGTTTTGAGACGGCCTGGGCCGTGCCGATGCAGTTCAACGAGTTCATTATCACCAGCATGGTACGCGGCAAGAAGGTCATGCATCTTCCCAACCAGCCCAGCTTCGACTACCTTCCCGGCGAAACGGTCATCTACCCGGCCAACGAAAAGATGGCGATCGATTTTCCTGAAGCAAGTTTCGACAATCCCACCCAATGCATCGCGCTGGCGATCGACGCGCTGTATGTCCGCGGTACGATCGAATACCTGAACAGTTATTACCAATCGCCCGACGAGCGCCGTTCCTGGCGGTTGCAATTCAACCAGTACCATTTCGAAAACGACGATGAGATATCCGCGCTGATCAACAAACTGATCCGCATCTGCTGCAGTGCGGATAACAGTAAGGACATCTACGCCGATCTCAACCTGAAAGAACTGCTCATCCGCCTCATGCAAAGCCAGCACCTGACGCAGGTGATGACGGAATCGGCCGTGAGCAACAACCAGAGCCGCCAGCACTTCGTGCTTAACTATATCCGCGAGCACCTGACCGAGCGCATTTCGGTGGACACGCTCAGCAAAAAAGCTTACCTGAGCCGCAACCTTTTTTTCCGCTGGTTCCGCGAGCAGTTCGGCATCACGCCGCTGGAATACATCAACCGCGAGCGCATCACACTGGCCAAGCGCCTCCTCTCCCAGCCCGACCACAGCGTGGGCGCCGTGAGCGAGCTCTGCGGGTTTACGGACGTCAACTATTTCATCCGGATGTTCAAAAAAGTGGAGGGCATTACGCCTAAAACTTATCAAACCATCAGTTCCGACCATTCGCGCCTGCTCGCTTCCCAACAACCGTAAGTTCTCCCCGTGGCACATCGTTTGCCGTTGTTCCGGAAACTTCCGGATATGAAAACACTGGGTATTATTCTCATCATTGCGGGCATCGTCATGATGCTGGTCCGCGGCTTCTTCGTGCAAACCGACAAGGAAATCCTCGACGCAGGGCCTGTTGAAATCACCAAAAAGGAAAACCGCTGGATCGGCTGGCCTACGTATGTGGGCGCGGTGGTGACGGTGGCGGGGATCGTGATGGTGATGAGCGGCCGCAGGCGGGGCGCGTAGCATAAAAAACCGGGCCCCTGCGATCAGGGGCCCGGCGGATTGCTTCCATATTAATCATTACACATTCTGCATGTTGAAAACGGCCAGGGTCCGGCACTTCCCGGGTGCGGCGCCGTATGTTTTCCCCGGCCTTGTTACTTTACCGTTTACGCAGGCGCATTTCTTTCCGGTCGATAACGATCTGGGCCACCACGCCCCATACCTGGAACGCATCGCTGTCGCGGATAACGATGGGGTCGTACAGGGAGTTTTCGGGGTAGAGCATCCAGCCGGTGGATGATTTTACGAGGGTTTTGACGGTGAATTCGCCGTTGAGGACGGCCACCACGATATCGTTGGGCATGGGCTTGAGGGAGCGGTCCACCACCAGGTAGCTCCTGTCGGGAACATGCGCGTCGGTCATGGAATTACCGTCGACGCGGACGATGAACACGGATGGTTTGTTCATTCCCAGCAGGTTCACGAGGTCGATTTCTTCTTCCATATAGTCCTGCGCGGGCGAGGGAAAGCCCGCTTTCAGAGGGGTCCAGACAAAGGGAACGCTGATCTCTCCTGTCTCCCGGACGGCGTAAAAGGAAAGGCCGTTCCGTTGGTTAACTGCATACATGACTACTAATATTTTTAGCAATGTTAGCTAAATAACTTAGTACTATTGATGGGTAGAAGCCCAACATTGGGAAACGTGGATAAAGTTATGTTAAAGAACAGCCTTATATCACACAAATGTGTTACCTTACTGCTACGCTAGTTTCATCCTGTGCGCCCTTCATTTGAAAAACCGAACATCATGCAATCACGTATTCTACTAATTTCCCCCAGCGGGCCAATGTGTTTCATCGACTACCTGACGGTCTCGGAAGGCATGGCTGTGTTGGAGGAGTTGAAGAAGGCGGTCAATATCAACCGGTTGACCGAGATGTTATATGAATTTAGGTTGTTAAGATTAATGAAAGACAAATTGGTCGGCATCGACCATTTGATACTGCCCCGCTTCGATCGCAAGAGCGTTAACATTTTCCTCGACAGCTGCTGCCCCGCTCCTACCTTTTTATAGCAGCAATCCCGCGAGCAAAAATCCCATTACGACAGATACGGTAACCGCCACGAGCCCCGGCCGCATGAAGCTGTGGTTCACCAGGTATTTGCCTACCCGGGTAGAACCCGTTTTGTCGAATTCCATGGCTGCCACCAGCGTTGGATATCCCGGCAGCACGAAATCACCGTTGGCCGCGGGGAACATCGCTACCAGGTGCTGCGCGCTGATGCCCAGCGATACGCCCAGCGGCATGAGGGCCCGCGTGGTAGCCGCCTGGCTGAAGAGCAGGCCGCATAATACGAACAATGCAAAGGAGAACGTCCAGGGGTAAGATTGCACCATGGCGCCGAGACTCCGCTCGATCAGTACCTCGTTGGCCAGCATGAAGGTCGCACTCATCCACACCACACCAAATACCGAAATACAAGCCTGCGCGCCGGAGGCAAACAGCGACGCCTTTGCCACGGAGGCGGAAGAAGTTTTGCAAAGCAGGATGATCAGCGCCAATACGGCCAGCATCACCATCTGGATCATGGCGGCCATGCGGATGGTACCGTCGGCACCTACCACCATGTTCGGGACAAAACCTTCCACGTCAGCGAAATTGGGCAGGATGCCGCGGAAAGAGCCGATGAGGATGATGAGCAACACACCCGCGCCGAACAGGGCCACGGATAATTTCGCGCCCGGCGGCAGCGGCGGGCGCTCCGCCTGTTGCCCCGCATCCAGCTGCGCGGCGAACGCAGGGTCTTTCATGCGCTCCAGGAACTCGGGGTCTTTATCCAGGTCTTTCCCCATCTTCAGCACCGATAAAATACCGGCCAGGATGCCCGTCATCGTAGCGGGAATACATACCATGAGCACATTGCCGAGGGAAATGCCGTGATCGCGGAGGATGCTTACCAAAGTGGCCGTGGCGGCCGAAACCGGGCTGGCCGTCAATGCCAGGTGCGAGGCGATCACCGAAATGCTCAGGGGGCGCTCGGGCCGGATGCGCTTGCGCGCGGAAATTTCGGCGATGATGGGAAGGATGGAATAATTGATATGTGAAGTGCCGGCGAACAGCGTGAAACTATACGTCGCCAGCGGCCCGAGGAAAGTGATCTGGCCCGGACGGCTCTGCAATAATTTTTCCGCCCGCCTGACGAGATAATCCATCCCGCCTGCGGCCTGCAGCGCCGCGGCGGCAGACACCACGGAAAGGATGATCAGCATCACTTCCACCGGCGGGTCGGCGGGTTGCATGTGGAAAATGAGCGTGTAGATGAGCATGCAGATCATCCCCATCACCCCCAGTCCCACGCCTTTGATCCTTGAACCGATGAGAATGCAGGCGAGTAAAATGGCAAATTCAATCCAGACCATGCGCGTTTTTTTCAAACAACACGCAGGGCCGCCCGATGGTTTGGCGCTGTGGAGAAGTTTCTATTCCGACCGCAGGCTTTTGACCGGGTTGGCCGTTGCCGCGCGGAAGCTCTGCACGCCTACGGTGAGGAAGGCCACGGCCAGCACGATGAGCAACGGGAGCACGAATGACAGCCAGCCCACGCCGGTCCGGAATGCGTAGCCCTGCAGCCAGCGGGCGGAGAACCACCATGCCAGCGGCGCGCCCATCGCAAAGGCCCATACGATCAGCGTTGCATATTCGCGGTAGAGCAAACCGAGGATCTGCGGCACGGAGGCGCCCAGCACCTTCCGCACGCCGATCTCTTTGGTTCGCTGCATCACCGTGAAGGATGCCAGCCCAAAGAGGCCCAGGCAGGCCACGAAAATGGCCAGGCCGGTAAACAATCCGAACACCTGTCCGAACCGCTGGTCAGCCTGGTATTGGTTGTCGAAATATTGGTCGAGGAAGAAAAAGTCGAAAGGGTTGTCGGGGAAAAGCGCCGTGTAGTGCTTCCGTACCGTAGCGATGGCCTGCTGCGCATCTGCCGCGGCGATCTTCATGGATATCGCGCCCTTCACCGCCGGATCATACCGGAAAATAAGCGGCTCCATCGATTCGCGGAGCCCTTGCTGGTGGTAATCTTTCACCACGCCCACGATCGTATAGAATTTCTCCCAGAAATTGATCTGCTTGCCGATCGCTTCCTTCGGATCAGAGAAGCCCAGTTTGCGCAGGCCGGTTTCGTTAAACATCACCGACATCGCCTCTCCCCCGAACCGCTCCGAGAAGTTGCGCCCCGCGGCCAACTTAAGGTCAAATGCCGGCACGAAATGATCATCGGTAGTGATAACGCGGTATTCCTTCCCCTGTTTAAAATCCTCACCCCGCAGCCGTATCCCCGCCGCGTTGAATTCCACCGGCTCGCCGGGGATGTACGACGAAGCCGAAAGATCCTGCAGCACGCTTTCGTTGCGGAGGTTTTGCCGCAGCGTCACCAGCTTCTGGCCATACAGTACGTCATCGACCGCCATGGGCGCTTTCACGACGAGCGTCTGTTCCATCGTGAAGCCCAGCTCCTGCCCGCGCATGAAGCGGATCTGCTTGAAAACGATGAGCGTACCCACCAGCAGGAACAGCGATGCGGCGAACTGGAAAACCACCAGCGCCTTGCGCAGGCCCGCACCCTGCCGCGAAGAAATCACCCGGCCTTTCAATACCACCACCGGCTTGAAGCGCGACAAAACAAACGCGGGGTACAGGCCGGACAGCAGTGAGCCCGT
>NZ_CALNBI010000482.1 GCF_937874145.1 uncultured Chitinophaga sp. | reverse complement strand
TCCATGAGCCAGTCGAGCAGCAGCTCGTCTTCTTCCCTGGCGTAAGAACAAGTAGAATAAATGAGGATGCCGCCGGGCTTGAGCGCGGGCAGTGCGTCGGCCAGGATGCGCTGCTGGCGCTGGCTACAGAGCATCACGTTATCGTACGACCATTCCTGCACGGCTTCGGGATCGCGGCGGAAGAGGCCGGAACCGGAGCAGGGAGCGTCTACCACCATCACGTCGAAAAAGTTTTCGAGGCGCGAGAAGTCACGGGGATCGTTATTGGTTACGACAACGTCGGGCGTTCCCCAGCGCGAGAGATTATCCGCCAGCAGCGCGGCTCTCGGGCGGATGACTTCATTGGATACCAGCAAGCTTCCGGTTGGCAGCGCCGCCTGGATGAGCGTGCTTTTTCCGCCGGGGGCAGCGCAAAGGTCAAGGGCTTTGAGGGGAGATGCCATGGGGACCGTCTGCCGCAGGGCTTCCTCCAAAAACATGGACGATGCTTCCTGCACGTAGTACGCGCCGGCATGGAACTGCGGATCGAATGTAAAGGAAGGACGGCTGGAAAGATAATAGCCGCCGGTGGTCCAGGGTACGCGCTGTGCTTCCAGCTGCGGGAACACCGATGCGATATCCTGCACTTTCTGCGGCATGAGGCGCACGCTGGTTATGCGCTCCGGGGAATTATGCACCGCGAGGAAAGCGGCGGCATCATACCCCGGAAGGCCGTTCAATGTATCGATAAATGCCTGTGGTAATGCTGGCAAGGTAAATTTTTACGCAAAGGTAACGATTTACAGCGTTTTCACTTCCGCCACCAGCTGTTGCAATACGGACTTCGCATCGCCGAACAGCATGGATGTTTTGGGCTGGAAGAACAGCTCATTCTCAATCCCCGCGTATCCCGGTTTCATACTGCGTTTATTCACGATCACCATCTTCGCCAGTTCCACTTCAAGGATGGGCATGCCGTAAATCGGGCTGCCGGGATCGCTTTTTGCGGCGGGGTTCACCACGTCGTTGGCGCCCAGGACCAGCACCACGTCTGTATTCGCCATGGCGGCGTTGGCGGTTTCCATCTCTTCGAGTTTTTCATATGGCACATCCGCTTCGGCCAGGAGCACGTTCATATGTCCGGGCATGCGGCCGGCTACCGGATGGATGGCATAATTCACTTCCACACCTTTTTCTTCCAAAAGTTTTTCCAGTTCATGGCAAACGTGCTGCGCCTGCGCCACGGCCAATCCATATCCCGGCACGATCATCACTTTGCCGGCATACCGCATCACAACGGCCGCATCTGCGATATTGATTTCCTTGTAATTCCCCTGCTCTTTCGTAACACCGCCCCCGGTAGCCGCATGCGCGCCGAAAGACCCTATCAGCACGTTCTTCAGCGAGCGGTTCATCGCTTTGCACATGAGGATGGTAAGGATCGTACCGGCGGAACCCACGAGGATACCGCCTGTCAGCATCACGGGGTTATCGTACAGGAATCCGCCGCAGGCCGCCGCCACACCGGTAAAGGAATTGAGCAGCGAGATCACGACGGGCATATCCGCGCCGCCGATCGGCATCACGAACATGACGCCATAAACAACGGACAGCGCCAGAATAACATAGAACAAGGTATTGATCAGCCCCGTTTCGCGCAGCTGCTGGATCTGGATATCGGGGAGGGCTGTGTTG
>NZ_CALNBI010000481.1 GCF_937874145.1 uncultured Chitinophaga sp. | reverse complement strand
GGAACGGTATCCGACGGGGAAGGGAACTTCCAGCTGGAAGCCGAATCCGGGCAGGTGCTCGTGATCTCCCTCATGGGCTTCGAATCCACCGAAATGCCCGTGGCCGAATCCATGAACGTGGTGCTCCACGTCAAACAATCCGACCTCGAAGCCGTAGTGGTGGTAGGTTATGGCACACAGAAGAAAGTAAACCTCACCGGTTCGGTAGCTTCCGTTAGCTCCAAGCAACTGGCCGACCGCCCCGTTACCAGCGTGGCCAACGCCCTGCAGGGAACTATGGCCGGTGTGGCGGTAACGGCTGCCAACAGCGGCCAGCCCGGTAAAGACGGCGGCACCATCCGCGTACGCGGCATCGGTACCATGAACAACGCCAACGCCATGGTGGTGGTGGATGGTGTGATTTCAGCCATGAACAATGTTAACCCCGACGATATCGAAACCATCTCCGTCCTGAAAGACGCGGCCTCCGCAGCCATCTATGGCTCCCGCGCAGCCAACGGCGTGGTGCTCATCACCACCAAGAAAGGCAAGAAAGGCGTTCCGCAGGTGGTATTCAACTCCTACATCGGCAAGCAAACCGCTACCGCGCTGCCCGACTTCCTGCCCTCCTGGCAGGCGGCTTCCCTGTACAACCAGGCGCTCGTAAACGAAGGCGGCCAGCCCCGTTACACCCAGGAAGAAATCAACAAATTCCGCGACGGGTCCGATCCTTATAAATATCCGAACACCGACTGGCTCGACATCGCCTACCAGGGCAGCGGCCTCCAGCAGAATTATTACCTCGGCGTGAGCGGCGGCACCGATAAAAGCCAGTACGCGTTCTCGCTCGGTATGTTCGATCAGGATGGTTTGATGGAAAAGACCAATTCCAAACGCTACACCACCCGCTTCAATATCCAGCAGCAGATTAACAGCCGCCTCACCCTGAACGGGAACCTGGCGTATACGCTGAGCCGCATGAAAGAACCGCAGTCGAGCTACTCCGGCGTTCCTGCCTTCACGCAGATCGTGCGCCAGTTCAACCGCATTTCACCCATTGTTCCTTATAAACACGCCAACGGCAAATACGGCTACATCGGTGATGGCAGCCCTGCCGCCTGGCTGGAATCCCCGAGCCTCCGGAACGAAGACTACAGCGACCTGTTCGGGAATGTGGGCGCGGACCTGGAGATCGTGAAAGGGCTGCACTTCCGTCCTTCGCTGGCCATCACCCAGCGCTTCGGGCAAACGAAGGCTTTCGTTTCCGAGATCCAGTATTACACCGCCAGCGGCTCCAAAGGCATGTACCAGGGCCCCACCAGCGTAACCGACGGGCAAACGACCAATATGGTCATCACCCACCAGGACCTCCTGGAATACGGCACTTCCTTCGGCAAGCATAACCTGAAAGCCCTCGCCGGGTATTTCCAGGAGTATACCAAGTACACCTGGAACGAAGGGTTCCGCAAGAATCTCCTCAACAACGTGCTCGACCAGGTGAACCTCGGTTCCCCGGACGGGCAAACCGCCAAAGGGTATTCCTATGAAGGCGCGCTGCAATCTTTCTTCGGCCGCATCAACTACGATTACGACGGCAAGTATCTCCTCGAAGCCAATATCCGCCGCGACGGTTCGAGCCGCTTCAGCCCTAAAAACCGCTGGGGTACATTCCCTTCGTTCTCCGCCGGCTGGAACATCGACCGCGAGCAATTCTTCACCCCGGTGAAGGATGTGGTGAACGCCCTGAAGCTGCGTGCTTCGTGGGGTGAGCTGGGTAACCAGACGATGAGCGACGACGGGGACTTCCCATCTTCCCCTTACTACCGTTACCTGCCAATGTACTACACCAACCAGAACTACACTTTCGGCGGCCTGAGCCCGATCGTAGCGCCCGGCCTGGCCATGGTGAACGGTTACAATGCAGACATCCTCTGGGAAACCACCGCGGAGACCAACTTCGGGCTGGACGCATCGTTCTTCGGCGGGAAGGTTACATTCACGGCCGACTGGTTTAACAAGCGCACCCGCGACATCCTCATCGAAGTGCCCGTGGGCGCGGTATACGGCCTGGAGCCGCCTACCCAGAACGCCGGTATCGTGAGCAACAAGGGCTGGGAATTCACGGCCGGGTATAACGACAGCAAAGGCGATTTCTCCTACAGCGTGAATGCCAATGCTTCTTTCATCAGGAACAATATCGAAAAGTTCATTTCTCCGGGGCCCGACGGCTATACCATCCGCCAGGAAGGTTTGCCCATCAACGCACTGTGGGGATATATCGCAGAAGGGCTCTTCCAGTCGAAGGAAGAAATCGCCGCCCATGCGAAACAGGCGGTAAACACCGCGCCTGGTGATATCAAATACAAAGACCTCAACGGCGACGGTGAGATCAATACCAAAGACAAGACCTACATCGGGAATTATTATCCGAAGATGACGTACGGGCTTACCATGAACGGTTCCTGGAAGAACATCGACCTGACGATTTTCGTGCAGGGCGCCGCCGGCGTGAAAACGTACATCGACCAGGGCAAGATCGGCCTGATCAGCACATCTGCAGGCAAGCCTACTTCCGGCATGCTCGACAGCTGGACACCTGAGAACCGCGACGCATCGCTGCCCCGCGCGTTGTATACCTGGAAGATGAACGACCAGGCCAGCATGCCTTCTTCTTTCTGGGTAGACGACGCTTCTTACCTGCGCCTCAAGAACCTGCAGGTCGGTTATACGCTTCCGCAGGCTTGGCTCGACAGGGTAGGGATCAAGCGTGCGCGAATTTTCTACAGCGGTCAGAACCTGCTTACGTTCAGCGGACTGTACAAATGGATCGATCCGGAAGCGCCGAGCACCAGTTCGATTTACTACTACCCGCAGGTCAAAATCAACACATTGGGCCTGAACGTGACATTCTAAGGTTGGTATCACTTTAAAAAACTGAACATGAAAAAGAACTTATTCATATTGACGGCGATCGCGGTGGGCAGCTTCTTCTCGGCTTGTACCAAAGACTTCCTCGACCGGGAACCGCTGGATGCATATAACGACGAAAACATCTGGAAGAACGAGAACGACCTCCTCGCCGCCCTTAACGGCTGCTATAAAGGCTGGGAGGATATTTACAACATCATGTACATGGATTGTGCGACCGACAACGGTTACAACCAATGGCCCTGGGAAGGTTACACCAGCATCGGCAACGGTACGGTAACGGCTTCCGACGTGGATGCGGCCAACCGTTGGAGCTACACCACCATCCAGAAGTGCAACACTTTCCTCGAGAATGCCGATAAGGCGGATGCAGATCAGGGGAAGAAGGATCGTATGAAAGCGGAAGCCCGCTTCCTGCGCGCGTATCAGTATTTCACTTTGACACAGCTATACGGCAACGTTCCGCTGGTAACGAAAACGGTTACCATGGCGGAAGCGAACACAATCAAACAAACCCCTATCGCGGAGGTGCGCCAGTTTATCCTGGATGAACTGGCGGCCATCGCGCCCCAGCTCGATGTATCGTACACCGGTAACGACATCGGCCGCATCACCCGTGGCGCCGCGCTGGCGCTGCGGGCCCGTCTCAATCTCTACATGAAGAAATGGGACGATGCCATTACCGACAGCCGTGCCGTGATGCAACTGGGCTACAAGCTCGACACCAGCTACACCAATGTTTTCCGCATCAAAAACGAGAACAACAGCGAAGTGATCCTCGACGTGCAATACATGGAAAACATCGTTCCCAACGAATGGCTGGGCATCATGCCTTCGCGCGGTTATGGCGGATGGGGTTCTGTAGTGCCTTCGCAGGCGCTGGTGGACGCTTATGAAATGGCCAATGGCAAACCCATTACCGACCCGGCTTCCGGCTACAACCCCGACGATCCGTACACCAACCGCGACCCGCGCCTCCAGGCCAGCATCGTTACGCCCGGCCAGCGCTACAACGGCAGGATATACGATCCCCTGGACCCGGATTCCGAAGATTACTACCTCGGCGACAACAACTCCAAAACCGGTTACCTCTATAAAAAATGGACCTCCGATTTCAGCGATTACGCCAATATCTGGAACACCGGCCTCAACCCCATCGTGATCCGTTACAGCGAAGTACTGCTCACTTACGCGGAAGCCATGATCGAAAAAGGTACGATCGACAATACCGTGTACGACGCCATCGATGAAGTGCGCAAACGCGCGAAGATGCCCGTTACCGACCGCACGGTATACACAGGCCAGGTGAAAATGCGCGAACTGGTGCGCCGGGAAAGAAGGGTGGAACTGGCGCTGGAAGGCCTCCGCTGGAATGATATCAAACGCTGGGAAATCGGCCCCGCCGTGCGCAACGGCAAACTGTACGGGATGCGCACCGGATCGGTGGATCCGGTAACCGGCAAACTCACGCTTACCGGCAATCATGTGGAAGTGGAAAACCGCCTCTTCGATGCTTCGAAGAATTACGTGTGGCCCGTACCGCAGAAAGAGCTGGATGTGAACAAGAACCTTGACCAGAATCCGAATTATTGATAAGCCCCGTTAGCTGCTACTCTTTATTACGTTTGAGCCCGCCGGTAACGGCGGGCTTTTTTTATGCCGCCGGTATATGAAAACGGCCGTATGTCCGCACGATAAGTTGACAACGGAACGCATTTCCTATATTTAGTCCAATGCAGCGTTTCCAGCAATATTTCTTATGGATGGCGGGCGCCCTGGCCATGGCGCCCATGTTGTTGCGCGGCCAGAGCTTCACGGAGCAGTCGCGCGTATTCACCGAAACTCCCCGCCATTATGTGTGCCAGCGTACCAACATGCCGCTTGTGATAGACGGCCACGATGCCGAAAAAGCCTGGCGGCAGGCGGAATGGACGGATGATTTCACCGATATCGAAGGCGCGAAAAAGCCGGCGCCGTTACACCAGACGCGGGTGAAAATGTTGTGGGATGATGAAAACCTTTACGTTTTCGCGGAACTGAAGGAGCCGCACGTTTGGGGCACCCTCCGGCAGGCGGATACCATCATTTACATGGACAACGATTTTGAAATGTTCCTCGACCCGACGGGTACTTCCCGTGAATACTTCGAGATAGAAGTCAATGCCCTCAACACGGTGATGGACCTGTTCATGCCGCGCGCCTACCGCGCAGGCGGAAAGGCAATGCTGAACTGGGATGTGAAAGGGTTGCAGACCGCCGTGCACATCAAGGGAACGCTGAACAACCCGCGCGACATGGATGTTTCCTGGACGGTGGAAATGGCGATCCCTTTCCGGTCGCTGACTGCTTATCATACGCGGTCTGTTCCCCGCAACGGCGATACCTGGCGCGTGAATTTCTCGCGGGTGCAGTGGCAGCATGAGATCGAAGGGAATACTTACCGCAAGCGGCCAAAGACGCCGGAATATAATTGGGTATGGTCGCCCCAGGGGATCGTTGACATGCATGCCCCCGAGCGCTGGGGATACCTGCAATTCTCGGCGGAGCCCGCGGGAGAAGCAGTGGCGTACAAAACGCCGGAATATGTGGAAGCGGAAAAGTTCCTTTGGGAATTGTACTACCGCCAGCATCAATACCGCCGCGCCAACGGCAATTATACCGCCGATATGGCGGCGCTCAAACTCGATAAGCATACTTTTGATTTCAATATGGAAGCCACCGGGCGGCAGTTCTCCGCTGTCATCCGGCAGGGCCGCAGAACCATCATCATCGATCACGAAGGAAAAATCATCCGATATGAATAAACGCCATTTTCTGAAGTCGCTCGGGCTGGGAAGCCTCGCGCTCGCTACGCCCTCGCTGGCCATGGCCGGCATGCCGGAAGAAAGGAAAAAGCCTGCCGGGCCGGTACGCCACCGCATCTGGATCAATCCCAGCGCAAAAGATACCGGCGCCGAACTGAAGAAGCGTTATGCGGACTACCGGGCCGCGGGTATCGGGGTGATTTATTTCGAGGAAGACAGCGAGCGCCACTTCCGCGCCGCCAAAGCCGCCGGAATGGAAGCGCACCGCTGGTTCTGGACGATGAACCGCAATGAAAAGGAGCTCCGCGAACAGCACCCGGAGCTGTTTTCCGTGAACCGGAAAGGAGAATCCTGCGCTACCAAACCGCCTTATGTCGGCTATTACCGCTTCCTCTGCCCGAACCAGCCGGGTACCCTGCAGTACCTGAAATCCAAAGCGGAAGAACAGGTGGCGAAAGATTATATAGACGGGTTGCACCTGGATTATGTCCGCTTCGTGGATGTGATCCTGCCCGTCAATTTGTGGGATAATTATAAAATCGACCAGTCGAAGGAATTGCCGGAGTACGACTTCTGCTACTGCAAAACCTGCCGCGATAAATATGCCGTCATCTACGGGAAAGACCCGCTGGAAATGGAACATCCAGATCAAAGCCCTTCCTGGCGCAAGTTCCGGTACGACAGTATCACGCATATTGTCCGCAATTTATCGGAAGTGGCCCATGCGAAAAAGAAGCCCATTACGGCGGCGGTGTTTCCCACGCCGGAGATCGCCAGGCGGATCGTGCGGCAGGATTGGGTGAACTGGCCCCTCGATGCCGTGTGCCCGATGATCTATCACGGTTTCTACCGCGAAGGGGTGCAGTGGATCGGTGATGCGGTGGCGGAAGGCGTGAACGCCCTGGACGGGAAGTTCCCGCTATACGCCGGCCTCTACCTGCCGGATTTCAACGGCAATCACGACGAT
>NZ_CALNBI010000480.1 GCF_937874145.1 uncultured Chitinophaga sp. | reverse complement strand
GAGAACCAGGGCGAGGGCGCTGCATGGAGTTTTACATTTGATGGAAATACAGCGCCAATAGCTCCCGGCGAAATAATGACAAAATCGGAACGCGCCAGGAAAGTAAAGGATTCGCAAAAAGGGATCACACGGAGCAAAAATATTCCCCTGATGGAATTTCTTTTCTATAAAAAAGATATCGGGACTGATAACAAAGCGTTTTTCGACAGGGTATATGACCTGTTCATACAACACTTCATCAATTCGTTCAAAGACCCCGAAAACCCTACTATTGATGAATTAACTGACATTATCAAAACCAATCTTCAATCGGCCGCTGTTGTAAAAGAACTATTCCGAAAAGCATTACCGGCTGCCAATGATATATCTATCAAAGAAAGCGAGTTGCTCAACATGAACACCACCGCGCTTTCATTATTGCATCATAATCTGTCAGGAAATTTTCACAGAATAAACCCAGGGAGCCTCGCTCAAGACCGTTACCGCACCTTTTTGCAAATATACCAGATCCAAAAATTTGACGGTACTACCCACACAAAGGTGCCAGTGATCTTCAATCCATATGACGGATACGGATATGATGTCCTTGACTACTATGACAAACTCAACCAGCCCAATGCCTTGCTGACTTCTGATTCTTTCCTGCTGGAAGAAGCGGATACTGAAGCATTCCTGAGAAGGTATAAACATTACTGGGCCAGTTTCTGGTTATTCCAGATACCACATCATGGTTCGTCCCATAACTCGGGCTTGCGACTTTTCGCCAAGCTGCCCCACGAAACCAGGTTGTTTATCAATTACGGCGTACACAAAGCGTGGGGCGGCACCTGGAGGCATCCCAGCCCCAAAGTGATCACGGACATTGTGGCTGCAGGAATTTCCGGCAGACTTCTGGCTGTAAACGAACATTGCGGTTACTTATTAAACGTAGAATATTGAAAACAGTTCTTGTCTACCGCCTATGCCCCGGCAACCTGCAACTACCAGGACAAACCATCGTACAGCGCGACCAGGTATACAGGTGGATGCCCAAGGTTGGTAGGAACATCCGGGACAAAAATACAACCCTTCACCTAAGTCAACTAGCATCTACGCGACTGATGCCGGTGATAAGTACTCTTGCAAAAAATTTCTGGGACAAGCGCAAAACCACATAATATACTTACAACTATAAGCTGATTAACTTTCAGTTATTGAAATAAAACTTCGATCCTTGAGAAATTGGTTCGAAAGAAGTCCACTTAGGTGCACCAAAACAGAAAATCCGCTCTATGAGCGGGTTTTCTGTTTATAATATTCT
This sequence comes from uncultured Chitinophaga sp., assembly GCF_937874145.1. Classification (GTDB taxonomy): domain Bacteria; phylum Bacteroidota; class Bacteroidia; order Chitinophagales; family Chitinophagaceae; genus Chitinophaga. Next base: position 3,401 of record NZ_CALNBI010000480.1, on the reverse strand, counting down.
CCGGTCATCATCATTGGTATCTGATAATCTAAGATTTTCTGGTTCGATTTCACTTACCGTTTTCAAACATCATGAGATCCATCAGTACCCCCAAAAGCTATGCGCGCTTACTCTAGCACCTATGTTTGTATAAACAGAAAAAAATGGCCCCATAACAGAGCCATTCTATTTCAATTCATTCTCCCTGCTTAATAGCCATCGTTCTGACTAAGTTTTGGATTGGTACTTCTCGCCACCTGCGGAATCGGGAATAGTGCGGCCGTGGGCTTCCACAGGCTACCTTTCACCGCCGTCATCACAGTATTCACCCGTCCGGTCCTTTTCAGATCGAACCAGCGATGGCCGTATTCGGCGAATAGCTCCACACGCCGCTCCTTCTCTATTGCCAATAGCATTTCCGCTTTATCATCGGCGGCAGGACGGCCCAGGCCCGCACGGCCGCGGACAGCCTCCAAATCCTGGTGTGCTTCGTCGATATTGTTCAGCTGCGCGTTGGCTTCGGCACGGATGAGGTATTGCTCGCCCAGGCGTAAGAACATTTCATACTCCAAAGCACCGCTGGTAGTGTAGCTGTTCCGCTTATACTTCGAGGGATATGCGTAGGTTTTGTTATTGTAGGTGATGTCGCCGGTCCAGGCGGCGCGACGCGCGTCGCCGGGCTCAAAGGACGACAGCAGTTCATCCCGCAGCACATACGACGGACCTACCGCGGATGCGTCGGTGGAAGGGCTCAGCTGATCCTGGATGTAGGTATGATTGTATACGTTCGTATAAAACTGAAGGATCGCCTCTTCGCTTGTAGCCGGGAAAACCTGATCCAGTGCGGGCATCCGGTACAGTTCCGACCGGGCGATAACTGTTGAGGAATGTGTAACCGCCGCGGCGTAATTACCGCGATAGAGATATACCCGGGCAAGCATTGCATGCGCCGCCCATTTGTTGGCGCGGGTCCGCGTACCGCCGTTGGCATAGCCGTAATCCGGCGCCAGCAGGGGTACCGCTGCGGCAAGGTCCTGTTCGATGCTCTTGTATACGTCTTCAGCCTCCGTTCTGGCCGCTACGCTGTTTTCCGTAACGTCGGTTTTCAGGATCAACGGCACATCGCCATACAAATTAACCAGGTAAAAATGGCTCACCGCCCGCACGAACAGTGCTTCGCCTTTCAGTTGGTTTTTCAGCGTCGCGGAAAGCGGGCTGCCTTCAATGCCCTCCAGGATGCTGTTGGCCTGGTAAATGACCTGGTATATGGTGGACCACATTGTCAGATTCGTAGCGTCGTTAATGGAGATCGCGTTGTTCTTGTACTGATCGTAGGTGCTGCCGCTGAAGTAGTAGAATTCATCCGACGCCATTCCGCCTGTAAGCGTGATTTGCGTCTTGAACGCAGCATCGCCGACGAACGTGTAATTGTACATATAGCTGTACAGTCCGCTAATGGCGGATACCGCGGTGGTGGAATCCAGGAAAACCGCGTCGCGGGTCAGCTGACCAGTAGGATTAGGTATGTCGATGAGCTTTTTACAGCTGGCGGCGCAAATGCCGAGCATCAGCGCGAGTACCGGTATATTGAGTTTATTCTTAATCATGGAGAATGGCGTTACAGTGTGACTTGAATCCCGATGGTGGCGGTTTTTAATGGTGGCAATGTCAGCGCTTTCGTTTCCGGGTCAAAACCGTAGTACCCCGTAAAGGTCAGCAGGTTTTGGCCACGCAGGAAGAACCTGCATGCATCAATCCCCTTTTCGTTCAGCCAGGCGCTTTTCAGGTTATAAGAGATAGCCAGGTTCTTCAACCGGATATAAGAGGCGTCCTGCAACATTGCGGTAGAGCGGGCGTAAGCTTCGTATGCAACGTAAGCAGGTGAACCGGCGTTCACAGTCGGGCGAAGGCCATCGCGCAACATATGCGCATCCTGGTTGAAGGCCAGCCCAGGCACCATGTAAGGATCGCTGGAGCGGGGATGAAGGCCGTCCTGTTTCACGAACTGGAAGAAGATGTCGAAGCTCCAATTACGGTATGAGAGCGTATTGTTGAACCCGCCGTAGAAGTAAGGGGCTGTTTGGCCTGCCGCGATGAGATCGCCGCCGCCGTTGCCGGCAAGCCCCGGAACCGGGGTCTTATCGCCGTCCTTATCGGTCACCTCCGGGATGCCGTCTTTCAAACCGGCATATTCATACAATGCGATCATGCTCAACGGCTGTCCGATCAGGTACATATCCCGGAACCCGGATTCCGCAAGGCCGGGGAAAGATGCCAGTTCGTTCCGGAGACTGGTAAGATTGAAAGAAGTGTTCCAGCTGAAAGCGGTTTTCTGCATCGTTTTCACGTTCAGCTCGATTTCGATGCCTTTGTTTTGCACCAATGCCGGGAAGTTGGATTGAAACTCAGAGAAACCAGTCTGCGGCGTGAGCGGTGTGCCTACGAGCATGTTATCCGACCGGTTACGGAAATAGTTAAGCGTGAACATAAAACGGTCTTTCGCAAAACCGAGTTCCAGTGCAGCTTCCAGTTTCTTCGTCACCTCCCAGCTGAATTCCGGGTTTGCCACGCGCGTGGGCATCATGCCCGCAGTGGGGCCATAGGGATAAACGGATGGGCCATAGGTATCGAGATAACCATAATCGGTGATTTGATCGTTCCCGGTGGAACCGTAGCTTCCGCGGATCTTACCGTAGCTGAGCCAGGGCAGCGTTGACGAAATGAATGCTTCGTTACTGAAAACCCAGGCCAGCCCGATGGATCCGAAATTGCCGAACTGCTTGCCTGGCGCGAAACGGGAGCTGCCGTCGCGGCGAAAAACACCGTTCAGGATGTACTTGTCATCCCAGTTGTAGGTAAGCCGCCCGAAACCGGAGGCATAGCGGTAAAGGCTCTGGCTGTTGGTAATGGAATTGATCCTGCCTGCAGAGGAAACGTTTTCCAGCAATTCGTCGGAAGCGTAGTTGGTCGCGAAGATGTAATACGGCATGACGAACCGGCTTTCCTGGTAGCTGCCGCCTCCCACGAAATCGACTTTAGACCGCCCAAAGGAACGGGTATACGAGATTTGTGGCTCCAGGATCAGGCTTTGATTGTTATTGTTGGTGTAAATCGCCAGGTTGCTGGAACCGCCGAGCACCGGCCGGGGGCGCGTGATCGTCTGCACCATTTCTATCCGGTTGTATCCACCGCTGACTTTCAAATCCAATCCCTTCATCAGCGTATATTTCAGCGTCAGGTTCGCCACCAGGTTATTGGAATTCGATTTGTGTTTGGAGAGCATCCAGGCATAGGGGTTATCGTATTCATCGCGGTAATACAGCTTGCCTTCAGGCGTGTAGGCCGGGAAATTGGTCGGTAATTTATACGCCATGATCGGGTCCACGAACGCGGGCATGAGGTTATTGTCTTTGTTGTAGAAA
>NZ_CALNBI010000479.1 GCF_937874145.1 uncultured Chitinophaga sp. | reverse complement strand
GGCGCTGCGACCTGAACACAGTGCGTCTACCAATTTCGCCATCTGGGCATTCCTTTTTGTGTCAGGGAGTGCAAATGTACGTAGTTTCTTAATATTTCCAAATTCTGACAAGAAAAAGTTTGATAGAAAATGAAAAAGCCGCGACCAGCGCGGCTTTTATCAGGTATGTTACTGTTGTTACACCGCAACGTTGAATTCGCGCAGGGTGTCGTTCAGGCTCGTTTTGAGGTCGGTGCTGGCTTTACGCTGACCGATGATCAGTGCGCAGGAAACCTGGTACTCGCCGGCAGGGAACTTCTTGGTGTAAGTGCCGGGGATCACCACGCTGCGGGCCGGTACGCGGCCTTTGTATTCGATCGGCTCGGGACCGCTCACGTCGATGATCTTGGTCGACTGCGTCAGCACCACGTTGGCGCCCAGTACGGCCTCTTTCTCCACATGAACGCCTTCCACCACGATGCAGCGGGAACCTACGAATACACCATCTTCAATGATCACGGGGCTGGCCTGCAGGGGTTCCAGCACGCCGCCGATGCCTACGCCGCCGCTCAGGTGAACGTGCTTGCCGATCTGCGCGCAGGAACCTACGGTTGCCCAGGTGTCCACCATCGTTCCTTCGTCAACATATGCGCCGATATTTACATAAGAAGGCATGAGGATCGCACCTTTCGCGATGAATGCGCCATAGCGCGCCACAGCGTGGGGCACCACGCGAACGCCCAGTTCCTTATAGTTGGTTTTCAGCTTCATCTTATCGTAAAACTCGAAAGGAGGTACTTCCATCGTTTCCATCGGCTGGATCGCGAAATACATCCGGCTCCGCCACGCGGAGCTTGCCTTTGTCAACGGCTTCGATCACTGATCTCACGGCGTCGGAATATTGCGTCTGCTGCAAAAGGCTGCGGTCGTTCCACGCAGCCTGGATCTGTTGCTGAATATCCATTGTGTTATGCTTGTTTTCCGCAAAAATAATATAATCGTGCACAGTTGGGGTAGAAAACGTATTTTTATCCGACAGGCTACATTATTCATGGGGGACGCAGGCGCATATAAGGACCTGGGCGACGCGGAACTGCTGCGTTCGCTGAAAGACGGCAGCATGGAGGCATTCAACGCCCTTTACCAACGCTACTGGCAACCCGCGTACAATGCCGCCTTCAAACGCCTCAACGATCCCGCCGCCGCGCAGGACGTTACACAGGACATCTTCCTCCAGCTCTGGAACCGCCGCGCCGATCTCCACATCCTTCATCTCCCCGCCTATATCCATACCTCCGTCCGCAACCGCGTACTGAACCTCCTCGAGTCGCAGCAACGCTTCCTGCCCATGGAAGACCTCTTCGCTGAATCCGCTTCCGGCGGCGAAGGCGCCGACGCGCTCGCCCGCCGCAACCAATGGCTGAAGTCCTACCATGCCCTGGTAGACGCGCTGCCCCCCGGCCGCCAGGAGATCTTCCGCATGCGCTACAATGACGGCGCCTCCCCGGACGAGATCGCCGCGCTCCTCAACATCTCCCGCAAAACCGTCCAAAACCAACTGGGGAAAGCCCTCGCCAGGCTCAGGGCTAACCTTGGCGCCATGTTTTGGTCCGTACTGCCGTAAAAATATTTTCCGGCAGGATGGGGCAAATGCTTTTTGGGTTGTCTTACTCATATGGACCACTCGTATTTCCTCGAAATACTGCAAAAATACCGCGAAGGCAACGCCTCGCCCGAAGAGGAGCGCTTCCTCCTCGCCAGCTACGACGCCTTCGAATCGCAGCCCGACGTTACGCCGCTGCTCACACCGGAAGAACGCGAAAAGCTCGCCGGCCGGATGCACCAGCACATCCTGCAACAAATCGCCGCGCAACAGGCGCCTGCCCGCCGTGCTCCGGTGCGCATGCGCTGGATCGCCGCCGCGGCGGTGGTTATACTGGCCGGTGCAGCCATGGCGGCTTTCCTGCTGATCAGGCCCGCCAGCGACGCACCCGGACTGGCGGCTGCGGATCAGTCTGTCCAGCCGAAGGCTGAAAACAACCTCATCTCCCTGCCCGACGGTTCCACCGTGCTGGTGAGCACCGGCAGCAAACTGCGGTATCCCGGTTCTTTCGCCAATAAAAATAAAAGGGAAGTGTACCTGGAAGGGAAGGCCCTCTTCACCGTAGAACAACAAACCGGCCAGCCCTTCGTCGTACATGCAGGCGGATTGCAAACCACCGTACTGGGCACCACCTTCGAAGTGGCGGCAGCCGGCGAAGGGGATGTCACCGTTACCGTATTCAAAGGCCGGGTAAGGGTGGAAGATGAAAAGAAATCCCTCGGGGAGCTGACCGCCCACCAGCAAATCGTTTACAGCGCCGGCGAATCCCGCCAGCAAACCTCCCGCCAGGCGCCCGAATGGCAGCAGCAGGACCTCCTGTTCGACGACGTCACCCTGCTGCAGGCCGCACGCCTCCTCGAAGACCGCTTCGGCTACAGCATCGCCATTCCCGACGAAGCCCTGCGCGAACAACGCTTCTCCACAACGTTTGGCAGCGGCGAATCGCTGGAACAGGCCCTCAAAAGCATTTGCGCCTTCAACCAGGCATCATATACGCTGGACAGCAGCAAAAAGACCGTTATTATTTACAGGCCGTAACCGAACGGCACAACCAGAATCACCGGATGAAAGTTATCAGCCAGCCTCCGTAAACGAAAAAACCTCTGCCGGAGCAGAGGTCGCGGCCCTGCGCAACGGGAAATTGCGCAACGGCCCCAGATTGTAAAAAGCCCGCGTCAACGGGCATTTATTCACCTGCAAACACTAAAGTATGAATTTTTCCGCACTCGCAGCGGGAAGCGTCCGCGCTTTCCCCAGGCTGCCCGTAGCGCTTTTCCTGTATCGATGTATGCGTATCTCGTTATTGTCTTTTTTACTGATCGCCGTCACCGCCCAGATCCTCACCGCCGCCACCGCCAAAGCGCAGCGGGTCGACGGGCAGACGGTCAGCATGTCGCTGAAAGACGCGCCACTGCTGGAGGCGTTCAAGCAGATAGAAAGCCAGACGGCCTTCCGCTTCATGTACCGCAAGTCGGACGTGGGCCACATCCGTCATCTCAGCCTCCCCGAAGGCAAACGCAACCTCGCCGCCGTCCTCGAACAGCTGCTGAGCCCGCATGCACTTTCCTTCCGCCAGGTAGATAATAAAATCCTCATCCAGCCCGCGCCGCAACCGGCAGCAGATACCACGTTCATGGCGCAGGGCCGGGTGCTGGGTGATGACGGGAACCCCGTTATCGGCGCCACCGTTATCGTCAAAGGCACGGGCAGGGGCGCCATTACCAACGAAGACGGCCAGTTCAGCGTTTCCGCCGCAGAAGGTGAAGTGCTGGTCATTACTTCGCTGGGGTATAAGCAGATGGAATTCCCTGTGAAGGACCGCAGCCCGATGGTGTTGCAATTGCCGCTGCAGTCGGGCGGTTCGCGCCTGAATGAAGTGATTGTGGTAGGCTACGGCACCCAGCAGAAACGGGAGCTGTCGGGCTCCATCGGCAAAGTTGGCGCGCTGAAGCCGGAGGAGAACATGGTCAATAACCCCATCTCCGCGCTCCAGGGCCGCGTGGCGGGATTGTCGGTATCCAACACCGGTTCCACGCCGGGTTCCATGCCGAACTTTACGATCCGGGGGGTGCAGACGATCCAGAACAACGTCACCGGCACCGGCTCCAATCCGCTGATTGTAGTCGATGGATTGGTGATTGACGCAGGCCCCGCGGGAGACAATGCCAACTTCAGCATGTTCAACCTCAACCCGCAAGACATCGCCTCGATGGAAGTGCTGAAAGATGCAGCCTCCGCTGCCATCTATGGTGCGCGCGGCGCGCAGGGCGTGATCCTCATCACTACCAGGAAGGGATCTTTCGGCGCCAGGCCCGTTGTCAACCTGAACGCTTACACGGGCTACAACATGTCATCATTCTCTTACCGCCCGCTGAACAGTTCCGAATACGCGATGATGTTCAAAGAAGCGCGCAGCAACCGGATCAGCGATATCGATAAACGCCTGGCCGGCAACATCGACCCCACCGAAGCCGCTACGTTGCGGGGTGAGAAAGACATGCTCAACCTGCAGATCAACGG
>NZ_CALNBI010000478.1 GCF_937874145.1 uncultured Chitinophaga sp. | reverse complement strand
TATTCTTCGAATGCGGTGGTGAAGATGACTTTCGGCGGGCGGGGGAGGCTTTTGAGCAGATCGATGCCGCTGATGTAAGGCATTTCGATGTCGAGGAAGAGCAGGTCGACTTCCTGCGCGCGCAGGAGCTCGTTGAGGTCCATGGCGTTTTCGCAGACGCCGGCCAGTTCCAGGAAAGGGATCTGTTCCACATAACCGCGGAGGCCTTTGCGGGCCTGGGGCTCATCGTCGGTGATCGCGCAGCGTATTTTCATAATTCGATTTTTAAAGTAGCGGAATAGGAACCGGGCTGGTCGTGGGTTTCGAGGGAATGGCGATCGGGGTACAGCAGCGCCAGCCGCCTGCGGAGGTTCTCCAGGCCGATGCCGCCGTCTTTTGCGGTAGCGGCGATGGGAGGCTTGGCATTGGCGGCGGTAAAGACGAGCGTATCACCCTCCAGTTGTGCCGATATGGTGATCCAATAATCTCCGCCAGCGTATTTGAAAGCGTTTTCCACGAGCGGGAGGAGCAGGAGCGGGTAGATGTGCTGGTCGCCCAGGCGTTCGCTGATGTCCACTTCCAGCCGCAGGTGCTCGTTCATGCGTTGGCGTTGCAGGCCGATGTAAGCGTCGAGATGCTGCAGCTCGCGGCAGAGGGGAACGGTTTGCTGGCGGTCGTAGAGCTGGTAGCGCAGGAGGCCGGAGAGGGCGGTGAGGGTATGCTTGGCCTGGGGCACATCGTCGTCCATCTGGAAATATACCGTATTAAGCGCATTGAAAAGGAAGTGGGGATGATACTGGGCCTTCAGGAACCGGAGCTCCGTCTGCAACCTGTCGTTGGTGATCTGCTCTATCAGCAACTGCTGCTCATAGCTGCGCCGCACCCACGCGTTCCCCCGGGCGAGGGCGTAATAAAGAAGCCAGAAGAGCAAAGGGATGAGGTAAATATTCACCACGTCGTACCACTGGCAACCATCATCTGTCAGCGCCGCCATGGGGATGAGCGTAACGGAGGATATCAATTCGATGAGCAGGGCGGCTTCCGCCAGTTCGCGGGCGGCGCCTGCTTTGCGGCCCGGATCTCCGGCCAGCCGCCTGCGCAGCTGCCACACCATGGCCGCATAATAGATGTAGCTCGAAACAAAGCCCACACCCAGCTCCCAGGCATTGATACTCCAGTGCCGCTCCCAGGCGCGCGTACCGGAGATGACGTCGTTCACCAGCCGGATGCTCGCATAAATGCAAAGCCCGTATAGCGGCGGAAAGAACATATGCCAGTGTCTGCCTTTCATATCTTTCAAGTTAACCAAATTTCAGGATACCTGCGGCTGCCGCCGCTCCGCCGCCACCGGCGGTTTTTCCTCCCCGCCGCGCAGTTTCATCCCCATCAGGAACCGCGCCCAGCCGAAAGGCCGGATAAACAGGTGGATAGTGAAAACCGACGCCAGTAAAGCCGTTACCGTCACAAAGAGGTACTTCATCCCGATGGTATCGCTGGTCTGCACCACGTAATATGCCACGATCACGATCACCGTCTGGTGCAGGATATAAAACGGGTACACCGACTGGTTCACATAATCCGGCACAGGCTTCAGGCGCGAGAGATAGCGTTTGCCATACCCCGTGAGCGCCATCACCCAGCACCACGAGAGTAAAGGCCATCTCGCCAGCCAGAGATACGTGAGCGGGTGGCTTTCCCAATCCGGCAGCCAGCTTTCCAGTTCAATATCGTTCCAGCGGAAATAATTGACGAATACCAGGAGTACGAACCCCGCGCCGAGCGACAACCGCCGGTTCCGTTCAAGGCTTTCCATCAGGGCGGGCTGCATCATGCAAACGAACCCCGCGATCACGAACAGCAGCCAGTACACGAAAAAGCAGTAATCATGTATGAGATCGTTGGTGGCGGGGTAGGACCGTACCATGGCCGAAAACCAT
>NZ_CALNBI010000477.1 GCF_937874145.1 uncultured Chitinophaga sp. | reverse complement strand
AAACCTTCCTGCAAGCTCTTCCCCATTTCATAGCTCACGAGCCGTCCCAGCGCCTGTTTCTTTTCGCGCAACGCATCGCCGACTTGCCGCACCACTTCGCCACGGCGTGGAGCAGGAACAGTGCGCCATTGCAGGAATGCCGCTTCGGCGGATTGTATCAGCTGTTCATATTCCCCTGATGTGGCGGCGGTTACGCTGGCGATGCGCTTACCATCGACCGGCGAAAACGATTCGATGTCGCTGCCTTCGCCGGCAAGCCATTTGGTGCCGGTGCCCACGCCCGATTGCCGTGCCATGATCCCGGTTTCCTGTAAAAAGTCCATTACTGTTTGTTGGTTTGTGAAGAATAAGTGCTCTCGAAAATCCGGTTCGCGTTGGCAGCTTCAAAGCCCTCGCGCCGGTGCTCCCTGGTAATATCCTGTGCCGGCAGTCCGGCGAAAGCCGGCAGCACCCTGCGCTCCGCGAACTCCACGTAAGAACCGGCGATCCGCGCCCGCTCGCCGCCGGCGAACTCTGCTTCGATCATGCCCGCCACCGTGGAGCTTTGCAGCAGCAGCCCGTCGGGGCTTTCCTTGTACTTGCCGCCGGAATCGTTGAGGACGAGCCCATGCCTCTCCAGGAAATCGTTAAAAGCGGTGATGTTGTTGTAACCCGCAGCCAGGTTATGCACGCTGATGGTAAAATGATTGAGGTAATACCGGTTGTAGATCGCCCAGGACGCGTACTCGCTTTCTTCCGCCAGCGCCCTGAAATCCGCCAGGGAAGGGAGGCGCCATAGCCCGCTGTGTAAGAATGTATCCACGGCGCCCGCATCGCCCAGGTCCAGGGAAAGGACAGGATCGGCGGATACTTCGTTGGTGTAACTGCGGATTATCCGCTGCGTTTCGGGCGATAAATCTTCTACCCGCAGCTCGCTGATGAAAATACGGGGCAGCGCGGGATCGGGCGGCGCGTACCAATACGCGTCGAGTTTCTTTTCCTTGAAATGGTAATAATCGCGGCGGATGTAGCCGTGGTGCAGGAATATCTTTTCGAGCGACTGGATGCCGAGGTGAGGCACGCCCATCGTACGGAAAGCGATATGATCGTTTTCGATATCGTCCGCATCGCGGATAATGCCCTCGGCGATCATCACCGAGATCACTTTATCCACATCCGGGACACGTGCTTTATAGCGGCGCATGAGGCCGCCGAGGATTTGATGAAGAATTTGCATGCAGCAGGTTTTACAGTGATAATTCGGTTAAGGCTTCATCGAGATGGCGGACCATATCCGCCGCATTCTGTTTGCTGAACACCAGCGGCGGTTTGATCTTGAGCACGTTGTACAAAGGCCCGTCGGTACTGAGCAGAAACCCGCGTTCCTTCATTTTTTCGACCAGCGCGTTGATCTCGTTGACGGCGGGTTCTTTCGTCTGCCTGTCTTTCACCATTTCCGCCCCCACGAACAAACCATGCCCGCGCACATCGCTGATTACAGGATGCTTATCCATCAAGCCGCGCAAGCCTTCCATGAGGAAGTTGCCCGTTTCCAGCGCATGCTGCTGCATGTTTTCGGACTGGATCACATCCAGCACCGCGCGCCCAGTGGCCATCGAAACGGGATTGCCGCCGAAGGTGTTGAAATATTCCATGCCGTTATTGAACGCATCCGCGATTTCTTCGGTGACCACCACCGCCGCCAGCGGGTGGCCGTTGCCGATGGGCTTGCCCAGCACCACGATATCCGGCTCCACATCCTGCAATTCAAATCCCCAGAACTTCTCGCCAACCCTGCCAAATCCTACCTGCACTTCATCCGCGATGCAGACGCCGCCCGCTTCGCGCACAAGGCGGTATACGTTCTTCAGGTAATTGTCCGGCAGGGGGATCTGTCCGCCCACGCCCAGCAGGGTTTCACAAATAAACGCCGACACTTTGCCGGGATGTTCCGCCAGGATCTTCGCCACGCTCTCAGCATAGCGCTCGCCTGCGCCGGGATCGGCATAGCCGTACGGACCGCGGTACAAATCCGGCGAATCGGCTTTATGGATGTAGGGCATCTGTCCGAAGCCGCCTTTCCCGTCGAATTTATATGGGCTCATTTCGATGGCCACGGTAGATGTGCCGTGATAGGCATGATCCAGTACGATTACGTCTTTTCGCTTCGTGAAATGGCGGCTTATGCGGATGGCGAGGTCGTTGGCTTCGCTGCCGGAATTGGTGAAGTAGCAGACTTTGAGGCGGGAAGGCAGCGTGGCGGTGAGGGCTTTCCCGAATTCCACCAGGTGATCGTTCAGGTAGCGGGTATTGGTGTTGAGCGTGGCGATCTGGCGCTGCATGGCTTTCACCACCACCGGGTGGCAATGGCCGACGTGGCTCACGTTGTTCACACAGTCGATATACGTGCCGCCTTTATCGTCGTAGAGATATTGCAATGCGCCTTTCACGATTTTCAGCGGTTGTTTGTAGCTGATGCTGAGGTTGCGGCCGATGAATTGATGGCGCGCCTTCAGTAGTGGACTGTAATCCGCATCCGGTTGCAGTACAGATGGCATGCCGCAGGCTTTCCGGAAAGCCTGGGCGGCTTTCAGCGGGTTGATGCGGATGAGTTTTTCCAGCAAATCCCAGGCGTGGCTTTCCGTTACGAAGTGATGCCCGTTCACCGAACCGTTGGAAGCCTGCCAGGCCGACTGTGTAACGCTGATGCAGAGGCGCGCGGCGATGAGATAATAGATCAGGTCTGCTTCCTGCTCCGTCAGTGGGTAGGCGGCGTGATACCCTTCCACCACCCAGGCCGCGGCCAGCAGGGGATCGGGCGTATCCAGCATGGCGTAAGTGCAGGCGATGGCCACGTTGTTGACCAAAGCGGAATACACCATATCCCCCAAATCGATCAAACCGCTGACCTCCCCGTTTTTCACCAGCACGTTGTAATCGTTGGCGTCGTTATGGATACAGGCATGCCGCAGCGAAGTGAGCACCGGCAGCACTTCCGTTTCAAATGCCAGCAGGAAATACCCCGCCAGCCGGCGCTTTTCCGGATCGGTGATGCAATGCAGCCAGCGGTTGGCGTCCGCAGCGGTATTGACGTCCCAGACATACGGCCGGTGCAGCGCATCATGCTGAAAATCCTGCAACGATTCGTCGGTTTTGCCGAGGAAGGTACCCAAGCCTTTGTACAGCGACGCCGGCTTATCTTTAACATGCACCCAACAATCGCCGTCGAGCCAGGTAAGGATGCGGACGTTGTACTGTTTTCCGTTATTGAATACGGGCGTCAGTTCCTGGCGGTTCTTGTTGCGGAGGATCTGCTGGAACTTCCAGGCCACGGGGCTCACGGTGAGGTGGTCGAGCAGCCGGAGCTGGGCGTCGAGGAAAGAATAAGGCTTTTCTTCACCGGTGATTTTAAGGATGAACTTCCGGCCAGACGCATCGGTGATTTTGTAGTTATACTCGTCGTACCCCTGAAGCGTTTCCACTTCCACCGCAAGCAGGTAGTTCTTCTGCACCAGCTGCTGCACTTCGTTTGCTGTGAATTGCATGTTCGTTACTTGTTTTTCAATATCATTAATAGATGCGCCGCCGACCAGCTGAAATTCCTGGCATTCAGCCCCTGTCCGGAAAGCGGGTGATAATTCTCATAAACCGGCTGGTCCTGCAATAAACCTTCCGCGCCGTTCAGCAACTTCGCTTCCAGCGCCGCGGCCAGGGTGCGGTAACCGTATTTTCTCAGGCCTTCCGTTCCGAAAGCGAACTGGTCGAGCCAAACAGGCCCGCGCCAATAACCGTCGCCGGGGTCGAAGGCGGGATGTGCATAAGAAAGTGTCGGTAAAGGGATATAGGTGTTAAAGCAGGATGTGTCCGCCATTTTCCGTTTGACAGCCGCCGCCTGTTCAGGCGTGGCCAGCCCCGCCCACAACGGAATCCATCCTTCCGGGCCATCCACGGGCACATGCGCGGGTGAACGCAGCATCCGGTCCCGGAAAAATCCCGCCTGCGCATCGTAAAACCGGTCACCGATCAGTTGCTGCAAGGTTTTAGCGGCTGCGGCATAAGTATTTTCCTGCCCTGCCACCGAGCAGAGCTTCGACAGGTATTGCTTTTCGGCATAGAGGTAAGCGTTCAGGTCCACGCTTTCCTGGTTCAGCGACCAGGCGCCTGCGTGGTTGGGCAGCATTACGGCGCTGTCGAAACGGACGGCATTGTCCATCCCGCTCTCCCAGGCGGCGGCGACGCGCGTGCCATCGGTGGAGCCATATTCGCACAAGCCATTGCCGTCGTGATCGCGGTGCCTGTACCACCATTCGTGGTAACGGATGAGACGGGGCAGCATCTCGCGGACGAACGCGGTATCGCGGGATTGGCGGAACACCTCCCATACGCCCCAGGCGGCGAGCGGCGGCTTGGTATCGCGCCAGTTGTTTTCGGATTTATCCGCGTAAATGCAATCGGCGATCATGCCGTGCCCGTCCTGGTAATCGAACATGCTGCGGATATTATCTTTCGCGAGTGCGGGAAAAAACGTGGCGATACCGGCGGCCTGCTTCCAGCTGTCCCAGCTCCACACGCCGTAAAACCCCTGGTAGTTGACAGACGGGAATACGCCATCGTGCAGGATATCTTTGGAAGCGCTGCGCCAGTTGGTCATCAGCGTCACGATGCATTTGACGGCGAGGCGCTTTTCTCTGGCAGACAGGCGCTTCACCCCGGAGAAGTATTTGGCAAGATAGCCATCCCAGCGGCGGGTATTTCGTTGGAGTTCGACATTGAAATCGTACTGCCTGTTAGGCTGGCGGCCATCCGGCGCATAGGCGTGGCGCTGGGTGTGAGAAAAGGCCGCACCCGGCCGGAGCACAGCTGACCATAACGCCGCATACTGCAAGCTATCGGCGTGTACGGAATCTGCCTGCGGCCAGCTGATGGCAAAGTTGCCGGCTTTCAACCCTGCCGCATCTACCCGGCTGTTCTTCACTTTTCCGTTGTATTCCACCACTAATTTCACCGCTTGCCCGCCGCGGTTGCGGATATCCGTTTGCAGGAGGGCTTCCCTTCCGGAAACGAATATCAGCCGCTGCCGGATGGAGAGATGGCCGGAAGAAAACGACTGCTCCAGCATCCCGGGATAATAATGAATGGACGCATGTGTCAATTCCACCTGGCGGCCATCCGCAACAACTTTCAGCCGCGAAATAGCGTCCGACAGCCAGCGGCCGTTCATATCCATGAGCAACGGACCGATGAATGCGCCGTAGTCGGCGGGCTGCAAAGGCAGGGCGTAGGCATGCCAGGCGCCCATGTCGCTGAAAACATTGGATTCTATGCTGCGCCCTTCGGGCGGAAGTGTTTGAAGGTTGAGTACGTCCGGAAAACGGGCGCGTTGTGCAAACGCGCCCTGCATTACTGTGATGGCGAAAAGGAGGAGGATGGGTCTCATGGCGCAGCGGGTCGGAGGATGAACGAATATTGGTAATCGCGGTACGGCAGCATGTACTCCGCATGCGGAGTGGCGCCCCAGGAGTTGTCGCCGCCCACGCCGGATTGTTTGTAATCGATGTTCCACCACACGAGGTCTTCGTTGCGCATGGAGCCGCCGTGATTATTTTCGGTAGCATGCCGGTCGAAGCCGAGTCGCGCCATATCGAAATGCAGCACACCGGTGCAGATGAGCGGCAGGCCCTGTGCTTCGAGCCCTGTGCCCGCAGCGTCCGTGATGGAAATATGGCGAACGTCCGTCCGGTAGCCGCTTTCCTGTGCGCGGGGGTACGGGTGGAAGAGGCTGTCGGCCTTCATGCGGTACAAACCCACGGCGGCGGCGGTTTTACGGTCTTCGTAGTTATCGAAAGGCCCGCGCCCGAACCAGGACACGTTATCGTACTGCCCTTTCAGGAGAACGCGCATGCCGAAGCGCGGGAGCTCGGGCTGGGGGGATTTCCCGGCTTTCATGCCTGCCGACACAACAATGCTGCCGTCGGGCTGCACGAGATAACGGGCGAGATACATAGCGCCTACGGCCGGGAGCGCGATCTGCGTCACCACGATATGCCTGCCAGCGGAGTCTTTTTCCACGCGGATGGATTCCAGCCGGGCGGTTTGCAGTACATCTTTCCACACGGCGCAGCGCATCTGCTGGCTGTTGCCGATGTCATTGTCCGTAGGTTCCCGCCAGAAATGCGGCTGCAGCGGCGATAATAATATTTCTTTCCCGCCCAGCGCGTATTGCGTCAGCCAGCCGGTTTGCTTATCGAAACGAATGTCAAAACCATTTC
>NZ_CALNBI010000476.1 GCF_937874145.1 uncultured Chitinophaga sp. | reverse complement strand
GAAGGATGCACCACATGGCCGGCGAGTGGAGTTGCCGGCGGATGGCGGGTTCCTTATCACCGGTGATTTCGCTGCGGAGGGTGCTCATATCGTGGGTGGACGGTGTTACGACAGAGAGATAAGGCGCATCCGCGGGCGTTCTGCCGGGATACCGGGGCATGCGGTCTACTTCAAGGCCCAGAATTCCCAGGCTGGCCATTACGTCGGGAACGCTGTGCGGGATGAGGCCGAGGTCTTCGCCGCACACCAACATATTGGTGGCGCTGGTGAGGACGGGCAACCTGTGCATGGCGGTTTTGCGCCAGAGTGCGTTGTGGCGATGGTAGAAGAAATCATCGGAGAGGCTGCGGAGGATTGCTTGTTCTCCCGGTGGCAGCGCCTGGAACGACAATGTATCAGCCATGTTAAACCTGGGATGGAATTGGTTTTCCCTGGGTTCGAGGAAGAGCACGTCGGCGGCGAGTTGCCGGAGTCCTTGTTGGATGGCAGAAGGTAATTCCGGGGGAGCGGGGTGCGGTTTGAGTCTGTAGAAGCCCGGGGATTGGGGCTCGAGGTATTGTTGTTTTACGGTTTCCGCGTCGTTGCCGAAAATATTAGCTACCACCGCATCGGTAATATAAGGCCGGCAATACCGCTCACGTGAAAACGGGATGCCAGCAGCGGCGAGGGCGGTTTCCGTGTAGGGGTAAGCGGGATGAAAATAACCAAGCAGGGCGCTGCCCGCATCTTTCGGAACTTGCCACAGCCGGAAGAACCCCAGCACATGATCGATCCGGAAGGCGGAGAAATACTGCGCCATGTGCTGCAACCGGCTCTTCCACCACCCGAAGCTTTGCGCAGCCATGCGTTCCCATTCATACGCCGGGAATCCCCAGTTCTGGCCTTCGGCAGCAAATTCGTCCGGCGGTGCGCCCGCTTGTACCGAGGTATCGAACAGCTCCGGGAATTCCTGGACGTCTGCGCTTTGCGGGAACATCCCGATGGGCAGATCTCCTTTCAGTGCAATCCCTTTTTCCCGCAATACGGCTGCCGCATGCAGGAATTGGCGGTGCAGCTGATATTGGACATACCCGTAGTAACCGGGGTCTTTGCTGTTATCCCGCTTGCAACAGAACCGGGTGTATGCCGGTAACCAGTGTTGCTGTTGTGATGCCCACCGTTGGTAAGGTTCATCCGGAACAAAATCCTGGTAAAACGCGCGGAGATGTTGCTCTTTGACCGCCAGGGTGGCGTCGAAATCCATTTTCGCTAAGTCAAGCTGTTGTTGTAAACGGGTATATTCTTTCAGGGTTCCCAGGCTGGGGAGGTGAATATAAATCGGGTTCAGGGCGAATGCTGAAACGGCGGCATAAGGATAGGAATCATGCCAGGTCCTGGTCCATACCGTATCATTGACCGGCAGCAGCTGTATCATCCGGAGCCCAACGCTTGCGGCCCATTCGCCCAGCAGCGGCAGGTCGTTGAACTCGCCGCAGCCCAGTCCATTTTCTGTACGCAGGGAATATACCGGCACGGCAACGCCTGCACCTTTCCAGGGCGCCCGTGTGAAACGTGCAAAGCCGTCGTCGATAATGGCGGGGCTTTCTGAAAAGTAAGCCCTGTTCTCACCTTGTTCCCATTCCCAATCATCGCCGCCGCCCGAGGTACAATATTTATAGGCGACCGCCGCGTTTGGCGGCAGGTTGGCATTGCAGGTAAACACGCCGTCTTCTCCGGCTTGCATCTCTACAGCAAAATCCGGGGCCCAATTGCCGAGGGTTTCGGTACTTCCTAGTACCCACACACGCTTGTCCGGCGAAAGCAACGGCACGCGCACCCTGAATTGGTGCGACTTCGTCATAAGCTTTGGTGCTACAAGCCCTGATTCACTTCCGCGCAGATGCCTGGCAAAGAAGATTTCCCTGAACGGGGCTTTCATCCACGTAACCTCCAGGGAACCTGGCCAATGGAACGTATCGTATAAGGAAATGGCATCCATATCAGCCTGCAATTTCACTTCTCTTATTACGGGCTCTTCCAGGCTAACATCTGATTCCACACAGTAATGATAGCGGATTTCAGCGCCCTCCCACTCCATCGTTGCCGCCCACATTTCCGGCCCTGCATATTCCATCGGCCGGCGTTGCCCGCTATCCAGGCAAAGCACCAGTTGCTGCCCCCAGGCGGAAGCAAAGCGGACGTAAAAGCGGAGGGTCATGCCCGGAAATTACAAAAAAACAGGGATTCCTTTCAGGGCCAATGTATTCGCCTCCTCGGCACAAAAAAACCCTGGATACAATTCGGGTTGCGGATACAGATCTGCACATGCGTCTTGTCATAAATCCCTGCCCCTTCGTATACCGGATTTCCCTCCACGAAAACGCCCCTGACGGAATCGTAGGGCTGATGCCCAAAGCGACCGTTCACAAAATGCAAATGTTCCAGCACGCTACAATCCAGGTACCGCAATAGCAGATCCCCTGAATTACAGACGTTCTTATTCATCAATGCAGGCGTAGCCCTCCCCTTCGATCTCTTCCAGTATCTGTGGGCAAGGCTCACCCGTTCCAAACATGTAGTCTCCACCAAATCGAGACAATTACCCAACACTAACACCGCCCCCAGCACTGCAGGCCTTTTGAACCCCGGTTTGCCCGGAGGACGCGCTGCGTATTCCCATGCACGTTGATAATTATTCTGCCAAAAATAAATACCATGACCTAACCAGTCATACGGATTTACACTACTTTTTAGCATGAGCTTGCCGCCAATCACGGC
The DNA here is from genome assembly GCF_937874145.1 of uncultured Chitinophaga sp. Taxonomy (GTDB): domain Bacteria; phylum Bacteroidota; class Bacteroidia; order Chitinophagales; family Chitinophagaceae; genus Chitinophaga. Next base: position 10,532 of record NZ_CALNBI010000476.1, on the reverse strand, counting down.
ATCCCTTATCTCTTCCTCACAATCATGAAAACCCAGTACCAGTCCGGGCTGGAAAGAATATAACATTTCGGGCATAACAAACAACAGATTCTAAAATTAGATTAAAAAATCGCCGCAGCCGCGCTTCTTCTTCACCTTATCTGGCCACCAACTGCCGGTAAGGGTATAATTCTTCATAGTTTTCGTTAAAATCCTTCTGGTCTTCTTCGCCTCTACAGGATCAAACTTGTCGCTTGCTGTATAATCCTCCAGTTCTTTCAACATCTCCCGTGTTAATGCAGCACGTTCCGCTTTTTCTTCCTTCGTCAGTTTACGCGCATCCCATTCCGGAATTCCCATATAAGCCCTGTATTGACGGGCATACGTCGGGTTGTAAAACAATAACCGCCGTTCCTCCATCAAAGCAGCTCCCAGCAATTCTGTAGTGTCGTAATTGAGTGGCATAAAATCAGTTTTTTAGTGAACAATACTTTCCCCGGCCGAAGCTTATGTAGCTTCAACCCATACCTTTTGCTTTGGGCCCAAAGGCCCATCCATCAGTTTATGCCGGAAAAATGAAAACATGCACCGACGACGAAGAAATGATCACCGGTATAACCAATATAACGCGTTTTTAAACACAAAACTTTTCTGAAATAAAATATCCTATGAATACAGTTCCCGCATTAAAAACATTTAGGCACAAAAAAGCCCGGATGCTTTCGCGCCCGGGCTTTTTCTTTATTCGCAGTGATCCTTATTTCACTTCTTCAAATTCGGCGTCGGTCACCGTGTCGCCGTTCGCACCCTGCTGGCCGCCTTGCTGTTGCTGGCCGCCCTGCTCGGGCCCGCCATTGGCGCCGCCCTGTGCCTGGGATGCTTTATAGAGCTCTTCGGAAGCGGCTGTCCACGCGGTGTTCAGCTCGGCCGAAGCAGCTTCGATCTGTGCGATGTCCTGGGTCTTTTGCGCTTCGCGCAGTTTTTCCAGTGCAGCTTCGATCGGTGCTTTTTTATCGGCGGGGATTTTATCGCCATACTCTTTCAGCTGCTTTTCGGTCTGGAAGATCAGGCTGTCGGCCTGGTTGATCTTCTCGATCTTTTCGCGGGCTGCTTTATCTTCCGCTTCGTTGGCCTTGGCCTCGGCTTTCATCTTTTCGATCTCATCTTTATTGAGGCCGCTGCCTGCTTCGATGCGGATGTTCTGAGATTTGCCGGTGCCCTGGTCTTTCGCCGTTACGTGCAGGATACCGTTGGCGTCGATGTCGAACACCACTTCGATCTTGGGCACGCCACGCGGTGCGGGCGGGATATCGTTGAGGATGAAGCGGCCCAGCGTCCTGTTCTGGCTGGCCATGGGGCGCTCGCCTTGCAGTACGTGGATTTCTACGCTCGGCTGGCTGTCAGCCGCGGTAGAGAACACTTCGCTCTTTTTCGTTGGAATGGTGGTGTTGGATTCGATCAGCTTCGTCATCACGCCGCCCATGGTTTCGATACCGAGGGAAAGCGGGGTAACGTCGAGCAGCAGTACGTCTTTTACCTCACCGGTGAGTACGCCGCCCTGGATCGCTGCACCTACAGCCACTACTTCGTCGGGGTTTACGCCCCTGTTCGGCTTCTTGCCGAAGAATTTCTCCACAACTTCCTGGATCCGGGGGATACGGGTAGAACCGCCCACCAGGATCACTTCGTCGATCTTGCTGATTTCGATACCTGCGTCGGACAGCGCTTTACGGCAGGGCTCCAGTGTTCTCTCCACCAGGCTGTCGCTCAGCTGTTCGAATTTAGCGCGGGTCAGTTTCTTCACCAGGTGCTTGGGAACGCCGTCAACAGCCGTAATGTAAGGCAGGTTGATTTCGGTTTCCTGGGAGGAAGACAGTTCGATTTTGGCTTTTTCAGCGGCTTCCTTCAGACGCTGCCATGCCATGGGATCCTTGTGCAGGTCAACGGCTTCGTCTTTCTTGAAGTCGTCTGCCAGCCAGTCCATGATCACTTTGTCGAAGTCGTCTCCGCCAAGGTGGGTGTCGCCGTTGGTGGATTTCACTTCGAACACGCCATCACCCAATTCGAGGATGGACACGTCGAAGGTACCGCCACCGAGGTCGAACACGGCGATCATGCTGTCCTGGTGTTTTTTATCCATACCATACGCCAGTGCGGCGGCGGTAGGTTCGTTGATGATACGGCGAACGGTGAGGCCCGCAATCTCGCCGGCTTCTTTGGTCGCCTGGCGCTGTGCGTCGTTAAAGTAGGCCGGAACGGTGATAACCGCTTCGGTTACTTCCTGGCCGAGATAATCTTCAGCCGTTTTCTTCATTTTTTGAAGGATCATAGCCGAAATCTCCTGCGGAGTATACGGCCTGCCGTCTATATCAATGCGGGTAGTGTTGTTGTCGCCCTTTACCACTTTGTAGCTCACGTGGCTCAGTTCATTGGATACCTCGTCAAAATGACGGCCCATGAAACGTTTTACCGACATGATGGTGTTAACGGGATTGGTGATGGCCTGGCGCTTGGCGGGGTCGCCCACCTTTCTTTCTCCGTTCTTCAAAAAAGCCACAACCGAAGGGGTGGTACGGCGCCCTTCGTCATTGGCGATCACTACCGGTTCGTTGCCTTCCATTACGGCAACGCAAGAGTTGGTAGTACCTAAGTCAATACCTATGATTTTTCCCATAAAATAAAATTCTCCTTTGTGAAACAGTGTATCCCGGCGGACCGGGCTTGTCTTCTCTGGTCAATGATTATGCCAAGGGCAGGTAGTCTGTAAATATGTCAGTTTCCGCGCAAACAGCTTTGTATATAGAATAAAAAGATGTCTTAAAGATAGAACACACGTCTTGCTTTTTTGTTTTCAAATATGAACACAACCGACAATGCATATGAAAAAAACCATGTTACGGTGGGTCATTTACGCCATGTCCGCCACTCCCCTGCTTAGCGTTGCCCAATCCACCGAACCCGTCCCCAACAAGCACAGCAGCCTTTTCGGCGGCGGCGGCATGAATTACCGGACCTTTTCCCTCGGCATCAACGGCGGCGTCACCGCCCCTTCGGTCCTCATCGGAGGCAGCAACGACTTTACCAAGTCCAAGGTCGGGTACGGCTACGGCGCATACGCCAAATGGCAGCTGCTGCACTTCTTCAGCCTCCGCGCCGATTATATGGGCGGCCGCATCCAGGGCGATCAGAGCCGCGATCTCGGCAACGGGCGCCCTCCCGGCCGCGACGTTGAATCTTTCGAAACACGGCTGAAATGGACCGCCACCCTTTCCGGCGTGTTCAATTTCGCGTCCATCAACTGGGCCTACCGCCAACCCCTTGCCCAGCTGTACGCCTCCGTGGGCGGCGGCCTCGCAGGATACAGCCCCAGGATCACTCCGCCCGGCGGCTCCGAAATGGAATATAAAACCGACGGCAACATCAAAGAGCTCATCATCCCCGTTGGCGCTGGTATCAAATTCAGGCTCAACGACTTCATGAACCTCGACCTCGGGTACACGATGAACTTCCTCGACGCCGACAATTTCGACGGGTTCAATTACGGCCCCTCCAAAGACCGCTTCTCCTACGGCTACGCCGGCCTCGAATTCGCCCTCGGCGCCCGCACCAAACCACAGCTGCAATGGCATAACGGCCCCGCCGTCATGTACGACGACATGCTCGCCCAGCGCGACCAACTCCGCCTGGAGCTCGAAGCCGAGAAAAACAACAACGCCAAACTGGCCGCCGATGTAGCAAAACTGCAGGTTGACAGCGACGGCGACGGGGTGTCCGATATTTTCGACAAATGCCCCAACACCCCAGCCGGCGACAGGGTAGACGGCTCCGGATGCTCCCTGCCCAAGCCCGACACGGCCCGCCCCGTACAGGTAATCATCACCGACGACGACCGCCGGCTGGTTCGGAATGCCATCGACAACCTGGAATTCGAGACCGGCAAATCCAACATCCGGCCCAAATCCCACGCTTCGCTCGACGAAGTGGCGGCGCTCCTCATCCGCAAAAACCTCAGCCTCAAACTGGCAGGCCATACCGACAATACCGGCAACCGCGCCCTTAACATGCGCCTGTCCAAAGACCGGGCGGAATCCGTGAAATCCTACCTGGTAGGCAAGGGCGTCAACCCCAGCCGCATCGAAGCCACCGGTTACGGCCAGGATCAGCCCATCGCTACCAATAAGACGGCGGCGGGACGGCAACAGAACCGCCGCGTGGAATTCACTATCTATTAAAAAAGCTGTATTTCAGTATAAATAATGACCTGACAAAGGCCCTTCCGGTATTCCGGAAGGGCCTTTTTTTTCGCTCCGGCATGCATTTTGTTAAATCAACCCTGCCAATTTTAACATATTATGAAAAAATCCATTCTCTTATTCCTGACTGTATGCCTCTTTTCCGTGGCTGCCCGGGCCCAGCAATTAAATTTCGGGCTGAAGGGTGGCCTTAACGTCGCCAAATTCACGAATGTAGACAGAACCAAAGCCCGCGCAGGCATCTATTTCGGCGGATTCGCCAGGGTAGGCCTCACAGAAAACTGGAGCATCCAGCCGGAGCTGGTGTATTCCGGCCAGGGGTTTGTCGCCGATCCTCCTATCATCGAAAACCATACGGTTGCCGTTAATTACATCAACCTGCCCATCATGGCGCAGTATCATTTCATCCCCGAATTCTACCTGGAGGCCGGTCCGCAGATCGGGTTCAAGGTAGCCGCCAAAGTGAAAAACGACGGTAATTCCTTTGACGTGGGCGAAAATTACCGTGGCGTGGATCTGGGCCTGGGCTTCGGTCTTGGGTATGATTTCGACTTTGGATTGGGTGTAAACGCACGATATAATTTCGGGCTCACCAACGCTGCCGACGGCGACGACAAGCACGCCAACTCCGTAGCGCAGTTCGGCCTGTCTTACACCTTCGGCAAGTTCAGCCTGAAAAAATAATAAAGGTATTAGCCTGTAAAACCCGGAGCAGCGCGCCGCATGGCCGCTGCTCTTTTTTTTGCCCTTCCTGATCGTTACCTTTGCCCTCTACCATTACAATAGCATTTTCATGAGCGTAGTTGCTTCCATTAAACAAGCCGCCGCGGCGGCAGTACAGGCGCTGTACCAGCAGCCTTTCACTGCGGCGGATGTATCTGTCAACACCACCAAGCCAGAATTCGAGGGAGAATATACCATCGTTGTGTTCCCTTTTACAAAATTCAGCCGCCAGAAGCCTGAAGAAACCGGGCATGCCCTCGGCGCCTGGCTGGCGGAAAACCACCCGGACCTCGTGGCCGGTTTCAATGTAGTAAAAGGCTTCCTCAACCTCACCGTTCACGACCAGTTCTGGACGGCGTTCGTGCAGGATGCGCACCATAACGTTCATGTGGGCCAGCAGCCCGCCAACGGCAAAAAAGTGATGGTGGAATATTCTTCCCCCAATACCAACAAACCCCTCCACCTGGGGCACCTCCGCAACAACTTCCTGGGCTTCTCCGTGTCCGAGATCCTCAAAGCCAACGGCAACGAGGTGATCAAGGCCAACCTGGTGAACGACCGCGGCATCCATATCTGCAAATCCATGCTCGCCTGGCAGCTCTTCGCCCATGGCGATACGCCGGCATCTACGGGCGTAAAAGGCGACCACCTGGTGGGCGATTACTACGTTCATTTCGAATCGATCCTCCGCGACCAGGCCGAACCGATCATTTCCCGCGTTCTGGAAGGCAATTTCAAAGATTTTGAGGGCGAGCAGCTGGAAAGGATCACCAAACTCCATACTGCCCTGCACAAACCGGAAGTGCAGGCGGATACTGAGAAATCCGGCAAGATCAAAGACGAAATCAAAGAACTTTCCCGCAACCGCACCGAAATAATGCAGCAAGCCAAAATAATGCTGCAGCAGTGGGAAGCCGGCAACCCGGAAGTCCGCGCCCTCTGGCAAACGATGAACAGCTGGGTGTACGAAGGATTTGAAAAGACGTACAAGCGCCTGGGCATCGATTTCGACAAGATGTATTTCGAAAGCAATACCTATCTGCTGGGGAAAGATGTGGTGGAAGAAGGCCTCCGCAAGGGCGTTTTCTTCAAAAAAGCCGATAACTCCGTTTGGATCGACCTCACCGCCGACGGGCTCGACGAAAAGCTCGTGCTCCGCGGCGACGGCACCTCCGTTTACATCACCCAGGACATCGGCACCGCCCGCCTGAAATACGACGACTACCAGATGGACCAAAGCATCTACGTGGTGGCCGACGAGCAGAATTACCACTTCAAAGTGCTGAAACTCATCATGCAGAAGCTCGGCGAACCCTCGGCCGACGGTATCTCCCACCTCTCCTACGGCATGGTGGAACTGCCGCACGGCCGGATGAAAAGCCGCGAAGGCACCGTAGTGGACGCAGACGACCTGGTGGAGGAAATGGTGAGCACTGCCGCCAAATACACCGAAGAGCTCGGTAAAGTGAAAGATTTCTCGGAAGAAGAGCTGCGCGACCTGTACGAAACGATCGGGCTGGGCGCTATGAAATTCTTCCTCCTGAAAGTGGACCCCAAAAAGAAAATGGTGTTCAACCCGGAAGAGTCGATCGATATCCATGGCTTCACCGGGCCGTTCATTCAATATAGCCACGCCCGTATCCGCTCGATCCTTCGCGAATTCTCGGCGGAAGACCTATCGTCCCTGGCTGCATATCGCCATACCGGCTCCCTCCTGCCCATGGAAAAGGAACTGATCAAGATCAACGAGCAGTTCGGTGAAGTGCTGGCGGAAGCCGGCCGCGAACTGAGCCCCTCCGTGATCGCGAACTACGCCTTCCTCCTGGCGCAAACCTTCAACTCGTTCTACGCCAAAAAAGAAAGCGGGAAATACATTTACTCCGTCCGGGATGCCGAAAGCGAAGATAAACGCAAGCTGCGCCTGCAGATCGCTTCGCTGACCGCCAATACCATCCGGCAATCCATGAAGTTCCTGGGCATCCGGGTTCCTGAAAGAATGTAGAAAATTAATAAACTGCCGAAATGTCAATGACGCCTGTCATTGACATTTCATTCAGCCTGTTGCGTTAATGCAACTGCATCGCCTGATCGCAGATGCTTTGCCCCTTCACCACTTCCCCCGAGCATATATAAGATTTGCCGAGCATGAACATGGCGAACGCGTTCTGCGGTTGCAGGACGAGTATCCTGTTCCATTGCATGGCGGCCTGCACGTAATTCTGCTGTTTGAAGTAGGCATGGGCGAGCTGTTGCATGATCCGGATATCGGAGCTCCGCAGCTGCAATGCTTTCTGAAAATTGTGGATGGCGTTGACGTAAGCGGCCTGTTGCAGGTAGGCCGTACCCAGGTTTACATAAAGATCTGCATCGCCGGAAGTTCCGTACCTGGCTGCCATTTCGAATGCGCCGGCGGCGTTTTTGTAGTTTTCCATGTTAAAATGCATCATTCCTGATTCCAAATATAAATCCGCAGACGTACTATCTGCCTTCAGTGCTTTTTCGTAAATTCTGAGCGCCGCGCCGTAATTCTCCTCCTGCGCATAGAGGCGTGCCAGCGTTTTGGTGATCATAGGCTGTAAAGGGTCTTCCGCCAGCGAACGCTCCAGCGCCCGGATAGCCTCGGCGGCATGGTCGAGCGAGGCATAACTCATGCCGATGATCGCGTCCATATGCGGGACCTCCAGCTCCTGGGCGCGCCGGGCCCAGGTGAGCGCATCTTCCCAGGCCTTTTCCTCGTAATACACTTCCGCCAGCCCCGCCATGGCATAACGTTCCTCCGGCACTTCCGCCAGCAATTGCAGGTATTGCTGCCGGGCCAGCTCGCGCTGCTGCCGCAACCGGTGCAAAATCGCCAGTTGCAGGTAAGGCGCAGCATATTTCCGGTTGGCCCCGATGGCGTCCGCAAAGCAACGCTCCGCATCATCCAGCCGGCCTTCCAGCATGCATTGTTCTCCCTTTTTGTATAAATCGGTAGCACGGTCGCCCCCGGATGGAGGAACCGCAGCGGCCATCGGCTCAGAAACCGCGCCGGCGAGGCATAGGATAAGGATACAGCGGTATAGGAACATGGTTCAATGTGCTAAGGCACCGAACCAAATATATATAATTTATTTCATACTTTTTGCAGAAAATGATAAAGGCATGAGATCGGTGCTGTCAGCCACCACGATCACCTTCCCCGTAAGCCCCGCCAGGATCAGCCGGATAGGCCGTGAGAACCGGGTGGTGTACTCCATGAGCGTCTGCCGGCAAATGCCGCACGGTGCGATGGGCTCGGTGGAAGGCGCCAGCTCGTTGTCGTAGCTCACGGCGATGGCCAGCACGGGCAGGTTCGGGTACAGGCTGGATGCAGCGGAAAGGACGGTCCGCTCTGCGCAGATCCCTACCGGATAACTGGCGTTCTCCTGGTTGGTGCCCGTCAGCACTTCCCCGCTTTCGAGCAGTGCGGCAGCCCCTACCCGGAAACGGGAGTAAGGCGCGTAGGCGTCTTTCGTGGCGTTGCGGGCCTGGCGGAGCAGGGCGGCGTCTTCGGGCGGAAGCGCACTGCTGTCCGCATAGGTCTCGAACTCGATGATGTGCCGGGTTTTTGTTTCCATGGGCGGGCGTTTACATAAAAAAAGCAGTCGCGCTGCGGACCCGAAAGTACATTTTTTCCGGGATGGCGGGCGCGACTGCCGATATGATGAAAAGGTGCTTTACTATCTGATCGTGCGGAAAAGGCGGCTCCAGCGGATGCCGTTCTGGCCGTAGCTCATCCAGATCAGCCAGGCTTTGCCAACTATGTGGTCTTCCGGCACGTATCCCCAGAAGCGGGAATCAAGGGAACGGTGGCGGTTGTCGCCCATCATCCAGTAATAGTCCATTTTAAAGGTATAAGTGGTGGCGGGCTGGCCGTTGATGAAAAACTGGTTGGGCCCTTTTTCCTCCAGCGTATTGCCTTCATACACCCCGATAATGCGGCGGTACATGTTGATGGAAGCGCTGTCCAGCTTCACGGTAGCGCCTTTCTTCGGGATATAGATCGGGCCGAAATTATCGATGGAGTATTTGAAATTCGCGGTGTCATGCGGCCATACGTCCATGCCCCAGTCGTCGATGATGGGCGTAACGCCGGTTACGGCTTCACCCAGGCCTTCCACGGCTTTCGCCTGGCTGGGGGTCATATTCAGCTGGTTGCCGCCGTTATATTCGTCGATGCCCAGTTCTTCGAGGCGCATGGGGTTGAGGGAACCGCCGTCGCGGGTTTGTACGGTGTAGAACCGCTCACCGTCGGGCGGCGGGGTTTCGGCTACGCCGTTCACCACTACGATGCCGTCGCGGATCATGAGGCTGTCTCCCGGGATGCCCACGCAACGTTTGATATAGTTTTCGCGTTTATCCACCGGGCGGGAGATCACGCGGTAGCTGTTCCATACAGATTCCCGGCCCTGCGTGCGAACAAGATCGGAGTAAACGGTGTTTTCTTGTACTTCGAGGGCCACAGTATCGCCTTCGGGGAAGTTGAACACCACCACATCGTTCCGCTTGATTTCGGAGAATCCGGGCAAACGGCGGTATTTCCACTGCACGGCTTCGGAATAAGCTTTGGTGTATTTGGTCAGCGGAAGGGTATGATGGGTGAAGGGAACGGAAAGCGGTGTCATGGGGATGCGCGGACCGTAACTAACTTTGCTCACGAAGAGAAAATCGTTGACCAGCAGCGTTTTCTCCATGGAAGGCGTAGGGATAGTGTAGGCTTCGAAAATAAAGGTCCGGATCAGGGTGGCCGCAATAATGGCGAAGATGGCAGCATCCAGCCATTCCCGCACCGCGGACTTCTTTTTCTTCGGCTGGCCGTCCTTCTTCTTCCAAAATACCAGGTTCATGCGATGTGTTTTAGTTTATTTTATCAACAAATATAATATTCTGTTAATTGTCAGCTGTTTTTTCTGAAGATAAAGTTTTCTTAAAAAATACCACGTAAGTTTCCATTTGAAAACAACGGTTGAACCACTTTATTTCTATTTTTGTTTAATTCTATATCCAGGACTTTGAACAGCTTTACGATAAAAGACATTGAAAGCCTGACCGGCATCAAGGCGCATACCATCCGAATATGGGAGCAGCGCTACAATGTGCTTCGTCCCAAGCGGAAAGACACGAATCATCGCGTCTACGACAATGGCGACCTGAAGCACATCATGCGCATTGCGTACCTGTACCGTCATGGTTACAAGATTTCGAAGATCGTAGGGATGACGGAGGAGGAAATAAAGCAGCTTTCGCTGGAAGAAACCGGGCACAAGGGCAACCACCTCTACCAGGTTTACATCAACCAGCTGGTGGAAGCGATGATCGATTTCGACCAGATCCGCTTCGAGAAGATCTTCCATAACGTGTTGCTCCGCATGGGCTTCGAGCAATGCATCCTCAAAGTCATCTACCCTTACCTGGAACGCATCGGCCTGCTCTGGCTGGTAGACTGCGTTATCCCCGCACAGGAACACTTCGCCGCCAATATCATCCGTAAGAAACTCATGGTCGCCATCGACGGGCTCGACATCCCCCAGAACCCCGCCGAATGCTTCATGGTATTCC
>NZ_CALNBI010000475.1 GCF_937874145.1 uncultured Chitinophaga sp. | reverse complement strand
TGACGGCGCCGGGCTTCTCCGGTGCGGGTTCCGTGAATACGGCCTTCTCTTTCGTGACGCTGACAGAACCCAACGAGCGGTTGCGTTCGCAGAAAGATATCGTGAACATGGTGAACCGTAATATGTACCGGTTCCCGCAGGGCAGGGTGTTTGCCATCGAGCAGCAGACCATCCAGGTAGGCCGCAGAGGCGGTTTGCCCGTTGCCTTCGTATTGCAGAACGTAAACTTCGAGAAACTCTCTTCCGTAGTGCCCCGCTTCGTGGAAGAAGCCAGCGCCAACCCGGTGTTCCAGGGGGTAGACGTAGACCTCAAGTTCAACAAACCCGAGCTCCGCATCCACATCAACCGCGCGAAAGCCAGCGAGCTCGGCGTTTCGGTGGAAGACATCTCCTCCACCCTGCAGCTCGCACTGTCTAACCGCCGCTTTGGTTACTTTATCCGCAACGGTAAACAATACCAGGTAATGGGCCAGGTGTTCCGCGCCGACCGCGACGACCCCGTGGACCTGCAAAGCATCTACGTCCGCAACGCCCGTGGCGAAGCCATCCAGCTGGATAACCTCGTGACCATCGAGGAAGAAACCAGCCCGCCGGTAATTTACCACTACAACCGTATGAAGTCGGCCACCATTTCCGCAGGCCTGGCGCCCGGCAAAACCATCGGCGATGGTATCGACGCCATGAACCAGATATATGCCAACCTTGAAAAAGAAGGCGTGATCGATAATTCGTTCGACACCGCGCTGAGCGGCTCTTCCCGCGACTATGCCGAATCCGGTTCCAACACCATGTTCGCACTGCTGCTGGCGCTTATTCTCATTTACCTCGTACTCGCTGCGCAGTTCGAAAGCTGGATCGATCCGCTCATCATCATGCTGACGGTACCCATGGCATTTGCCGGGGCCTTCCTTTCGCTGAAGCTTTTCAACCAGACCTGGAATATCTTCTCCCAGATCGGGGTGATCATGCTGATAGGGCTGGTGACGAAGAACGGTATTTTGATCGTGGAGTTTGCCAACCACATGCGCGATGCGGGCAAGGAAAAAGCCGAAGCGGCTATCGAGGGAGCGGTGATGCGCCTGCGCCCGATCCTGATGACCTCGCTGGCCATGGCACTGGGCGCATTGCCCATCGCGATGAGCCTTGGGGCTGCATCTACCAGCCGTATCCCGCTCGGTATCGTGATCGTGGGCGGGATCATGTTCTCGCTGGTGCTCACGCTCTACGTGATTCCCGCGGTGTACACCTTCCTGAGCCGCCGGAAAAAGAATACGGAATTCGAAGACGCGGTAACCGAATCGAAAGTGCCTGAAGAAGCCGCTTCCGCCGCGCACGCCTAAAACATGCTAATAATGAAACTGAAACAGATATTCATCTTCATCCTCCTCCTCGCCGCCGGCGGCGCACAGGCACAACAGGTGCTCACGCTGGAACAGGCGATCGACCTGGGGCTGAAAAACAACTACGACATCCGCATGGCGCGCAACGATGCGGAAGTGGCCGCCAACGATAACGCTTACGCCAACTTCGCTTTTGCGCCGCGCATCAACGGCACCGCCGCCAAAACCTGGACCCGCACCGCTACCAAGCAGGAATTCGGCAACGGCTCCAAGCGCGACACCTCCGGCATTAAAAACCAGCAATGGCAGGCAGCCGTCAACCTGAACTGGACGTTGTTCGACGGCCTGAAAATGTTCGCTACCCGCCAGCGCATTCAAGCCATCGAAATCCTCGGTGAGCTGAGCGTCCGCAACCAGGTGGAAAACACAGTCGCCAATATCATCAACAGCTATTACAACATCGCGCAGCAGAAGCAGCAATTGCGCGCCCTGGCCGAGCAGATGTCTATCTCCGACGAGCGCGTGAAGCTCTCCGACGCCAAGTTCCAGACAGGCCTCGCGCCTAAAACGGACTGGCTGCAGGCGAAAGTGGATTACAATGCCCAGCGCGCCAACTGGCTCCGCCAGCAAACCGTTATCGAGCAAAGCAAAGCTTCGCTGAACCAGTTGCTGGCCATCGCCGACGAAAGCGTGAACTACGATGTACACGATACCATCCCGCTGAACCTGCAGATGTCTTACGGGCAGATCCTGGAAAACATCCAGCAGACGAACCCGCAGTTGCAGATATCCCGCCAGAACCTGGAGATTTCGCGGATCACGCTGAAGGAAAGAAAGGGCGACTTCTTCCCGGTGCTTTCTTTCAACTCGGCGTATAACTTCAACCAGTCGCGCGCGAGCGCCGCCATCAACCAGTTCAGCCCCATCTTCAACCAGAACCGTGGCATGAACTATGGTTTTTCCGCCACCGTGCCCATCTTCAACGGCCTCAATTCGCACCGCGCATACAAAGCCGCGAAGCTCGACATCGAATACCAGCAAATCGCGCTCGACAACCAGGCTTCTCTCGTGAACCTGCAGCTGCGCAACGCTTTCCGCGATTACGAGTACTATAAAATGGCGTTGGAACTGGAGCAGGAAAGCGTAGACCTCGCCCGCGAAAATACCATGGTGGCGCTGGAACGCTTCCGGCAGGGCGTGTCTACCACGCTCGAAGTGAAAGAAGCGCAGCAAAGCCTCGAACTGGCCGCCTACCGCCTCATCCAGGCACGCTACAATACCAAGGTGGCGGAAACGGAACTGATGCGCCTGAAAGGATCGATACTTAAATAATCTCCCCGCAGATAAAAACAAAAAGCCCGGAAGTTTCATGCTTCCGGGCTTTTTTATGTGAATAAGGTAAATACTATTCGATCGTGTCTTTCCTGAGATGGCCTTTGTTTTTCTGGTACCGCTCGAACGATTGCTTGATGAACAACAGCAGGTCGTATTCCGTGGCATTGAGCAGGAAACTGTACGGCGGCCGGTAAGCGAGCATGAACGAATCCAGTTCGGGGCTTTCCAGCTTTGTGACCCTGGCCACCAGGTCGTGGTTGTAGCGGTAATCGATATGCTTTTCTTCTTCCCAGTACTTCAGCTGTTCGCCGAACTTCTCCTTGCGCTTGCGGGCGCGGCTGGGAACGAGGTAGGTAAGCGCGGTGATGGGGTTCGACGGCAGTGTTTTCAGCACATCCATCGCGCCGGGGCGCTTATATCCAAAATATCTCTCATATTCTTCCCGAATGGCAAGTGAATCCTGTTTGTAGATGCGGCCGCGGATATTGACGCCCTGGAGCCCCATGATATGCCGCTGCAGCTCCACGTTCCGGGTGGAGGAAATGCCCGGCGCCACGAAGGCCGCACGTACATAGCTGAGGCTTGAAAACTCGATGGTATCCCCCGGCAGGGCTTCGATATAATACCGGCCCGACTCGTTGGACACCGTTCCCATGCCGGAACGTTTGTTCCATACGCTTACCGCGGGGAGACCGGTGCGCGTATCCGCGTCGGTGATCATACCCATCAGCCGTACCGCCTGCGCCTTTGCCTCCTGCAGCCCGACGAAGCATAAAACGCCCGCCGCTACAGCGTATCTTAACAGAAATTGCTTCATACTATGCTCTCAAATTTAACGTTCCGGGCTCAAATGAAACGTTAAAAATAATTTATAAGCCTGACGCTTTTGCTATAATTTCGGGAAACTCCTGAAATTCAAGCCATGGCCCGTAAAATCGTCTTTTCCACACAAAGGTACCAATATCTGAAAGAGCGGCTGCTCGCCATCGCTCCGGACGATTGGGAACCGGGGCTCCTTTCCATCCGCGACTTCCCCGACGGGGAGCATTACCATCGTATAACCTCCGGCGTTACCGGGAAGGAAGTAGTGCTCATCGGCGGAACGATCGACGACAAGGAAACCCTGGAATTGTTCGACATCGCCAACGGCTGTATCCAGTACGGCGCCCTCTGCGTCAACCTCGTGATCCCCTATTTCGGGTATTCCACCATGGAAAGAGCCGTGCAATACGGGGAAATCGTAAAAGCCAAAACCCGTGCCACCCTGTTCTCCGCACTCCCCGCCGCTTCCAACGGCATCCGCGTGATCATGATCGATTTGCATGTGGACGGCATCTCGCATTATTTTGAAAGCAACGTGCGGCCGGTGCACCTTTACGCCAAATCCATCGTCCAGCAGGCGGCGCTGGATATCGCGGGCGGCAGGCCTTTCGTGCTGGCAAGCACCGATTCCGGCAGGGCCAAATGGGTGGAATCCCTGGCCAACGACCTCGGCGTGCAGGCCGCTTTCGTGTTCAAAAAAAGGGTGTCGGGGGAAGAAACGCACGTTACCGCCATCAGCGCCAACGTGCAGGATACGCTGGTCATCATCTACGATGATATGATCCGTACCGGCGGCTCGCTGCTCAACGCCGCACAGGCATACCGCCATGCCGGCGCCTCCTCCATCGGCGTTATCACCACCCACGGTATTTTCGCCGGCAACGGCTACCGCAAGATCGCGGACAGCGGGCTGGTGGAAAAACTTATTTGTACAGACACGCACCCCAACGCGCTCGATATCACAGATCCCTTGCTGGAAGTGCGTTCCGTGGCGCCGGTGATCTTATCCTGGTTCGAAAGCATTCCGGTTTAAACCAGCATTTTATTATATTGGGGCCAACCAATCAGCCCTATATTCATGTTCACGGAAACCGAACTGTTCGAACGCCTTTACCAGGGCGCACTGAAAATGCCATGCACCGGCTCAAGGACCATCCACTCCGACGCAAAGTTTGCCCACACGGATCAGCTGATCCTGATGAGCCTTTCCGAAAATGCTTACCTGCTGAACCTTTCATTGCAAAAGGTCACTTACCTCGACTGGTTTTACGGCGACGTATTATGCGGAATCATCAGCCACGACGAAACCTGGGCCGCCGTGGGAGGGTACCAGTCTTTCGCCGTTTGGCACAACGGCAGCATCCAAACCATCGCATTCAGCTCGGCCCACGACCTGCGCCAGTCCGGTCCGGACACGCTCCTGGTGCTCGAGGATCCCTGGTTCGAAGATCCCCACGTTTGGGAATACAACGTCCGCACGAAAGTACTCGCCAAAGTCCGACCGTTCCCGGATTATGCCGGCAAACCCTTTACCGGCAACGTCATTTGGTAAACTGCCGTACCTTCGCATTATGCCCGACATCCGCCTCATCGAATACGGCAGCTGCGACTATCACGACATGGTCGTGCTGCGCGACAACATCCTCCGCCGCCCCCTGGGCCTCACTTTCTCGACGGAATACCTCCGGCAGGAAATGCATGATTTCCTCATCGGGAGCTTCGACGGTAAGCAGATCGTAGGCTGCTGCATCCTCACGCCGGTCAACGATAACGTGATCCAGCTGCGGCAGATGGCGGTGGACGAAAACCAGCAGGGCAAAGGAACCGGAAGTAAAATTCTGCGCTTCGCCGAAGAGCAGGCCCGCAAGGAAGGTTTCTCGGAACTGACCATGCATGCCCGCGACGTTGCCCGCCCCTTCTACGAGAAAAACGGCTATTCCGCCCGCGGCGAAATCTTCACCGAAGTGGGCATCGATCATATCGAAATGTACCGGAAACTGTAATCAACCCCTGGCCTTGCGGCTGTAATCCGAAAACGTCTTCTGCATCAGTTCCCTGAACTGCAGGTGCGCTTCGTCGTTCTCGAAAGCGCTGGTGGGGATGAGGAAAAAAGAACGCTTGTCGCGGTAGAGAAAGAAAAACGACTGCGTTTCCACGATCTGGCTGAAGCTGCGCCACGACATGCTGCGCTCGCCCTGGCCAGTGTAGATGGCCATGCCCTCGTCGTTATACCGCAAACGGATATTATCCCTGAAAGTGGCGGCTTTATTGTAAGTGGAAACCGGAAGCAGGTACCAGAATGCCCAGCCCAGGATTATCATCATCAGCACAATCCCAAGCATCGCGTTGAAATTCACCATGCGAAACACATATCCGATCACGGTAGCCAATAACAGGATGATCAGCGTTACTCTAAAAACCCTGATCTCGCCTCTGCGTAAAAAATGGAACCGTAATGCACTGATAACTTCTTCCCTCTTGTAGGTAAACTGGAGCAAATGCATTAAACGAACTTACGAAATTATTTCGAAGCTGTCAATGGCATGGGAACGTCGAGATCGTCGCAAGTGGATACAGGCGCGGTTTTGCGGGATTTGGATGCCGTGCGCTTGTCGCTCAGATCATCTTCGTTCAGCCCGGGAAAATTCTTCTTGATGAACTGCATATATTGCTGCAGCACCTTGGGGTCAACCTTGAAAGGAGCCACGATCTGGTCCTTCGGATCCAGCTTCAGCGAAGGATCATTCTGTATGCGGGTTTCGTTCTGTAAATACCATTTGTACAAATCCACCATGGCTTTCTGCATGTCGGATTCATCCACCTTTTCCACTTTGGACTGCGGAACCGTCCACAGGATCTCCTCCAGCCGGTTGGATACCCTGGCCTTGCTGGCAGTGGCGGCGGTGCCCTTTTCATTCTTCTCGCCGTTATTGTTCGTCTTATCGCCGTTGTGGGCGAACACCGCAGTCGAAGCGACTGTCCCGATTGCCAACAAAAACAACAGCTTTTTCATAAGGGTAAATGTTTAATGACCTAAAAATACAAAATAACTGGTATAATAAAAGCCCTTTTGACGAATCCGTAGATTTACGGTACCAACAGTGCTGGTCAGGTGACCAACTCCCGGGGCCTGTATGAAAAAGACGACCCGCCACTGGAAAAGTTGCAGCGTCCCCCCAATTATTTTTTCAAATCATTAGCCCTCACCTCGAATTTCCCCAGCACCTGCCCCTTTCCGTCCACGAATTCCACCGCCATTTTGCGGTCGTTCTGCGGACCGAACACCTTGATCCTGCTGTAGTTCTGCGTCACTACCAGCGTTCCCGGCACCCGGATCGGGCTGTTCACCTCATTCCCCGACGGCGCCGCCTCCCCCGACGTCAGCGGGGAATTTGTAATGTCGTACAGGGGATAATTACCCGGCCGGTCGAACCGGATCACTTCAGAATGGTGCCTGTCGCCGGTTAAAAACACGATCCCCGGAACGTTCACCTCCTGCAGCCAGTTCATAAACGAACAATATTCAACAGGAAAGTGATGAAAACTATCCCAGCGGGAATAAATATTCAGCGCCTGGCTCCCCGTGGCGATCACCTTGAAGCGGGCATTGCTCTGCAATAAGGCGTTACGCAGCCACTCCATCTGCGCGTCTCCGTACATCTTCTTTTCCGGGTTGGGCTGGCCGCCGGTGCTGTCGGGCATCCGGGAACCGCTGGAAAAATAGCGGCCGTCGAGCAGGAAAAAGTCTACATCGCTGAAACTGAACTGGGTATAAATGCCTTTATCATCCTGCCCGAAGGTGGGGTTGGGCCAGTAGTCCCTGAAGATCTCCCGGCTTTCGTCGCGGAAAATATAGGCTTTGGAAGCGTCGTTGGGGCCGAAATCGTGGTCGTCCCAGATGGCGTAATGCGGCATGGCCGAAAGGAAAGGCTGCAGCACGGGCAGGGAGCGGTCGCGGTGGGCGCGGTAAGCCAGTCCGGGTGCGGAATGGTAATCCACTTCCCGGGTGTACCAGTTATCGCCCAGCCAGAGCATGAAATCCGCTTTTTCTTTGGTCATGGTGAGGAAGATGGAGGAATCTTTGCCGTAGGGCTTCCCCGGCCGGTCAAAGCCTTCTTCGTTGAAATAGGCGCAGGAGCCGGTAAGGAAGGTGAAATCCGGCGCGGGCATGCGGTACTGCCAGAGGGTTTTGGTTTGGAAAGATGACTTCCTGACGGAGATATTGTCTACCAGGAGCTCATATCTATATAATGTGCCCGGCGCCAGGTTGCGGAGCTGGATCTTGACGGGATTGTAGGCATTGCCCAGCGGGCCCGTCCAGTTTTGGGACAGGGCTTTTCCGGGCTGTTGCTGCGGCCAGTAGCGGACTGCCACCTTTTTGGCGGCGGCGGACACTTCGGCCCAGACGATCACATCACGCAGTTCTATCGATCCGGTCATGGGGCCGGAAACGAGGTTTTGCTGTTGAGCGGAGGCGAAGGTGCAGGAAAACAGGATAGCCAGGATGAGGCAGGGGATCAGGCGCATGAGGGTGCGGTTTAGGTAGTCAAATATAGCCTTCCCGCCCCGTTTATGCCCCGGAAATACAATAATTTTACGTGAAATGGAAGCATATATCAATTGGAGCGGGGGGAAAGATGCGTCTTTCGCCCTCTGGCAACTGCAACAGTCGGGCGAAGTGAATGTCCGCGGGCTATTTACGACCCTGAGCGAGGCGTACCGCCGGGTATCGATGCACGGGGTGCAGGAGGTGTTGCTCGACGAGCAGGCGCGGCGGACGGGTTTGCCCCTGAAAAAGGCGTTCCTCCCCGAAAACGCCTCGATGGAAGATTACAACCGGATCATGAACGAGGCGCTGGAAGGATACCAGCGGGAAGGTATCCGCCGGGCGGTGTTCGGGGATATTTTCCTGGAAGACCTCCGGGCCTACCGCGAATCGCAGCTGGCGAAGGCAGGCATGGAAGGCGTTTTCCCGCTTTGGAAGCGCGACAGTGCGCAGCTGGCGCAGGATTTTATTGCGGCAGGTTTTAAAGCAGTGATCGTTTGCGTGAACGACAGGTTCCTGCCGGCGGAATTTGCCGGGCGGGAGTTCGATGCGGCGTTCCTGGCCGATCTGCCAGCCGGGGTAGACCCTTGCGGGGAAAACGGCGAGTTCCACAGTTTCGTGTACGACGGGCCTATTTTCAGTTCCCCGGTCCCGTTCCGTATGGGCGAAACGGTGACGCGCACGTATGCGCCGGCCCGCAATGGCGACGATTGCTATAAAAAGGAGGATAATTGTTTCCAGGAAGATGGCGGGGAGGAAGAGAAACCCCTGGCCTGGGATACCCGATTTCATTTCCGCGAACTGCTCCCCGTTTGATTTTTAATTCCCGCACCGGCTGAAAAAACAAAAGCAATGGAATAATCCATTGCTTTCGAGAGTCATTTACTTTGCAAGAAGATTCTCGCGGTGTAGGAATTTTTGGTTTTTCATAGGACAGTAACCATATAAAAAATTAATACTTTAACAAATATAAAATAAATACAATAACTACAAACGATTTACTTTTAATATTCAAATTCCTCAAAAATCAGCGTTAAAAATGAATATTTTGAAATTGAAGGACTATTTTTTGAAGGAAATTCAACAAAAAAGCAACCGCTGGACAAAAACGGTTTTGCATCCCCTCCGTTAATTGTTAATGAAAGTTCCCTCTTCTCCTAAAATCCCCAGATTCAATGCGTCCGGGAAATTCTCACATATGTAATGGTCGCGTTTGGATGGAAGATTTGATGATTCCAGGTTCAAAATTATCAAGTGCAAGGTGTTCATTCCCAGGTAAGGACTGAAAATACTCTTGACTTAACCGGTATTTATTGCAAGATGTTTCATTTGACTGCCGCAGCGGCGCAGTGAAAAATCATCTGAAAGCAAATACCGCACAAAAAAATTTGATCTCCGGAAAAAATTAAACGGAACGAAATTCCGCAACGCGGAAAATGCATTTTCCGGTACAGGAATTCTTAAAAAAATGTGAAAGGAGTTGGGAAATGCCGCATGCGTGAAAACCGCAGCCTTCAAGGGTTTGAAAAGAAAAAGGGCACTTAGAAAAGCGCCCTCAATTTGTTACTATCCTATGAAAACCCTATTTGTATACAAAGGTATATCGATGTTAACTTTATTTGAAATTTTCGAAGGTGAATAACAAATAATTAACAAAGTAACAAGATTATTTATCTCTATCAAACCCGCTACCATGGCTGCTTTCACGATGCGGCTAAATTGCAGCGGAGGGCGGTTACTTGTTAAAAAGTCCTGAACAGATCAGCTACAACCCATGCTATTCCCGCAATTCAGGCATTTGTAGCAGGTGCCGGAACGAACCGTTATGTGCCCGCAGGTGTTACATGCCGGCGCGTCGCTTTGCATGCTGCGCATGTATTCCTGCGTTCCGCCTTCGCTGCCCGCAGCCCCTACAGGCTGGGCTTTGGCGGCTTTCGGGCCCGGCGCTTCCGATTTATTGCCTACGATCCGTACGTTCGACAGCGCCGGCTTTGCAGCGGGAGCGGCAGGCTCTTCGTCCCACTCGTCCTCCCCTGTATTCCCCGGCGCTTCCAGGATATGCACGAGATCCGTACGGCCCAGGTATTCATAACCCAGCACACGGAAAATATAATCGATCAGCGAAGTGGCCGAACGGATATTCGGATGGTCCACCATACCGGCGGGCTCGAAGCGCGTAAACACGAATTTGTCAACGAATTCCTCCAGCGGCACGCCGTACTGCAGCCCCACGCTCACAGCGATCGCGAAACAGTTCATAAGGCTCCGCAGCGTGGAACCCTCCTTCGCCAGGTCAATGAAAATCTCCCCGAGCGTTCCGTCATTATACTCGCCCGTGCGCACGAAGATCGGCTGGCCGCCCACTTTCGCTTTCTGCGTAAACCCGCGCCGTTTGGCCGGCAGCGTCTTGCGCTCCACGATCCGCGACAGTGCCCGTTTCAGCGACGTGTCGGTGCTGGCGGTCATGCGCTTGTTCAGCTCTTCCAGCAGCTCGTCGATCGTGAGCTGGTTCATATCGATGATCTGCGCAGCTTCCGCAGCAGGTGCTTCCGCTTCGGTGGTTTTCTTCCTTTTATCGCTCTTGTTGCTGAGCGGCTGGCTCAGTTTGGAACCATCGCGGTAGAGCGCGCAGGCTTTCAACCCCAATTCCCAGCTCAGTTTGTAGGAATCCGCGATCTCCTCCACCACCGCCTCGTTCGGCAGGTTGATGGTCTTGGAAATAGCGCCCGAAATAAAAGGCTGTGCCGCTGCCATCATCCGGATATGCCCGTGGGGATGGATATAACGCTCGCCTTTCTTGCCGCATTTATTGGCGCAGTCGAACACGGGCAGATGTGCATCCTTCAGATAAGGCGCGCCTTCCACGGTCATCGTACCGCACACGTAATCGTTCGCCGCTTCGATCTGCTCGTCGGTAAAGCCCAGTTCGTGCAGCAGGCTGAATTCCATGTTGAAATATTGCTCCGGCTTGAAGCCCAGCCGTTGCAGGCATTCCTCCCCTAACGTATACACATTGAAAACGAACGCGATGTCGAAAGATGAGGCCACGGCCGTGTCGAGCTTCTTCAGCTCATCGCCGATGAACCCTTTCTCGCTGAGCGTCTGCGGGTTGATGTAAGGCGCCCCGCCGAAGCTGCCCGTCCCTTTCGCATAGTCTACAATAGCCTTGATCTCATTGTCTTTATACCCAAGGTGTTGCAGCGCAGAGGGAATAGACTGGTTGATGATCTTGAAATACCCGCCACCGGATAGTTTCTTGAACTTCACCAGCGCAAAATCGGGTTCCACGCCCGTGGTATCGCAATCCATCACCAACCCGATGGTGCCGGTAGGCGCGATCACCGTTGCCTGCGCATTCCGGTAACCATACTGCTCACCCAGCTTCACCGCATCGTCCCAGGCCTTGGTAGCCGCTGTCAGGAGGTAATCCGGGCAATAGCGGGCGTTAATGCCCTGCGGACGGATCTCCAGCCCTTCGTACGCCTCGATGGCGTCGTACGCCGCCGCGCGGTGGTTGCGCATCACGCGGAGCATATCCTGTTTGTTTTCCGCATATTTCGGGAAAGCGCCGAGGTGCCCGGCCATTTCGGCGGACGTTTTATAGGAAACGCCCGTCATGATCGCCGTTATCGCCCCCGCGATCCCGCGGGCCTCTTCGCTGTCGTAGGCGATGCCGCTCACCATGAGCATGCTGCCCAGGTTGGCGTATCCCAGTCCCAGGGTGCGGTACTGGTAGCTCAGCTCCGCCACCTCGCGGGAGGGGAACTGCGCCATGAGCACGGAAACTTCCAGCACCACGGTCCACAAGCGCACGGTATATTCGAAACCTTCCACGTCGAACCGGCTGGTGCCTTCGTCGAAGAAGCGGCGGAGGTTCACGGAAGCCAGGTTGCAAGCCGTGTTATCGAGGAACATGTATTCGGAACAGGGGTTGGAGGCGTTGATGCGGCCGCCTTGCGGGCAGGTATGCCATTCGTTGATGGTGGTGTCGTATTGGGTGCCGGGGTCGGCGCAACGCCAGGCCGCATAGGCGATCTGGTTCCACAAGTCGCTGGCTTTCACCGATTTCATCACCTTACCAGTGGTACGTGCGGTCAGGTTCCATTCGCCATCCGCTTCCAGGGCATGGAAGAAGGTATTGGGGATGCGGACGGAGTTGTTGGAGTTCTGGCCCGACACGGTGCGGTAGGCTTCACCTTCGTAATCGGAGGCGTAGCCGGCGTTGATAAGGGCGCCTACTTTCTTTTCCTCCTCTACTTTCCAGTTGATGAACTGGAGGATTTCGGGGTGGTCGAGGTCGAGGCAGACCATTTTAGCCGCCCGGCGGGTGGTGCCGCCGGATTTGATGGCGCCGGCGGCGCGGTCGCCGATCTTGAGGAAGCTCATGAGGCCGGAGGAGGACCCGCCGCCGCCGAGTTTCTCATTTTCGCCGCGGATGCGGGAGAAGTTGGTGCCCACGCCGGAGCCGTATTTGAAGATCCGGGCTTCGCGGACCCAGAGGTCCATGATGCCGCCGTCGTTCACCAGGTCGTCGTCCACGCTCAGGATGAAGCAGGCGTGGGGTTGCGGGCGTTCGTATGCGGAGGTGGATTTCTGCAGTTTCTCGGTTTTGGGGTCCACATAATAGTGGCCCTGGGGCTTCCCTTTGATGCCATAGCTTTCGTAGAGGCCGGTATTGAACCACTGCGGGGAGTTGGGAACACAGGCCTGGTTGAGCATGCAATAAGCCAGTTCTTCGTAAAATACCTGGGCATCTGCGGCGGAGGCGAAGTAGTCGTAGCGTTCTCCCCATGCGCGCCAGCAGTTGGCCATGCGGTGGACCACCTCGCGGACGGACGTTTCCCTTCCCAGGGAGCCGTCGGGCTGGGGAACACCGGCTTTCCGGAAGTATTTCTGGGCCAGAATATCGGTGGCGATCTGCGACCAGCCCTTCGGCACTTCCACATTATTCATTTCAAAAACTACGTCTCCGCCAGGGTTGCGGATAACGGACGAACGAAGGTCATACTCGAACTGATCGAAAGGACTCACGCCTTCCCGGGTGAAATGCCGCGGGAACGTCAGACCGCCGGTCTTCTTTACTTGATTTTTCATGCCCTAGAAAATTTTAACAGGATTAAACAAATCTGGTTTTTCGACTCTGTGTGTGGGATAACTAAGTTACCTTACAATGGGTACACAAACGAGTTTTGTTTTGCACAGCTTGTGGAAAAGCCGCCATTAACAAAAACGGCCGTACAGGTGTTGGTATTAGGCATGGTTTGGGCGTGAATCAATTGCAAAATCAATACCATGCATATTTATTTGCCGCTGTCCTTATTACGAAAAATTGTATACATTTGCGACAACCGGAACAATGCATTATTAATGTACAGAAAAATATACAATTCCTTTATCGAGAGAAAGGCAAAGGGTACAAAATCATTCGCAGTTCTGATAGATCCGGACAAGGTTACGCCTGACGGGATTGCAGAGCTGGCGGGCAAATGCACGGAATCGAAGGTGGATTATATCTTCCTGGGCGGCAGTCTTGTTATTACCGATCACCTGGACGATGTAGTGCAGCAGATCAAGGCGAGTTGTGATATTCCGGTGATTTTGTTCCCGGGGAGCCCTTCCCAGGTTTCGCGTTATGCGGACGCCTTGCTGTACCTCTCCATGATTTCGGGCCGCAACCCGGAACTGCTCATCGGGCAGCATGTGGTTTCCGCTGCAGCTGTAAAGAAGAGCGGGCTGGAAGTAATTTCCACCGGATATATGGTGATCGACGGCGGCGCCCCCACCACGGTGTCGTACATCAGCAACGCCACCCCCATCCCCGCGGATAAAGACGATATCGCCATGTGCACCGCCATGGCGGGAGATATGCTCGGCATGAAAGTGATTTATATGGACGCCGGCAGCGGCGCCCGCAAACCCATCACTGAAAGCATGATCCAGCGCGTATCCAGCCAGGTGGAAGTTCCGGTGATCGTTGGCGGAGGTATCCGTACCGCCGAAAAAGCCTATTTGAACTGCAAAGCAGGCGCCGATATCATCGTTGTCGGCAACGCCATCGAAAAAGATGCTTCCCTGATCCGGGAAATCGCCGAAGCCGTGCACAGCGCCCCTGTAAACGCCGCCCGTTAACCCTTTCAGCTTATCAGGCACCTTCACTTCAACCACTTAAATTATCCCTCTATCAAATTTTTTATTGATCCCCGCAAGATTCTTATGAAAACTTGCGGAGGTTTAATATCTTGCACCCCGAAACCGACCAGACCATTAGATATAAGTAATTCAAAGGCCCTTAATAGAGACGCTAGTTGACGTGAGAGTGATTTTATGTAATCGCCTGGCCAGCGGCTTTTTCATCCGAACTGTTTGTCTATAAGACATTCACAAGCATATCCAGAGAATTTATTACAGTAAACGTAACGTTATCTGTCCCGGTCGAGGTATTGGCTTTCGCGCGGGCATTCGCATAACTATGGTTTTTTCGGCCGTAAGGCCTTTTTTCATAAGCATAATTTAAATAACGGGCTGCTTTCTCCAAGGCAGCCCTTAGTTTTTCAACCAAAACGTTATAAGCAAAATCCGTTCCGGGCTTATCGAAATGACTTCTTCCCTTTATAGTCGACATGATTTTACCACCCGGCCGGTACATTCTTCCTTTCCGCAAAAAAAGGCGGCAGGGAATCCAATCCCTGCCGCCCCTGGCATAATAATATCAACAAAGCCCTACAGGCTCATCATTTCCTTGAATTTCACCGCCTGCCTGCGGCTCACCTCGATCTTCTCCCCACCGCGCATCTCCAGCAACAGCCCCCCGTTGAAGTAGGTATCGATCCGCTCGATCATGCGCAGGTTAACGATGTGCTTCCGGTTGGCGCGGAAAAACACCCGCTCGTCGAGGCGCTCTTCGAGAGCGTTCAATGATTTGAGGATCAAAGGTTTATTGGTTTCGAAATAAACGCGGGCGTAGTTCCCCACGCTTTCGAACAGGCGAATTTCCTGCAATTTCACGAACCAGCAGCGGTCGCCGTCTTTCACGAACACCTGGTCGCTCTCCCCGAGGATGTTGCGGATCTTCTCCAGGCGCGCGGCACGCACTACTACCAGCCGACCGGCCGGGGACTCGAACGCGACATCGCCGCGCGCCTGGAGGGCAAGAGCTC
>NZ_CALNBI010000474.1 GCF_937874145.1 uncultured Chitinophaga sp. | reverse complement strand
GGCTTGGTGCTTACTTTCAGTGAAGATCTGGCGGAAGTAGCGGCAGCTGCATCTTTCGGAGCAAAGACAAAGTCTTTCAGGCTGCCCTTCCCTTCGACTTTGGGTTGATGCGTTTGCTGCGCATTAACAGCAGTAAATGCCGTCAGCAGCATGATTTGGATGATCAGGAAAAACTTTAGCATGTATTCTGGCTTTATTCGGTGATAGGAAAGGTTTCTTTATCTGTTATCCGTGAAGGGAGTGTACATGAGCGTGAAGTTCATGCTCTTGCGCTGCCGGAGGCTACCGCCGGTGGGGATGAGGTAGGCGAAGTCGAGCTGGAAGCCCTGCACCCTCACGCCGAAGCCGGTAGAAAACTGCTGGCGGTTGCCTTTGGCGGGGTCTTCATAGAAGTACCCCGTGCGCACAAAGAAGTTGCTCTGGTAAGCGTACTCGATGCCGCCGGCAAAGGAGAACTCGCTGAACTCTTCCCGGAATCCTCCCGGCGCATCGCCGAACGAAGAAAAGATGGATTCCACCACGCTCCGGTCGGGGTCCTTGCCTTTCTCGATTTCATTGGTAGGCATGCCATCGGGATCGAGTTTGTAAGTGGGCGGGGTGGGGACGAGCAGCTTGTTGACATCCGCGGCGATGGTGAACTTGTGGTCTTCCGTTCTCACGAAGGTGTAGCCGCCGCCGATGCGGAGGTTCATGGGAAGGAAGGTCCTGGTGTCAGTGGCGTCTGTGTACGACAGCTTGCTGCCGATGTTGGTAAAACTGATGCCCCATGCGTATCGGTTATTGCCGTCGATATGGTCGGCGTACCCCTGTGAGTAAAGGCTGATATCCCCCGCCACGGCGGAGGCCGGCTTCTGCAGCTGCCCGTTGTAGGTGCCGTTGCCGAGCTCGCTGCGGATATACCTGGCCGTTACGGCGAGGGCGAAGAGGTTGCCGAGCTTGCGGCCGTAGGCCAGGTCCACGGAATATTCGCGGGGTTTGTACTGCTGGAGGACGGTTCCGTTATCATCGCGGAAGGTGACGTCTCCGTAATTGAAGTAGCGGACAGCCGCGCCCACACTCTGCTGGCCGCCCCAGGTTTTGAACCCGGATATATAGGCCATGTGCGTTTTTTTGTCGAGGAGGTCCCACATCCATGGGGAGTAGGATACGCTGGCGCCCCAATCTCCGGCGAAGGGAAGCTTGGCGGCATTGGCGTATATGGCATTGGCATCGGGCTCCAGGCCGGTGACGGCTCCGCCGGTAGCGCTGCTCCTGGCGTCGGGGTTTACCATCAGGAAGGGAGCCCCGACGTTAAGGGGCCGCTGGGCGGATTTCTGCGCCATCAACGGGCGTACCGCCAGCAATCCCGCCAGAAGGAGGAAGGTATTCAAATGCTTCATGGTATACCGTGTTAGGCTATTGAACAATGAGTTTTTCTGTGAAGGTGAACTGGTTGACCTTCAGGACGACCGTATAGATCCCCGCCGCTAGCTTGTCTACGGATGTGGGGATGACGACCTTTCCGGGCGCG
Organism: uncultured Chitinophaga sp.; assembly: GCF_937874145.1. GTDB lineage: Bacteria > Bacteroidota > Bacteroidia > Chitinophagales > Chitinophagaceae > Chitinophaga. The sequence goes on along the minus strand of NZ_CALNBI010000474.1, from coordinate 13,685 downwards.
TAATCCCTGACATCCTGGTAAATGACCTGTCCTGCGGTGTTAAGCAGCAGGAAGGACACATTGGCGTTGGTGAGGAGGCTGAACTGGATCTTGAAGGTGGTCAGCGCCGGGTTTGGAAATAGGGAGAAGTCCAGCACGGGCATGCCGCCGGGTACGAGTGGCGGCAGGATCTCCGGTTGCTGGAATCCCTGCGTGAGGAGGATAGGTCCTGCGGACAGGGGGGAAATGGCGGCTTCGCCCAGGGTATAGTCGAAATGGATGCCGCCGGCGATGCCTGATCCGCCGGAAGTGGAGGTGACGTGCCTGACCAGTACGAGCTGTGACCGGGCAGGCAGCCACGAGATGGCCAGGAACATGGCCAATAAGAGGTGTTTCGTAGAAATTGTCTTCATAGATCAATTCTCAAGGGGTGAAAAATCAGGAAATGCACCGCATCGCGCTGCAGTCTCGACTCTCGGAAAGACGGCACGCTGTTGCATACGGAATATGTTATTGCTTGGTTCGGTTGAAACGGCTTACAACAGACGGGGTACCCCGACAGTTACTTTCAAGTAGGTTAGCGGACGACAGGACATGGAACGCTGCTACGCGTTTTTCGCTTGGTTGATGAAATAAACGTGTACCGGTTCCCGGTAGAACCGTTTTCGATAGGCAGGAATGGAATAGGAGCAGCTTTGCTGCAATCGGGTCTTTTTCAATAAAGATGGCTAAATCTGGGGGTGGGAGATCCTGGGGTAATGCATCACAGGTAGATGTACTATTCTCAGATCGGGTGCAAAATAAACAATTAAGCATGAGAATAATTGGATCAATCATAAAAAATAATGGAAAAAAAGGCCACCCCGGAAGAGGCGGCCATACACAAAACCATACATATACCCTTGCTCTCGTCAAAAATGTATATCAATACGGTTATATTTTGGTGAGATCAACTACTTCACATTCACGAGCACCTTAATCACCGCTGCGCCGGATGGGAGCTCCTGCAAAGCTTTTCCGAGGATCTGCCCATGCTGTACCTTTTTCGGATCAGCTTTCATGGCATAACCCTTCCTGCTGGAAGTAACGAGCAGGTCGCCACGGCGAACCGGTCCGCCTTCGTCACAAACTTTGGTGGGGATAACACCCACAACGCCCATCGGCACCAGGTCGGTAATGTCTTCCACACCTTCGCGTTCTGTCAGCAATACACCGGGTTTGGTGGCGTATACGCCTGCAACGAGGGTGGAATAAGGTTCGGCGGATTTTTCCATTTTACGGTCGCTGCTGGTGGAGATCACCAGTACATCGCCGGGCTCGTATTCATGAACCGTTCCTTCCACATCAAATGCTTCCGCAATGTCCGCGCCGCTATTCTGCGTACCGCCGTTGAAGAAGCCGCGGCCTGCGGAATTGATACGGGCCACGTTTACAGAACCGGGATTGCCGGACCTGAAAACAGCAATAGAACCATTGCTGTGCTGCTCTACCGTCAATACCGGGTTAGTGTTGCCGGTATTGAAATTCACAAACCTGGCTGCACGGCCGTTTCCGAAGTTAGGTACCCAGCCGAATACAGCAGAGCCGGTTCCGTCTGCAGTAGCTTCGATGCCGTCGCCGGTATTGGAGGCATTCGCCGTTATACCGTTCCCGTTACCATCCGCGATGGCGATCAGGGCAGGGCCGTTACCCGCCGGGTTGCTGGCATGGAAAATTCCGGCAAAACCGCCCGTTCCGGAGGAAATGCCGTAAATACCTGCTGTCCCGAAGTTGGAGAATTGGGAATTTACCTCCCCGCGAACCGCTGGCTTCGTACCGATCACCCTGTCTACTTTGAAGTTTCCAGCGATACCATTCCCTACTGTTGTTACAGTGATCACGTCACTGGTATTGTCTTCGTTGAAGATGTTAAACCGCCCCGCACGGCCCGTCGCGAAGGAGGGCACCCATGCGTACAGCGCATTACCCGCGCCGTCGATATTCGTTTCCACACCATTCCCATCTCTGCTGGCATTCGCCGTAATGGCGTTACCGTTTCCATCCTGGATGGCAACCACAGCCGGGCCATTTCCGGAAGCATTGCTGGAATGGAACAATCCGGCGAAGCCGCCCGTGCCGGAAGAAATCCCGAATATGCCCGCAGCTCCGAAGTTGCCGAAGATCGTTTTCACTTCACCCCTCACGGCCGCGGCTACACTATTTGTATTGTCAACCAGGAAAGATGAAGCATTCCCCTGGGTATTATCCGGAATATTGCCGTTACCGTTAGTGACCACCTCCAGCGTGTTGCCGGTAGTATTGGTCTGGTTGAAGTTCTCGAATTTACCCGCACGGCCGGTACTGTTGTTCAGGCCTACCTGCCCCAATACGCCTACGGCTGTTCCGGCAGTACTTGTGGCGATAAAGCCTCTCACACCATATCCCCCGCCGTCATTACGGCCTACCACAGCCCCGGCGATATCACTGGTGGTACGCCCCACTACGGCTTCACCACCTCCATTATTATCACCCACCACACCGGCGCTTGTTTGCGCGCTGGTAATGCCATGAACACCAAAACCCGCTACGGTGGAAGCCCTCACGCCCGCGCCGTTACCCGACGTAGTCACGTTGACAACCGTTCCGTTTCCCACCGAATTCACCACCAGCGCGCTATTATTATTAGCGTTGTTGAAAACGCTGATAGAAGCAGGAATACCGTTATTGCTCGTAGCCTGCAGGCCGGTGCCGGTATTGCTGTTCGCATAAACACCGTATCCATTGGCGGAAGCATTTCCATACACACCTAATCCATTCGGCGTAACGCCATAAACACCCCATCCCGAACCATTCTGCGATCCATATACGCCCACGCCCAGTCCGCCGGTACCATTGTTGATGCCCCGCACCCCTGCGGAAAATCCACCGGGAGCAGCAGAAGTAACCATACCGCGTATGGCGGCAATGTTGCTGGTTGTTGTGTTATTGGCGCCTTCCAGGGAAGTACCGTCTCCGTTATTGGTGATGGAAAACAACGTAGCCGGGTCGTTTTCAACCGCTGCGTAAGGAAGCGTAAGCCCACCGCCACCGGCGTTATCCGCCGCCGGCGTCCACTCCGTACCGGAGAATTTGAGTACCTGTCCCGCCGCCGGAGCCGTCACCGACACCGGGATCGTCTGTAGCCTGGCTACCGCGGGATTCGGATAAGTACCGCTTAAATCACCGCCCGCAGCCCCGTTCGGAGGCAAACTGGCCGGGATCACGCCGGGAGCCAGTTTCGGCAAAGTGATGGAACCATCCGCCACCTGTGCCGTATTCACTGCATTATTGGCAATCGTAGGATTTGGATACGTTCCGCTCAGCGAACCGCCTGCCGCCACACCATTGATGTCGCCCGCAGGTCCCGCAGGCCCGGCAGGCCCGATCGGACCAATCGGCCCGGCAGGTCCAACAGGCCCCGCAGGCCCGGCTGCTCCATCTGCACCGGCAGGACCGGCAGGCCCCACTGGTCCCGCGGCTCCCGCAGGCCCTACTGGTCCGGCAGGACCAACTGCTCCCGCAGGACCGGCAACACCGGCAGGCCCCGCCGGTCCGGCAGGCCCTGTTGCACCATCAGCGCCCGCAGGACCTTGAGGCCCCGCAGGACCGGCAGCACCCACCGGCCCCGCCGGTCCGGCAGGCCCTGTTGCACCGGCAGGACCAACAGGCCCGATGGCTCCCACAGGCCCGGCAGGCCCGGCAGGACCAGCAGGCCCCGCAGGGCCGGGATTCCCGTTAGCGGCGAACTGTGCGAACGGAACAGACATCAGCTGGGTAGTGCCCAGTGCCTGGAAGCCCCCGCCCGTATTTACTTCCACTTGCAGGAACTGGTTGGCGTTGCCCCAGGGTACGCCGGCGAAAGTGCCGGTCGCTGGCGTGCCGCGCCCAACCTGCAGCGTGAACAGCCCGATGGCGTTGGTAGCGGTGTTATGTGTTTCCTGGTATTGCACGGCGCCGTTAGGCCCGCCGCCCCGGATGGAAAAACGGACGCTCACGGCCTGGTTGGCCAGTACGGAACCGTTGGAATTGCGGGCTACCGCCTGGTAATTGATACCGGAAAGCCCGCTTTGCGCGTAGCCGGCAACCGAGGCCGACAATATAAATAGGAGGAGGTATAATGTTTTTTTCATGGTGCTCAGTTTTTGGGTTGGATAGGCTTGGCTTTGGCAGGTACCGGCGCGGTAATCGGCGGCTCGGTGCCTTGCGCGCCTACGTCAAACGGTTTGGCGGGTTCAGCTTTGCTCTTTTGCGCGGCTTCCGCGCCGGAAGTGGCGCTGGAAAGCTTAGCAGCGGTGGGGGGAGCGGCGATGCTGGCCTTACGTGCTCCGGCCGTATTGCGGGGAATTCCCCCTCCTCCGTTGGAGCCCGGGAAAATATGCCGTTTCAAAGCCTGGGGCGAAGTGAGCGTGGCTTCAATGGGTTTGGGAGCCAAAGCCTGACCTGCCCTTATCCTGGAAATAGCCTGGTCGTAATCGCTGAAGATGCGATGGCGGATGCTCTGTCCTTCGCCGGCTTTTCTTGCCTCCTGGGCCCGGGTGGTGGCCGAAGCGCCCAGCAGGAAAATGATCAGTATAAATAACTTGTTCATGACGAGTGCTTTATCGATTGAAAAGAAATGGGTTGATTATCTGTTATCCCTGAAAGGCGTGTACATGAGCGTGAAGTTCATGCTCTTGCGCTGCCGGAGGCTACCGCCGGTGGGGATGAGGTAGGCGAAGTCGAGCTGGAAGCCCTGCACCCTCACGCCGAAGCCGGTAGAAAACTGCTGGCGGTTGCCTTTGGCGGGGTCTTCATAGAAGTACCCCGTGCGCACAAAGAAGTTGCTCTGGTAAGCGTACTCGATGCCGCCGGCAAAGGAGAACTCGCTGAACTCTTCCCGGAATCCTCCCGGCGCATCGCCGAACGAAGAAAAGATGGATTCCACCACGCTCCGGTCGGGGTCCTTGCCTTTCTCGATTTCATTGGTAGGCATGCCATCGGGATCGAGTTTGTAAGTGGGCGGGGTGGGGACGAGCAGCTTGTTGACATCCGCGGCGATGGTGAACTTGTGGTCTTCCGTTCTCACGAAGGTGTAGCCGCCGCCGATGCGGAGGTTCATGGGAAGGAAGGTCCTGGTGTCAGTGGCGTCTGTGTACGACAGCTTGCTGCCGATGTTGGTAAAACTGATGCCCCATGCGTATCGGTTATTGCCGTCGATATGGTCGGCGTACCCCTGTGAGTAAAGGCTGATATCCCCCGCCACGGCGGAGGCCGGCTTCTGCAGCTGCCCGTTGTAGGTGCCGTTGCCGAGCTCGCTGCGGATATACCTGGCCGTTACGGCGAGGGCGAAGAGGTTGCCGAGCTTGCGGCCGTAGGCCAGGTCCACGGAATATTCGCGGGGTTTGTACTGCTGGAGGACGGTTCCGTTATCATCGCGGAAGGTGACGTCTCCGTAATTGAAGTAGCGGACAGCCGCGCCCACACTCTGCTGGCCGCCCCAGGTTTTGAACCCGGATATATAGGCCATGTGCGTTTTTTTGTCGAGGAGGTCCCACATCCATGGGGAGTAGGATACGCTGGCGCCCCAATCTCCGGCGAAGGGAAGCTTGGCGGCATTGGCGTATATGGCATTGGCATCGGGCTCCAGGCCGGTGACGGCTCCGCCGGTAGCGCTGCTCCTGGCGTCGGGGTTTACCATCAGGAAGGGAGCCCCGACGTTAAGGGGCCGCTGGGCGGATTTCTGCGCCATCAACGGGCGTACCGCCAGCAATCCCGCCAGAAGGAGGAAGGTATTCAAATGCTTCATGGTATACCGTGTTAGGCTATTGAACAATGAGTTTTTCTGTGAAGGTGAACTGGTTGACCTTCAGGACGACCGTATAGATCCCCGCCGCTAGCTTGTCTACGGATGTGGGGATGACGACCTTTCCGGGCGCGTAATCCCTGACATCCTGGTAAATGACCTGTCCTGCGGTGTTAAGCAGCAGGAAGGACACATTGGCGTTGGTGAGGAGGCTGAACTGGATCTTGAAGGTGGTCAGCGCCGGGTTTGGAAATAGGGAGAAGTCCAGCACGGGCATGCCGCCGGGTACGAGTGGCGGCAGGATCTCCGGTTGCTGGAATCCCTGCGTGAGGAGGATAGGTCCTGCGGACAGGGGGGAAATGGCGGCTTCGCCCAGGGTATAGTCGAAATGGATGCCGCCGGCGATGCCTGATCCGCCGGAAGTGGAGGTGACGTGCCTGACCAGTACGAGCTGTGACCGGGCAGGCAGCCACGAGATGGCCAGGAACATGGCCAATAGGAGGTGTTTAGTAGATAAATGCTTCATAAAACAATGGTATTGTGATGGTTCTGGAAATCGGGGTAATGATGGCCAGGCATGCCGGAAACTTCTGGTTGATGCTATGCTGCTATTCCCCGGGACGCTTTGGCGCCCGGTTCATGGTTACTGTATAAACGGTTCATTTAGAGAGGACAATGGGGCTCATCGGCTTTCACAGGTTGTAAAACTAGATAAAAAACTGCCTGGTGAACGGGCAGGCGGAATCCGTTTCATTTCTGGCGGGTTTGGCCGGATAAGCGGCGGGTTTGATAAAGGGGGCTGTTTTTAACAATTTGACAAAATCAGACTGCTTTATTTATTGATAGAAATTGATTACCTTTGCCCCCCAAATTGCATTACTTATAGTCATTTTACTTTTATGGCAGACTTAAGATTTCAAAGAAACTTTGGTATTGCGGCGCACATCGATGCCGGTAAGACCACTACCACAGAGCGTATCCTGTATTACACAGGTAAGACTCACAAAATCGGTGAGGTTCACGAAGGAGCCGCTACCATGGACTGGATGGCCCAGGAGCAGGAGAGAGGTATTACCATTACATCTGCTGCTACCACATGTTTCTGGAACTTCCCTACCAACCAGGGCCAGAACCTGCCGGATACCAAACAGTTTAAATTCAATATCATCGATACCCCCGGCCACGTGGATTTCACAGTGGAAGTAGAGCGCTCCCTGCGCGTACTCGACGGTCTGGTTGCCCTGTTTTGCGCCGTATCCGGCGTTGAGCCCCAATCCGAAACGGTTTGGCGCCAGGCTAACAAGTACCGCGTTCCCCGTATCGGTTTCGTTAACAAAATGGACCGTTCCGGTGCAGACTTCCTGAACGTGGTGAAACAAGTGAAGGAAATGCTGGGTGCAAACCCCGTTCCCCTGACCCTGCCCATCGGCGCTGAAGACAACTTCAAAGGCGTTGTGGACCTGATCACCATGAAAGGTATCATCTGGGACGAAGCCGGTAAAGGTGCCACCTACCAGGAAATCGACATCCCCGCCGATATGAAGGACGAAGCGGAAGAATGGAGAGCTAAACTCGTAGAAGCAGTTGCTGAATACGACGATACCCTCATGGAGAAATTCTTCGAGGATCCCAATTCCATTTCCGAAGCTGAAATCCACGAAGCTATCCGCAAAGCCACGATCGACATGGCCATCATCCCTATGATGTGCGGTTCTTCCTTCAAAAACAAAGGCGTTCAGAAAATGCTGGACGGAGTTTGCCGTTACCTGCCTTCTCCCATGGACGTTGAGGCGGTTGTTGGTACCAACCCCGACAATGGCGAGGAAATCTCCCGCGCCCCTTCAGCTAAAGAACCCTTCGCTGCCCTGGCCTTCAAGATCGCTACCGATCCCTTCGTAGGCCGCCTGGCATTCTTCCGGGTGTACTCCGGCCACCTGGACGCAGGTTCATATGTGCTGAACACCCGCACCGGCAAGAACGAGCGTATCAGCCGTATCATGCAGATGCACGCCAACAAGCAGAACCCGATCGACTTCATCGAAGCCGGCGACATCGGCGCTGCTGTAGGTTTTAAAGATATCAAAACCGGTGACACCCTCTGCGCGGAAAACCATCCGATCGTTTTAGAATCGATGTCTTTCCCCGAGCCCGTAATCCACATCGCCATCGAGCCTAAAACTCAGGCAGACGTTGATAAAATGGGTATGGCTATCGCCAAACTGGTGGAAGAAGATCCCACCCTTAAAGCGAAAACCGACGAGGAAACCGGCCAAACCGTATTGAGCGGTATGGGTGAGCTTCACCTCGAAATCATCGTTGACCGTATGCGTCGCGAATTCAAGGTGGAAGTTAACCAGGGTGCTCCTCAGGTTGCTTATAAAGAAGCATTCTCGCAGAAAGTTGAGCACCGTGAAGTGTACAAGAAACAAACCGGTGGCCGCGGTAAATTCGCCGACATCCAGGTGGAAATCGGACCCGCAGACGCAGAATGGCTGAAAGAAAACGAAGGCAAATCCTTCCAGTTCATCAATGATATCTTCGGTGGTTCCATCCCCAAAGAATTCATCCCGGCAATTCAGAAAGGTTTCGAGCAATCCATGAACAGTGGTGTGCTCGCTAACTTCCCCCTGACTTCCCTGAAGGTTCGCCTGTTCGACGGTTCTTTCCACGCAGTGGACTCCGACGCAATGTCCTTCGAGCTTTGCGCCAAATCCGCCTTCCGTGAAGCCGGCCGTAAAGCGAAACCGGTTCTGCTGGAACCCATCATGAAAGTGGAAGTAACCACCCCCGACCAGTACATGGGCGACGTAACAGGTGACCTCAACCGTCGTCGTGGTATGCTGGAAGGTATGGAATCCCGCAACGGTGCACAGGTAATCAAGGCTAAAGTGCCCCTGAGCGAAATGTTCGGTTATGTAACCCAACTCCGCTCCCTGTCTTCCGGCCGCGCAACTTCCATCATGGAGTTCTCTCACTACAACCCCGCACCGAACAACGTCGCCGAAGAGGTGGTAGCCAAGGTAAAGGGCAAAGTGAACGCCTAATCAGCCACAAGTTGATAGATAGAAATAAGAAAAAGAGCCCTCCGGTATTCCGGGGGGCTTTTTTTTGCGACGCGAAAAAAGTATCATCTATATCCCCGCCCACCGGCCTCAAAGCACTTGTGATGCCGGGATGCGGTACCCGCTCAGCATAGGCTTAGTAACGATACTGTACTGTAACCGTACTAATTGAGTAATTGAACGAACGTTTTCGTAGCCTATTACATTCGGTTTTAGCCCGCAATCGCCACAAACGGCAGCAGGTATGCGGCTCCCATATGCCGGGAAATGAAAACCGCCGCTTCCTGATGTGCCGCAAACCGCAGGAAAGTACATGTAACTTTTATATACAACGGCCGTTTCATAAGCATGCACGTATTTGTGCCAGTGCCGCTTTTATCAAAACCCCTCAAACCATCGCTTATGCACCACAAACCCCTCGTGGCCGTAACCCTCACGGCCATCGCGTTCCTCTTTGCCTGCAAAAAAGGAAACGACGACTGCAAACCCGGGCACGACAACACGCTCCGGTACCGCAGCCTCAACGACGAACAAGTGAAAAACCTGCGGTCCCTGCACCTCGACATCGATGAAGACGGTACCCACGAAATCTACCTCGCCCTCGGCGTTTCCGGAGGTGCCGAAGGGATGCGCGGGAAATTCTTCGCGGCAGGGATCAACAATGCCAAATTGCTGGTGAAATCCGATTCCACGATCTGCCTGGAGCCCAACGAAGCCATCCATGCCATCGCCCCGCACCCCCGCGACTGGAAAGGAATGGAATCCTACCTGGTGGAAGCATTCATCCCCGCGGCCACTCCCGACGACACGGTATGGACCGGCAACTGGCTGGGCGCCAGCCGCAAATACATGGGCGTACAGTTTTCAAAAGGCGGCGTTCCGTACATGGGATGGGTATGCGTGTCGATGGACAGGACCAGCCTGGCCCTGATCATGCACGGATGTGCCTGGCGGCGGCTGCAGGAAGGTGAGCTGCCGGCGGGAAAGATGCCGGGTACTAATTAGGATTATTGATCTCGATGATGCGGCCGGGGCTCGCGTCCGTACAGATGTATACACGGCCGTAAGGCGAAACGCAAACATCCCGCAGCCGGCCGTAACGGTTGGCGAACCAGCTTGCCGAAGAAGCAACGCTTTGCCCGTTGGACGAAAGTTTCAGCTGGTAAAGCGTTGCGTTTTTAAGGCTTACCACCAGGAGGGAGTTCTTCCAGCCGGGGATGCGGTCGTGGTTGTAGAAATCCAATCCGCAGAGGGCGAAGGTGCCATCGCCGGTAGACCAGATCGGCTGTTTCACGTTGTTGGCGTCGCAGAAAGTTTGTTCCCCGCCGTTGCAGGGCCCCTGTACGTTCGGCCAGCCGTAATTCCGGTTCTTTTCGATGATATTGACTTCGTCTTCCGTGTTGGCGCCGTGCTCGGAGGCGTAGAGCGTGTTGCCCACGAATACGAGGCCCTGTGGATTGCGGTGGCCCAGGCTCCAGAGCGGGCTCCCGGCCACGGGGTTGTCTGTAGGGATGGCGCCGTCGGGCCGGAGGCGGAGTATTTTCCCGCTTAACGACGCGGGGTCCTGGGCGGCGTCTGCATCGGCGGCGTCGCCGGTGGTGATGTAAAGGAGGCCGTCGGGGCCAAACTGCAGGCGCGACCCGTTATGGATGCCGGCGGCGGGGATATTGTCGATAATGACGCGGGGCGCGGAGAGGGCGTTATTGCGGTATTCGTAGCGGACTACTTTTTCGCGGTAGGGCGTGCCGTAATTGTAGACCACATATACGAAAGGAGAATTGCTGAAGTCGGGGTGGAGCGCCATGCCCAGGAGGCCGCCTTCGCCGTTGGAGACGATATCGGGGAGCGTCAGCAGCGGAAGTACCTGTCCGGTTTTAGGGTTCACGCGGCAGATGCGGCCGCCGCGCTCGGTCATCCAGATGAAATTATCCGGGCCCCAGAGGATTTCCCAGGGGCGGTTGATGCCGGTGCTCACCACTTCGCGGACCTTATCCGACGGCCAGTCGGGATCTTCAGGCAGATCGGGGTTGCCGGGCGTGGGGGAATTCTTTTTGCCGCATCCGCCGGTGGCGGTGATCAGCAGGAGGAGAAGCAGGGCGGGGAAGCTTGTTTTCATGGACCTGGTTTTAGGAAGAACTGCGGAAACGGCTGCAAATTGTCTGCCAGTCAAAAAAAATCACGATGCATTTCAACCTTTTCACAGGCGGGATGTTAAGATTATGTTTATTGTATTCATAATCAAGCATATCCTATCTGTCCCCACCTGTAAAATTTTTGGCAAGCAAGCAATTTCATCAAAACCTCATATTATGAAGAAAGTCGGTTACCTGGCTCTAATGCTTACAGGCATGCTGTTCACATCCCAAGTTCAGGCACAAACCCAGAAAGGAAACATACTCGTTGGCGCCAACCTGGCTAATATCGGTGGTACTTTCCAGGACGGGGGGAGTACGTTCAGCCTGAACCTCACGCCAAAGGCGGGTTGGTTCATTAAAGACGATATCGCGATCGGTCCGGAGGTAAACCTGGGGCTGTTGACGGGCAATGGTTCTACCCGTTTCAATTATGGGATCGGGGCTTTTGGCCGGTATTATATCAAAGACAAGCGGATCGAGCTGACGAATAAGACCCGGTGGTTCCTGGAGGCGAATGCGGGCTTTAACGGTGTAAATACCAAGGCGGGCGACCAGGAGAGTACGAACACGAATGGCCTGGGGCTGGGATTCGGTCCGGGCCTGGCCTATTTCGTTACGCCCAACATTGCTTTGGAGGCATTGCTGAAATACAACCTGACGGTGGGTTTCGGCAGTTCGGTGACAGCGCACAACGTTGGGCTGAACCTTGGGTTCCAGATCTAGTTGCCGGGCGCGAAGGCGCGGCAGACGATCCGGGAAACGAGGATGTCTAAATAGGAGTAAACTCCTGAATGTCAAATAATTCACCCCATACCAAGGGGCTGGTGTCAGTGTATGCTGTTGCCGGCCCCTTTTTCGTTGGCGGGCTGGGGAAGTTCGAAGCGGATGAGGATTTTGTGTTTGGCGGTGGCGGGTTTGCCGTCGAGGATGGCGGGGATCCAGCGGGGCATTTTTTCCACGATGCGGATGGCTTCTTCTTCCAGGCCGTAGCCGATGGCGTTGCCGGTGGTGAAGGCGTTGGCGACGGCGCCGTTGGAAAGGACGGTGAATTCGACGGTAACGACGCCGGAGATGCCTGCGGCGCGGGCTTCCTTGGGATAGCGGAGGTTCTTGCGGATATGGTAGGCGAGCGCTTTGCCGCCGCCGTTGAATTGGGGCATGTTGCTGACTTCAGGGGTGGGTACGTCGTACGGTTTGCGGAGGGTGTTGCCGAGGTGGAGGTTGAGGGGGAGGTGCAGGCGGAGGGGAATGGCGCGGTCGGCCAGGTAGGCGGGGCGCCACAGGGGCATGGTAACGAACATGTCGATCACGGCTTTATCGAGGCTGCGGAATCCGGGCTGGCGGATGGTGACGTGGGTGATGCGGCCGTCGCGTTCTACGAGGAAGTTTACATGGACGGTGACGGTGGTATCGTTGCGGAGGGGGATGTAAGGGATTTTGAGGTTGGTGTTGATCCAGACGGCCATATTTTCGGGGCCTCCGGGGAACTGCGGGAGCTCGTCGGCCTGGAAGGCGTCGAGTTGGGCCTGGCGGTCGGCGGCGGAGTCCTGCGGGTACGATTGGGCAAAAATTGTATGGGAGAATGAAAAAAATAGGAAGAGTAGGCGGAGGTGCATATGGAAGTGGAATTAAAGGGTGTAATGTATTGGGTATAAGTGCGTTAGTGGGATGAAAAGAGGCCGGGGCAGGAGGGGGCCGGCCACTAAAACTAGGGAATGGCGGTGAAAAAGTCAATGAGTGGGGGAAAATATCCTCAAAATTTATTTGTGGGGATAAAAAACTTAGTTACCTTTGCCCTCCCAAATTGAGGGGTAATAATAGAAGAAGTTCATTGCATATGTCTCAGAGAATTAGAATCAAGCTGAAGTCCTACGATCACAACCTGGTAGACAAATCTGCCGAGAAGATCGTTAAAACCGTTCGCAACACGGGCGCCGTGGTAACAGGTCCTATTCCTTTACCGACCGAGAAGAAAATCTTTACGGTGCTGCGTTCTCCGCACGTGAACAAGAAAGCGCGTGAGCAATTCCAGCTGTGCACCCACAAGCGCCTGTTGGATATTTACACATCTTCTTCCAGAACCGTAGATGCGCTGAGCAAGCTGGATCTGCCTTCTGGTGTTGAAGTGGAGATCAAGGCGTAGGAGAGAAGGGACCTCAGCAAAGGTGGGCAATATGGCCCGCCTGAGGTATTTTATGACGACATCATTAAATACAGGCTACGCCTTCCGGGTAGCCGCCCAATAGCATTTAAACCGCTCATCCTGAGGATAGCTAGAGATCCCTCAGGCGCTGGGCTAAATTATATAACAAATGAAAGGTATTATTGGTAAAAAGATTGGCATGACCAGCATCTTCGAGGCCAACGGCAAACAGACCGCCGTTACCATCATCGAGGCCGGTCCCTGCGTGGTTACCCAGGTGAAATCCCAAGACACTGACGGGTACAATGCTGTTCAGGTTGCATTTGGCGAAAAGAAAGCCAAAAACACTACAAAAGCTGAACAAAACCACTTCGCGAAAGCACAAACCTCCCCTAAACGTTACGTTACTGAGTTCCGCAATCCGGATGCTGCCGTGGCTAAAGCCCTCGGAGAAACACTCACCTGCGATATTTTCGCTGAAGGTGAGGTTATCGACGTTGTGGGTACTTCCAAAGGTAAAGGTTTCCAGGGTGTTGTAAGACGCCATGGTTTCTCCGGTGTGGGTG
>NZ_CALNBI010000473.1 GCF_937874145.1 uncultured Chitinophaga sp. | reverse complement strand
GAAGGGCGTAGGCCCGCAGAAAGGCGAGCTGTTGCGCAAGGAAATCAATATCCATACCTTCCGCGACCTGCTCGAATATTTCCCTTTCCGGTATATCGACCGCACCCGGATCGACAAGATCCGGCACCTGAGCGGCATGGAAGAATTCGTACAGATCCGCGGCCGCATCGTGCATATGGAAGTAGTGGGGGAGAAGCGCGCCAAACGCCTGGTGGCTACGTTCCAGGACGAAACGTCCCGCATGGAGCTCGTGTGGTTCCAGGGCTGGCAGTGGATGGAGAAATCGCTCCGCGAGAACGTCCAGTACCTCGTGTACGGCCGCATGTCGCAGTTCAACGGCAAGCTGCAGATCTCCCACCCGGATATGGAACTGGTAACCGAAGAAACGGCGGAAGGCAAACAAACGCTGGAACCCGTTTACTACACCACCGAGAAACTCAAAACCCGCGGGCTCACGGCCAAAGCCATCGGCAAACTGAGCCGCAACCTGCTGGAACAGCTTTCTTTGTCCGAGATCCGTGAGAATATTCCAGCGTCCGTATTGCAGCAATACCGCCTCATGCCCCGGTCGCAGGCGTATTTCAAAATTCACCTGCCCGCATCGGAGGAAGAAGCGAAGCAAGCCCAGCGCCGCCTTAAATTCGAAGAACTTTTCATCGCGCAGATCCGCATCTGCCGCATCAAACTACGCCGCCACAAGAATTCGCAGGGATATGTGTTCAACGCCGTGGGCGACGTTTTCAATAATTTCTACAACGATCACCTTCCCTTCCCGCTGACCGGCGCACAGAAGCGCGTATTGAAAGAAATCCGGAAAGACACGACCACCGGCCGCCAGATGAACCGCCTCGTACAGGGCGATGTGGGCAGCGGCAAGACCATGGTGGCTTTGCTTTCGCTGCTCATCGCGATCGACAACGGGTTCCAGGGCTGCCTCATGGCGCCCACCGAAATCCTCGCCCAGCAGCACTTTAAAGGCATCTCCGAGCTCCTGAAAGATATGCCCGTTAACGTGGCCCTGCTGACCGGCAACGTGAAAGGAAAAGCCCGTAAGGAAATCCTCGCCGCCGCGGCGGAAGGCAATATCCACATCCTCATCGGCACGCACGCCCTGCTGGAAAAGGAAGTCGTTTTCCAGCGCCTCGGCATGGCGATCGTGGACGAACAGCACCGCTTCGGCGTGGCGCAACGGGCAAGGCTATGGGAAAAAAGCGATACCCCGCCGCATATCCTCGTGATGACGGCCACACCTATCCCGAGAACGCTCGCCATGACCGTTTACGGCGACCTCGACGTGTCGGTGATCGACGAGATGCCGCCTGGCCGAAAGCCCATCACAACTGTGCATCGAACTGAGTACCAGCGCCCCCAGGTGATGGATTTTATCAAGGAAGAAATCCGGAAAGGAAGGCAGGCGTACATCGTGTACCCGTTGATCGAGGAGTCCGCCAGCCTGGATTTCGAGAACCTCACAAAAGGGTACGAGGAAGTGAAAGCCTTTTTCCCGGAACCGAAATATTGGATCAGCATGGTCCACGGTAAGCAGCGGCAGGACCTCAAGGAAGCCAATATGCACCGCTTTGTAACCGGCGACACGCAGATCATGGTGGCCACCACGGTGATCGAAGTAGGGGTGAACGTGCCCAATGCCTCGGTGATGGTGATCGAAAGCACGGAGCGCTTCGGGCTGTCGCAGCTCCACCAGCTGCGGGGGCGCGTAGGGCGAGGGGCGGAACAGAGTTACTGCATCCTGATGACAGGCAACAAGATCGGCAAGGATTCGCAGGAGCGGGTAAAGGTGATGGTCCAGACGAACGACGGGTTCGTGATTTCGGAGAAGGATATGGAACTGAGGGGGCCCGGCGATATTGAAGGCACCCGGCAGAGCGGGCTCCTCGATCTCAAACTGGCCGATATCGTCCAGGACCGCGCCATGCTGGCCGCCGCCCGTGAAGTCGCGGAAAAAATCCTGACAGACGATCCCGACCTGGCCCTGCCCGAAAACCAGCCGCTGCACGATTTTCTCGCCACCCAACGGTCAAAATCCGCCTGGAGTAAAATATCCTGACGGCTTTTACGTTGTTCATGTTGGAATGACCGGCAGGGATGGTTTGTTTTGCATGTTGAGCCCGCCTGATACCTTATTGTGAACCGTCCACTGCCGGTCGCCAACCTAATCCGGACCGTAACATTTTACTGCTCCCGTCCGTTAATTAAAGTATACAAGTTTTACTGGGACAATCTAAAAACGTTATACCGTCTTGAAATCTACTCGCCCTATCGGAATATTCAGTCTGCTGCAGATCTTTTTACTGGTGTTGATCGCCGGGAAGGCACGGTCGCAGGAAGCCGCTCATAACCATGGCGGGATCAGTTCCGCGATTGAATTTGTGGAGAATAAGGGTCAGTGGAAAGATCCCTTCGAGTATAGGGCCAACCTGGGCGGCGTCAACATCTTCCTGAAGAAGAACGCCATCCGGATGCTGTTCCTGCACCCGGAGGATATGAAACAAATGCTCGACAACCAGCACGGAGTTCCGAAAAATATTACCGGGGGGAAGCCCCCCATCATCCACATCGATAAAAAGAAAAACCAGACCAGGGGCATCAGCGCCCCGGCTCCGGGAGACGATACGCCCGGTGGCGGCGGCAGCGGTAGCGGGTATGTGCCCGGCCAGGTGAGAGGGCACGCTTACGAAGTGACTTTCCTGCAGGCCAATCCCAACCCCGTCATCACCCCATCCAAACCTTCCCAGGAGAATATCAGCTATTTCAGGGGGAAAGACCGCTCGCGCTGGCAAACCGGGATTTCGGCCTACACTTCCATCCTTTACGAAAATCTTTACCCCAACACCGATATGCAGGTGTATTCCGAAAGTGGCCAGATGAAATATGATTTCATTGTCCACCCCGGCGGCAATCCCGATGCCATCCGGATGGAATATACAGGCGCCCAGTCGGTTACCTTGAAAAAAGGGAACATCCATATCCAGACTTCCGTAGGCGAGATCGTGGAACTGATGCCGTTTGCCTACCAGTTCATCGACAACCAGCGCAAAAAAGTTAACGTACAATACCAATTGAAGGGCAATACCCTCAGCTTCCGGGTTTCCGGGAGATACGACAACGCCTATCCACTGGTGATAGACCCCGTAGTGGTTTTTGCTACACTGACCGGCTCCCGCGCCGATAACTGGGGATATACGGCCACCTATGACGACGCCGGTAACTTTTATGGCGGCGGCATCGCGCGCGAACCGGGATTCCCGACGTCCATGGGCGCAATCCAGAGTGCCTTCCGGGGCGGAGACTGCGATATGGCCATCGTAAAATTCAATGCATCCGGCAGCCGCTTGTTATACAGCACCTATATCGGTGGAGCCGGCGACGACCAGCCGCACTCCCTGTTCGTGGATGGCGCGGGCAACCTCGTTATCGCCGGGCGAACCAACTCTCCCGACTTTCCTTCTGATTCCACCATTGGGCCCGGTGGCGGTTCGGGGCACGATATCGTGGTCGCAAAGATCAATACCAACGCTACCGCTATTATCGGCTGCCTGCGCATCGGCGGGTCGGGGTTGGATGGCGCCAATATGCAAACGCAGAAGACCGGTCTCATCAACCAGTTGCTGCGCAATTACGGCGACGACGCCCGGAGCGAAGTTGTGCTCGACGGCGCCGGAAATATCTACGTGGCCGGCTGTACCCAATCTTCCGACTTCCCCACCACCGCAGGCGCATTCCAGCGCACATTCGGCGGCGGCCAGGATGGCGTGGTGATCAAGATCAATCCCGATTGCAGCGATATTATCTGGTCGACCTATCTCGGCGGCAGCCAGGCGGATGCGGCATATGTTTTGGCGCTGAATGGCAACAACTCCATTTATGTGGCCGGCGGTACCGCCAGCAGCAATTTCCCGATGCGGGGCAACAGCGTTTACGGCGCTTACCGCGGAGGGCAATGCGACGGTTATATTGCACAATTGTCGGCCGATGGGAGGAATTTATTGAATTCAACATTCCTCGGTTCCGACAATGGCCGTGCCGATCAGGTGTACGGGATTCAGCTGGACAGGCTGGGCGATGTATATGTGATGGGTACGACCGAGGGCAACTGGCCGATCCGGCAACCGGCAGGGACGCCGACTTTTTACAATGATAATTCCAGGCAGTTCATCACCAAATTGCGGCCCGACCTGTCGGCCCTCATATATTCCACCACTTTCGGGACGAGCAGTTCCGTGCCCAGCATTTCGCCGGTGGCGTTCCTGGTGGATCGTTGCCAGAATGTGTATGTATCGGGATGGGGTGGAGAACTGAATCATCAATTCCATGCGAACGCAAGTACCCGTGGCCTGCCGGTGACGCCGGATGCGCGGCAGTCGCGGACGGACGGGAGTGATTTTTATTTCTTCGTCATGAAGCGGGATGCGCTTGGTATTTTATATGGGACTTATTTTGGAGGGAACGGATTGTTAGAGCACGTGGACGGGGGCACGAGCCGTTTCGACCGTAACGGGGTGATTTACCAGGGAATTTGCGCTTCCTGCCAGTTGCGCCCGCCGCGCACGAGGTTTCCTACGACGGCAGGTTCTTATTATACGGGGATGACGGACGT
>NZ_CALNBI010000472.1 GCF_937874145.1 uncultured Chitinophaga sp. | reverse complement strand
AACCTTGTATCCTGCTTTTTCCAGCATGAGCCGGAGGTCATTCGCTTCTATAAACTGATCTTCCACGATCAGAACTTTTTCGTTCATACGGCAATATTTTCCTGGTGATGTGTAATAACGGGATGCGTAAATGCATCGATCCCAAATTGAATGCTGATCTCCGCCCCGCCGCGGTTCCGGATGGTGAAACTGCCGCCGAGGTCGTCGCTGAGCCCCCTCATCAGGCTCATGCCCAGCGAATTGGTTTTCGAGAGGTCGAAATCTTCCGGCAAGCCTTTCCCGTTGTCGGCGACCGTGAGGCTGAATTGCCCGTCGCTGCCGGGTTCGAGATGTATGGCGATGGCGCCTTCGCCGCCGGGCGGGAAGGCGTATTTGATGGAGTTGGTAATGGCTTCGTTGAGGATCAGCCCCAGTGGCACCGCCTGCGAAACATCGATCTGGATGGGGGCAATGTCGAGATGAAAGCGGATGCGGTGCCGCACGCCGAAGCACTCGTTAAGGTATTCCACGAGCTCGTGGATATAATGCGGCATGTTGATGAGGCCTACATTGTCGGACTGGTACAGCTTTTTATGGATGAGTGAAATCGCCTGTACGCGGTGCTGGCTGTCGCGGATGGCCACGAGCGCCGCGTCGTTCTGCAGGTAGGCGCTCTGGCTGTTGCGCAGGCTCATCACGATCTGAAGGTTGTTTTTCACGCGGTGATGGATTTCTTTGAGCAGCCATTCCTTTTCCGTCAGCAATTTTTCCAGCGAAGCGTTCTTCCGGCCGATTTCCTGTTGTTTATCCTGCAGCGAGAGGTTGTGGTTTTGCTTGAGGCGGTAACCGTTGATGAGGAGCCCGATGATAACGACCAGCAGCCCCGCGCCGGCAAAAGAAACGTTGCGCATAAGGCGTTCCTGTTCGAGCTTGCTTTCCTGCAGCAGCGATTGCTGCCGGAGGATGGCGATGCTTTTTTCTTGCAGCTTGATATCCTGGTCCTTCCGTTTGGCGTCGCTGAGGGCTTGCTGATGCGCGAACATCGCTTTCTCCAGTTCCGATACCTGCAGTTGTCCTTTTTGGGTGAGGATTTCGATACTCTGGCCGCGGAGCCTTATTTCCTGTTCCTGTGCGAGCAACGACTGGTCCTTCTTTTCCGTTTCATATTGTATCTGCAGTTCCGATATCTGCCGGCTTTTGGCAACGTTGAACAGGGAATCCGTAAAATATTTGTACAGCTGGTAATGCCCGATGGCCTGCCGGTAATTGCCGAGCGCCGAGTCGCATTGGAAAAGCATGTAGTGCGCGTTGTTCGTCAGCGCCACGCTGGCGATGTCGGGCTGGAAACGGATGGCTTTGTTCAGGTATTCCGCGGCCATGGTGAATTTTTTCTGACCAAGATAGAACCGGCCCGTGTAGAAGTTTATCATGGAATAATAACGGTCGCCCACGCGGATGCCTTCGATGTTGCCGATCGCTTGCTGGAAGTAATGCTCCGCTTCCATGTACTGGTTAAGTGCCTCATGGCAAAGCGCCTGCATGCAAAACAGTATGCGGGTCGGATAGTAACCGCTGGGCGGCGCCTGCCGGGAAAACTGCTTGACAAACGCCATCGCCTCTTCAGGGCCGCGCTGCTGGATCAATAACTCCGCCAGGTTTACTGCTGCTTCATAGTCTTCGTGAGCGGGCACCATTTTTGGCCGGAACAAAACCTGGCGGTACGTTTCGATACTTTTTTCATGTTGGCCGAGATCGTGATAGATGCTGGCAAGGCGGGTGAGGAGGGTGGTTGTGATCAGGGTATCCTTTTGCTGTTCCGATTTTTTGAGCCCGTCCATCGTATAATGCAGCGCTCTGCTGAGGTCCCCGCGCAGCTGAGCCAGCAGGGCAAAGTGACGGCTCATTTTATAGGCGATATTGGTTTGGTTCGCATAAGTAACGGAAAGCTGCAGCAGTAATTGGCGAGCTTCGTCCGGACGGGCGTCTTCCGCAAGGAAACTTGCCTCTTCCATCCCGAACATAAGCGCATTATCCATGCTTCCGGCGGCGGCGTAATACTCCCGTGCGCGGCCGTATGCGTAGGCGATATCGGCGTATAAAGGACGCTGGCGGCGAATGGAGCTCCCAAAATGCATCCAGTTTTCGGCCATCATCTTGTTATTTTTCGTCGCAGCAAATTTGTCGTTGATCAGCGAGAAATAATACCGGGCCTGTTCGATTTCGCCGATCATGCATTGCGTTTTTCCCATTTCCCGCCAACCTTCAATTTGCAGACTGTCATCGCGAAGGGAAGCTGCCAGCTGGTTGGCGGCATGCAGGTAATTGATGGCGATACTCAGCTGATTTGCGTCGAATAACGGATAAGTGGACTGATACTTCCTGGCCAGGTCCATCAACTGCCGGAAACGCTGCTTGCCAGCTTTATTATCTGAAGGATAATTGGATGCCGGCGGGAGTTTGGCCAACGCGGCGAGGAACTGGCGGGCGCGGTCCTGCAGATCGTTTTTTTGCGCGGATGTATATGCCTCGAATGCAGACTGCGCAAAGAAACGCGCGCTGTCGGCTTGCTGTTTCTCCCGCAGCATCCAGCTGGCCAACGCCATGCAGATGTCGCCTTTCCATTGCCCGGAAATGCGCGGAATATATTGGGACGCCTTGTAATACCGCTTGCGGTAAAGCTCCACCAGCGCCAGGTAGTAATAATTGTCATTATCTTCCTGGTGCCGGTTGATTTCCCTGCCTAACTTTAGAGAAGCGTTCGCGAAAATCTCCGCACTGTCGAGGTGCTTGTCCAGCTTGTCTTTCCGGGCTATGAACTCAAACGATATCTGCTTCAGGAGGGTGTAACGGACGCTCGAATCCACCTCGGGGAGATAAGCCAGCGCCATGTGCGATTTCTTCCATTCAATGTATGCTGCCGACAGCCCGTGGGCGGCATATCTGGTGATCCATGGCCAATTCTCCCTGCGCGAAACCAGGATCGCTTTTTCCCCGTACATCACCGCGGTATCAAGATCATAACTGTATTCTCCCGATCTGAACGTATAATGCCAGCAGAGGTTCGCGTACAGCGACGCCCTTTTCTCCGGGTCCATTTGCGCCGTCAATTCGTTCGCGCGCCAGGGTGTTTTTGCGTCCAGGTACAAAAGCGCCGTGTAGTATTGGTTCCAATAGCTATTCTCCCGCAAGCCGAGCCGGGTATTGAGTTTAAATGCTTCCCCGAGCAGGTAGAACGCACTGTCCAGATCAGATTTGCTTTTGTTTTTTTTGTTCCGGTATAGTTGGCCCAGTCCGGACAGGTATTTTGCCTTCAGGGTATCATTGCGGGCCACGGCGAGAGAGTCGCGCCATTCCTGAGCGTCCTGTGCGCATGCGGCGAAAGGAAGCAGGCAGCAACATGCCAGCGCGGAGAATATGAAAATATGTGTGATAATGCGGCTCATGTAGCGTATAGGCGTGTATTAGGTATAAATGACGGTTGATTCCATCTGTTGCGGTGCCGGCGGCAATTCGGGCCGGATAAAGTTCTCAATGGTAAATGCGATATGGATCTCGGTGCCGAAATGGCTCTGTATGGAAAATCGCGCGCCGAGGTCTGCGCTTAGCCCTTCCATCAGGCTCAACCCCAGCGACCGGCTGGCGCCCGCATCAAAGCCTGCCGGCAGCCCGATGCCGTTGTCTGCGATATGCAGTGCATATGATTCGCCTCCCGTATTTTCAAAGGTGATCTGTATTTCTCCATCATTATCGCCCGGGAAGGCATATTTGATGGCGTTGGTGATGGCTTCGTTGAGGATGAGGCCCAGCGGTACGGCCTGGGAAACGTCGAGGTGGAGGGGCGCCACATCCAGGAGGAACCTCACTTTCTTCCCCGTATCGAAACAATCGGTGAGGTAATCCACCAGTTCATGGATGTAATGCGGCATGTACACGACGCCCACATTATCGGACTGGTACAGCTTTTTATGGATAAGCGAAATAGCCTGCACGCGGTGCTGGCTGTCGCGGATGGCCACCAGCGCGGCGTCGTTCTGGAGATAAGCGCCCTGGCTGTTGAGCAGGCTCATCACAATCTGGAGGTTGTTCTTCACCCGGTGATGGATTTCTTTCAGCAGCCATTCCTTTTCATGCAGCAGTTTTTCAAGCGAAAGGTTTTTCTGCCCGATCTCCACCTGTTTGTTCTGCAGCGAGCGGTTATGTTGCTGCTTGAGGCAGTATCCATATACCAGGAGCCCTATGATGGCCAGCAGCAGGGCGCCACCGCCGAAGGAGACATTGCGGATGATCCGTTCCTGTTCGAGTTTGGTTTCCTGCAGCAGGGCTTCCTGCCGGAGGTAGGCGATATCTTTTTCCTTCAGGCGGATATCCTGGTCTTTGCGTTTTGCTTCGCTAACCGCCTGTTGCTGGAGCAGCGTGGCGCGTTCCAGGTCCGCTTTCTGCAGCTTTCCTTTTTGGGTCAGGATTTCAATTTCCTGGCCACGGAACCGGATTTCCTGTTGCTGTGAGAGCAACGACTGGTCTTTCTTTTCCGTTTCATATTGTATCTGCAATTCCGAAATTTGCCGGCTTTTCGCCACGTTGAACAGGGAATCGGTGAAGTATTTGTACAGCTGGTAATGCCCGATGGCCTGCCGGTAATTGCCCAGCGCGGAATCGCACCGGAACAGCAGGTATTGGGCGTTGTGGGTAACGACTACGCCGGCAACGTCCGGCCCGGAGCGGATGGATTTGCGGAGATGGTCGGCAGCGAGGGAGAATTTCTGCTGTTCAAGAAAGAACTTGCCCGCGTTGAAGTGCAGCAGCGTGTAAAACCGGTCGCCCACGCTGATCTTATCAATGTCCTGCAGCGCCTCGGAAAAGTACCGGTTCGCTTCATCGGGTTGCCCGAGCGCCTGGTAGCAGAGGGCTTGCGCGCATTGGAGAATGCGCTCGGCATAGTAGCCAACGGGCGGATCACTGCGGTAAACGCCTTTCACGAATGCCAGCGCTTCCGCCGCCGTGCGGTGGCGGATCAGGAGTTCGGTGAGGGAAAGGACGGGAAAGTAGTCGTACAGGATGCCTTTGTTATGTTCGTTTTGGACAACCTGGTGATAGGCGGCGATGCTTTTGTCGAACTGCCCGAGGTCGTAGTAAATATCTGCCAGCCGGTTGAGGAAAACTTTCTGCATGGCGGTATCGCGCATCGCTTCCGATTGCCGCAGGCCTGAGATCGCGTAGCGCAGGGCGGCGCTGAGGTCGCCGCGGAACTGGGCTAGCCGTGCCAGGTGCTGGTTGATCTGGTAGGCCGCAAGGGGCTGGTTGCCGGCGTATTTCCGGGAAAGGCGGATGAGGACCGCATTGGCTTCGGCCGGGCGGCCGTCTTCCTGCAGGTAGTTCGCTTGTTCCATCCCGGTTTTCAGGTCCATTTCCATATCGCCCGCCAGGCTGTAATAGTAGGATGCCTTGCCGAAGGATTCGGCCACCAGGCCGTAATTCGGGCGCTTGCGGCGGATGTTGTTGACGTAGTGCAGCCAGGTGTAGCCCATTCCTGCCATGTTATTTTTCTGCGCGTAGCGGGCGAGCGCCAGGTCATAATATTGCCTTGCTTTCCCGGCTTCGTTCATCATGCAGTAGGTTTTCCCCATTTCGGTCCAGGCTTCGATCTGGTACTTATCGATTCGCATGGAATCGGCCAGGTGGATAGCGTGATTGAAGTAATTGGCGGCGATGTTCAGCTGGTTGAGGTCGAAAGCAGGGAATCCGGACTGGTATTTTTTCCCCAGGTCGATGAGCTTCCGGAAACGTTGCGGCGCGCTGTCGGTGGACTTGAAATCGGGCAGGGAAGCGTGGATGTGCTCCACGGCTTTAAGAAGGTTCTGCGCCTGTTGTATGCCGTTATCGTTTTTCTTCTCTTCATACGCCTGCAGGGCGAGCCGGGCGTAAATAGCCGCGGAGTCGTGCATCCCGTTGAGCGTCATCCACCGCCGCGCGACGGACATGGCGAGGTTTCCTTTGAAATTGCCGGTGGTCAACGGCAGAAAGGCTGCGGCCTGATTGAGCTGCCCGCGGTCGAGGGCGGCATATCCCAGCACGTAGTTGCTGCCCACCATTTTTTCCATGGGGAGGGCGAGCGCTGTCGCCATTTGGATGGCTTCCCGGGCCAGGTGCTCGCCGCTATCTTTTTCCCCGGCGCTCCGGTTGTGATTGAAATAGTAACGGTGCCCCGCCATTTGCAGGATATTGGCGTGCGATGCGGGCGATAGCTTCTGCGCGATGTTTACCGCTTCTTTCAGCTCACCTCTTTCGAGCAGGGAAGCGGCCAATACGGTAGCGGCGGATTGAATGTATTCTTCCTGTTGCATGGCCTGCGCCACCGCGAGTGCTTTTTGGCCGTACAGCAAAGATGAGTCGAGGTCGTCGGCAAATTCGCCCGGCTTCACGCGGTAGAAGATGGAAAGGTGGTTGTATAAATGCACCTGGTGGCGTGGGAGGAGGGTAGTGGCCATTTGCGCGGTGATCCAGGGCATCTTCAGTTCCTGGTGAAGGCTGGCGATATGGAACTGCGCTTCGAGGTACTGGGTTTTGTTGCCGGTGCGGGTGGCCAGTTGCCTGGCCTTTTCGAAGTAATTAGCCGCGCTGTCCATATCCGGTTGCAGTTCTCCCGGTTTTAGCTGGAAGTACTTGCCGGCCGCCAGCAGGGCGTTGATGCGCGCGGTGCCGCTATGAGCGGATGAAATGGAATCCCGGAGCGATGGCGCCAGCTGGGCGAAAGCGCACGATGCGGGCATTACCAGCCGGCAGAGGAACAGGCAGGCGCCCAGGACCAGGGAATATTTTCGGATTATCTGCATGCTGCGATGCGCAAAGATGTTGATTTATGATGGAATGTTGGCTGTCCGGCAGTTACTACAACGCGGCCTTGCGCAGGCGCAGGATCGGGCATCGGAGCGGTCAGGCAAAAGGTGAACCAGGTGCTTTTCATGGCTCAAAATTTACAGTATGCATCCATAAAACAAGCCAAAGCCGTAATAGGCCCGGCAGGCACCGGACGAAAATCATGCGCACAGGTACCAGTAGCGGGGTTGCCGGATTGATCGGTGATGATGTAGAATTGAATGCTGGGCGGATAGCGTTAGGTAAGATACCACTTTATTTCGTAGCCGGTATGCGTAAACCACGAAATTTCGTGGCCGGATGCCGGAAAGATGGGCGGGGATGTAAATTCAGGGATGATCAGGACAAAAATGAAAATACCACTTTATTTCGTTGAATACAGCGGCGCCGCCACGATATTTCGATGGAGGGGAAATTCGCCTGTGGCCGAAACGCTTACCAGGCAAGGGGATGGCGTTATGGCACCGCATTTGGCTAGTCTCACAAAACACGCTATATGAAAACAATCGTTTTTCTGACCGGCTGCTTCGTCCATCATTCCTGCTGGGACGAATGGAAGGCTTATTTCGAAAAGGAAGGGTACAAGTGCATCGTACCGCCCTGGCCTCATAAGAGTGAGCCCGCCGCCACGCTGCGCGCCCGCCAGCCCGACCCCGCCATCGCCACCATCCGGCTGGCCGACCTGAAGAACTACTTCAGCGATATCATTTCCAGTCTTCCCGAAAAACCCATCCTCATCGGGCATTCATTCGGCGGGTTGCTGGTGCAGCTCATGCTGCAGCGCGACATTGCAGCGGCGGGCGTGGCCATCCACTCGGTGCCGCCTGCGGGGGTGCTTGCCTCCGAGTTCTCCTTCTACCGTGCTACCTGGGGGCCGCTGGGCTTTTTTACACCGGCATCGAAAACCTTTCTCATGTCGGTCCCGCAATGGCAATACGCCTTTACGAACGGGCTGCCCCTTAAAGAGCAGCAGGCCACGTACGACCAGCTGGTGATCCCCGAATCCAAGCGGGTAGCGCGCGACGGGTTGGGCAGGGAAGCTAAGATCGATTTCAAAAAGCCCCACGTGCCGCTGCTGTTCGTGGCCGGGGAGAAAGACCATATCATGCCGGCGTCGCTGAATTATACCAATTATAGAAAGTACAGCAAAAGCGAAGGAATCCTGGAATACAAGTTCTTCCCGGGGAAAACGCATTCGGTGCTCGGGCAGAAGGGCTGGGAAGAAAATGCCGCCTTCATCCATGGCTGGCTGAAAGAACATGCATAAGTCACTTCTTCATAAAAGTTACTGATAGTGTAACAGTTGTAGGTTAACTGAATCCACCGGAATAGTCCTGTTCCGGTTTTTTTCGTTTAATTTCGCGAGTTCGTCCGGCATAACGTACAAGCCTGCCGTCATACGCTAGGGGTAAAGCGGTCGCCTACGCGATCCGCGCTTTGGGAGCGAGGGTGGATACCTGCGCTCCTTTTCGCTGTATACCGCCTGTCTACACGTAAAAATGTCGTAAAATTTGACGACATATAGACCGAGCTACTGCGCATAACATCAAACATACGTAAAAC
>NZ_CALNBI010000471.1 GCF_937874145.1 uncultured Chitinophaga sp. | reverse complement strand
TGGGAAGGCGGCAGGCGTTTTGCAGGAAACCGTTGCGGTCCGGATTGGAAAAGTGGGAAGTCATATGGAGATAGCCCGTTTCAAACTCCCAGCGATTCCACAAAGCCAGATAAAAAAATTGTATCTTGGCCGGGACTGTTACTACAACTGTTCAAAAGACATCAGAGACATCAGAGAGACGTATTTTATAACCCGCTATGCATGGAAACTAGGATCCCTGGCCAACGATCCCTACTGAAGGACCTCCTGCAACGATGGATACATACCGGCACCGCCGGGGTAGAGAATCCCCGGGTCAGGCGTGGTATCGTCATCATCAACACCCTTTCGCTGCTGACGGCATCCCTGATCGCCGTGGTGGCATCGCTGCTGTATTTGTATACCGGTTCGTTGCGGATACTCGTACCGGCGGGCGGAGAGGGCCTGTGCTGGGGGGGCGTCATTTACCTCAACCACCGGCGCTGTTATTCGCAGGCCAGCCTGGCCACGCTGGTGATCCACTGTACATTTGCCGTCTATTTCGGGTCGATGCTCGGCAATGCCATGCCCATCGAGATGATCACGGCATTCCTGCTGACCTTCCTCATCGGCGCATCGTTCATCGTCTTCAAGCATAAAAACCTCCGCCTGGTGACCCTCTTTTCCGCCCTGGCGCTACTGCTGGCGGTGGAAGCGAATCACTATTTCGGGATCGTGGAACCCATTTACGTGGTGCCCGCCAACATGCCCATCGTTAAAATGGCCTGCTGGGCGGGGATGCTGGCATTGATGGGATATGTCACTTATTTCATCATCCGCCAGAACGATATGTTCCTCCGCGAAAATGAGCTCCTGATGGAAGCCCTGAAGGAAGCCGACGCGGCCAAGACAAAATTTCTCCGGGAAACCAGCCACGAGATCCGGACGCCGCTCAATGCCGTTTTCGGGATCGCGCAATTGCTGAACGAACGGAAGATGCAGATCGGCGACCCGGCGCTCCGGGAAGAGATCGGCTACCTGTATGCCGCTAGTTACCTTTCCCGCGAAATCATCAATAATGTGCTGGATCTCGCCAAGATAGAAGCCGGCATGCTCGACGAGCCGCATCCCGCGCCGGTCCGCCTGCGCGAGGGCATCGAAGCCTGCGTGGCCATCAACCGTTACGTCGCCAATACGCGCAACGTGCGCATCCAGCTGCATATCCACCCGGCGCTGCCCGAATGGATCGCCACCGACCGGATCTTCCTCACCAAAATCGTCAACAACCTGCTGTCCAACGCCGTGAAATTCGCACCCGCAGGCTCGCTGGTGGAAGTACGGCTGGAACGGAAAGGCGACAGGTTGATGGGAACGGTGAAGAACGAAGGCACTATCCGGCAGGAGAAGCTTGCCGATATGTTCAAGCCATTCGTAGCGGAGCGGAACGGTGAAGTGGAAGGCACGGGCCTCGGATTGCAGATCACCCGCCAGCTGACGCAGCGCCTGGGCGGGGAAGTATCCGCCGAAAACCAGCATGCGCACACCGTTTTCCGGTTTATGCTGCCGCTCATAAGCGCGGAAGGCCCGGAAACGGCCGTCCCCGTAGCGCGCCGGTCCGCGCGGTTCGATGGCTATACCGTACTCGTGGTGGAAGACGACCTGATCAGCCGGCACGTTTTGCAACGCTACCTGGCAGACGCAGGCGCCGTGGCGCTCATGGCAGAAAGCGGGGAGGAGGGGCTCCGGATGCTGAACGTCACCATTCCCGATCTCGTTATTACAGACAGCCATTTACCAGGGATACAGGGCGCGCAGGTATTGCAGCACATCCGCAACGAACCCGCGCTACGCCATCTGCCCGTGATCATTTCTTCCGGCGACGCTTTCACCGAAGCGCGCGAGAGCCTGCTGCGCCAGGGCGCGAGCGATTACCTCGTAAAACCCTTCCTGTACACCGACCTCCAGGCATTGCTCGAAAAACATCTTCCCGCACGCAAGCCGCAACCCGCATAGCGAAAGGATTTCGTTCAATACCGATGATTTGCTGAAATATTTCTATTTTTAGTGAAGACACATTTTTCTCCACCCGTCTATCACTAATAAAAGTATGTTTTACCTATGCAAATCGGCGGTTTCCGCCTCCATGCGCGAATTGTATCTTATTTGGCGCTTCATCAACAACGATATCTGGGATACCGTCATCCCCTGCATGATCACATTTATCGCCGCCTGGGTGTATGTGGGCAGGCCGGTGTCCGAGTTTCCGCAGTATTTCTTCTATTCGGCGGCGTACACGCTGCTGTATATCCTCACCTTCTGCATCGCCAACCAGGTGAATTCCGTGGAGGAGGACCGCATCAACAAGCCCGACAGGCCCCTGGTGCAGGGGCTCGTTACCGAATCCGAAACGCGCCTCCGCCTGGTGGTATACAATATCCTGTTCCTCGTCGTAGCGGCCTTCCTGCATGTGCTGCCCCTGGCCCTGGCCTGGATGGTGGTCACCCAGATGCTGTGCAAATGGGGCTGCAGCAACCATTGGTTCACCAAAAACGTTGTCTGCATTTCGCTGGGCACCGTTACGCTGCTGGCGGCGGAATGGAGCATTGTGGGCGAAGTGGGCGCAAAGGCCTGGTGGTTCATCATCACCATCAGCCTCTGGGCCGGGCTGGGATTGCCGGTGCAGGACATGCGCGACCAAACGGGAGACGCCATCATGGGCAGGAAAACATTGCCCCTAGCCGTGGGCGACCGCATGGCCCGGGTGTTCCTCAGCGCCTGGTTCCTCATCGGTTCGCCGTTCGTGTACTTCTGCATTTTTTGGTCGCAGGCTTCGCTGGGTGAGATTTTCGGCAGCGTGCTGCTGACGGGCATCCTCATCGCGCAGGCGCTCTGGCACTGGGGGATCGCGCTGCGGCTCTGGCTGTACAAAACGCCCAAAGCGGACGACCAGACTTACCACTGGTTCGTTTACCTCTTCATCGTCACCATTCCCATGATCTGCCTTTTCCCGCACTGACGAAAATCAGGCTGGAACTGCCCGCCGTCATTCCCGGCGCGCGCAGCACCATGTACTTTTGTGTTATCAATTCAAACGATAAAACACGAAACGATATGAAAAAGAATCTGAAAACAGCAGCGGTACTTGGCGCCGGTATGATCGTAGGCGCGGCATTGGGTGTTTTATACGCTCCGTACAAAGGCGCGAAAGCCCGCAGGAGGATCGCTAAATGGACGCAGGAGAATAAGGACCTGCTGATGGCGAAATTCCGCCAGCCGGACCTGATGCATAACTAATTATTCGGGGTTTGTTTTAAACGGGATCGCCGGCCTGTGAAGGTCGGCGATCGTTTTTTTGCATGATTCCGTCAGGATGCGGCTGCCGCTTTTTTTCGCGTAGCGCGCTTGGCGGTGGTTTTCTTCTTCGTGCCGGATTTGGCGGCGGATTTTTTAGGCCCTGGTTTGGAAGCGGCCTTCCTGGTAGTGGACTTCTTCGGCCCAGGCTTGGAGGCGGCTTTACGGGTTGAGGTTTTCTTTTCACCGGATTTGGCGGCAGACTTTTTCGGTCCGGGTTTGGAAGCGGCTTTGCGGGTAGATGTTTTCTTTGCAGCGGCCTTTTTAGGCACTTTGCCGCCTTCTTCCCGCGCTTCACTCAAACCGATGGCGATGGCCTGCTTAGGGTTGGTGACCTTCTTACCGCTACGGCCGCTCTTCAGCTTGCCTTCCTTCATCTCATGCATGGCCCGCTCCACCTTGTCCTGGCTTTTTTTACCATACTTTGCCATATATTTGGTTTTACGGGAACCACCTCAAAAGACAGGCCATCATCATGGCACATCTTTTTCATATTCATACAAAACGAACTTATGACCCGATTCTGTTACCTCACTATCTTTACTGTTTCCATGCTTATGAGCGCCGGCGCCGCCGCACAGGGGACCTACAAAATCAAGCTGACGAATCTTGAAAACAAGAAGGGCGACGTCTATATCGGATGGTACGTCAATTCCTCCGACTTCATGAAGCCGAAAAAGGCCACCATCGCGAAGATCGTTCCGGTAAACGGTATCGGTGAAGTGATAGTTACGTTCCCCAAAGTACCCTCGGGCAAGTACGCCATCAGCGCCTTCCTCGACGAAAACGGCGACAAGGATCTCAACCTGAGTTTCATTGGCAAGCCCACGGAGAAATACGGGTTCAGCAACGACGTGCGCCCCGCCATGCGGCCCGCTTTCTTTAACGAAGCGGCGTTTGATGTCAGCGCTAAGGACGGGGAAATGACGATCGAGCTGAAATAAGGATTGTAGAAGGATTGCCCCATCCTGCGCAGGATTGCCGCAACCAACGGGCGTGTTTTATTGTTGTAATGGGTAAACTTCGTTTTCCTTTATGCGACATGCCGCCTCCTGGCTTTTGATCCTTTGCTCTACGCTTGCCACCGCCCAAACACCCGCGAAACAGATCACGGATAACCAGCACGTCTGGCTTTCGGTCAATTCCACCATGCGGTTCAGCGACCGCTGGGGCGCTATCGCGGATGTGCATGTCCGCCGCACGAACTACATCGCCGACCCAAGTTTCTACTTCGTACGCGGCGGCGCCAGTTACTGGTTAGCCGATAATCTCTCGCTGGTAGCCGGATACGGGCATATGTGGCTCGCATCTACCGTCAACGGCAAAACCGCTTTCGCGGATGAAAACCGCGTGTACCAGCAGATTTTATACAGCAGCCGCATCAACACCGTGAGCGTCCTCAACCGTTTCCGTAATGAACAGCGCTGGCGCGAAGTGCTGGACAACGGCAAATCCACCGGCGACTTTTCGTTTTCCAGCCGGCTCCGCTATCTCCTCAGCCTGGGGATCCCTGTCTCTAAAAACCCAAAATTCCCGCAGATCAGCATCGCCAACGAGCTGGCCGTCCAGTTCGGGCAATCGGTGGTGTACAACACCTTTGACCAGATCCGCCTGTTCGGGGGCATCAGGCAAGGTTTCGGGAGAGGATGGTCCTACGACCTCGGCTATATGCTCGTGTACCAGCAGGGCGCGGGCGGCAATACCTATAAC
>NZ_CALNBI010000470.1 GCF_937874145.1 uncultured Chitinophaga sp. | reverse complement strand
CCGCCTGCACCATGTCGTAATCAGCGAAGAACACCTGCCCGGTAGCGGGACTGTAGCTGAACTGCTTCGCGGGAGCGGCGGCCGTAAAGGTGGCCGGAACGGGATGCAGCTTGCTGATGCCGGCCACAAAGCTGTTGAGCGCCTGCGGACCGTAATACGTGATCGTATGCTGGTAGTTTTTGATGTTGTGCAGGAGATCGATCAGCTGCCGGGAAGTGATCTGCGTTACCTGTTCGTTGGTGAGCGTGTGGTTGAAGGGATTGGAGGCGCCGTATTGGGCGTAGCTCACCAGTCCGTTCAGGATATTGCCCTTGTTCAGTTTGGCGTTTTCACGATTCTTGAGGATGGCGCTCTTCATGCCGGCGAGCGCGTTGTCGTTCGGCTGGCAATTGGCGAAAATGTGCTCCACCAGGGCCACGGCTTTGTCGTAGTTTTCCTGGAGGCCGGTTACGGTGATGGAGGCTTCCTCGTTGGCTACGGCGAAGTTATAGCTGCAGGCAATGGTGTAGAATTGCTTGCTGATCTCTTCGGAAGTGTATTTGTCGGTGCCGAGATAGCTGAGGTATTGCGCGGCGTAGGGCAGCAGTTGGTTGTTCCAGGAACCGAGGTCGAAGCGGTAGGTCAGGCGGAACAGGCTGTTGTCTTTATTTTCCACGGTGATGACGTCGGCGATGCCGGCTTTACCGAACTGGAGATCTTTTTTATAATCGAGGAATTGCGGCTGGATGGGCTTCACGGGCATGCCGATCAGCGTTTTCGCCAGGGGAGAAGTGAACTCGGAGTTGGTTTTCACCGGGGTGATCTGCGGTTTGTCTACCTTGGCCACGTTTTTATCTTCCCCTTTCCGTTTATAAGCCACTACATAATTGTCGGCAAAGAAGCGTTTGGCGAAAGCGGTTATCTCCGCTTTGGTTACTTTGCCCATATCGTCGGTGCTGGCGAGGGATTTATCCCATTTCACGCCGCGGTTGAGGATGAACTCGTTGGTGAGCGCTTCCACGCGGAATTCATTCTCTTCGAAGGAAGTCAGCAGTTTCAGTTTGGTATTGGCGACGATGGCGGGGATGAGGCTTTCATCAAACTCCCCGTTTTTCACCTTCTGCAGCTGGGCCAGCAGCAGGTCGCGGGCCTGGTCGAGCGTCTGGCCTTGTTTGGGTTGGGCAGACATCATGAAGAAACCGTAGTCTTTCATTTGCTGGGTGCCCGCATCGCTGCGCAGTACCTGTTGTTGCTTGTTGAGGTTGATGTCGAGCAGGCCGGCTTTGCCGTTGGACAGGATGCTGGACACGAGATCGAGCAGCATCGCTTCCCGGGTGTTCTCCGCGAAACCGCGGTAGAAGATGCCTACGCTCTCCGCGTTGGGCCCGAGGATTTCTACCTGCTGTATGCTGGTCAGCGGTTTTTCAGGCGCGGGATTGTACAGGTCGACCGGTTTGGCTTTCATATAAGCGAACGACGCATCGATCTTTTTGATCATCTCGTCGGGGTTCAGGTCCCCGGCCATGGCGATGATCATATTGTTCGGCACGTAATATTTATTGTAATATTTCCGGATCTCCACCAGCGACGGGTTCTTCAGGTGCTCGATAACGCCGATGGTAGACTGCTGCCCGTAATTGTGGGTCGGGAACAGCGCTGCCAGTACCTGCTCGAACATCTTGGAATTGTCGTTGTCGAGGGAGCGGTTCTTTTCTTCATACACCGTTTCCAGCTCCGTGTGGAAGAGGCGGAAAACGGGATTGCGGAAGCGCTCGGCCTGGAGGGCCAGGAATTTATCGGTAGCGTTGGAAGGGAAATCCTCCTTGTACACCGTTTCCTCGTACCAGGTATGCGCATTGGTAGTTTGCCCGCCGATAGACGTCATGATCTTGTCGTACTCGTTGGCGATGGAATAGTTGGACGCCTCGCCGGAGGTTTTGTCGATTTCGGCGTAAATCTCCTTGCGTTTGGCGGCGTCGGTGGTTTTGTTGTACTGTTCGTACAGCGCGTCGATCTTATCCAGCAGCGGTTTTTCTTTCGCGTAATCCATGGTGCCGAACTTGTCGGTCCCTTTGAAGAGCAGGTGCTCCAGGTAGTGGGCGAGGCCCGTGGCGTGCTTGGGATCGGTGTTGCTGCCGGCGCGAACGGCGGCGCGGTAGTAGATCACCGGTTTTTTGTTGTTCTGCGACAGCACCACGGTCAGCCCGTTCTTCAGCGTGTAGAACCGGGCTTTGCTGGGATCGTTGGTGACGTATTTGTAATTGTACCCGCCGGAGGAAGCCGATTTCCACTGGTACGGCTGCGACTGCGAAAATACTGTGCTGCTTGCGATCAGCGCGCAGGCGAGCAGTAAGACTTTCATTTTCATGGTTGGACGGTTGGTTTTATAATTATCAAATATATGATACATTGTTGCAAAAGCAAGCCGGAATTTGTGCCAGCTGCAATAGGGAAGGATGGGTGGAGGCGCTACGAGAAGCTTTTTACGCCGGCCAGGCCCCCTTTTATTAGAGGATTTCCAGCAGCTCCGCCTTGGACAAATGCTGCAGCATCGTGGCGTCGGTATGAATGAGATCCTGGGCCAATTGCTGCTTCCGGGCCTGCAAATGCCTGATTTTCTCCTCGACGGTACCGCTGCAGATGAGCCGGACGGCCATGACGTTCTTCCGCTGCCCGATGCGATGGCTGCGGTCGATGGCCTGGTTCTCCGTGGCGGGGTTCCACCAGGGATCCACGATATACACATAATCCGCTTCGGTGAGGTTGAGGCCCACGCCGCCGGCTTTCAGGCTGATGAGGAACACGCGGATGGCGCCGTTCGTCTGGAAGTTGTTCACCTTTTCACCGCGGTTCCGGGTTTGGCCTGTGAGCAGCTCGAATGGGATTTCCAGTCTTTCCAGTTCCGCCTGGATCAGGTCCAGCATGCCGGTGAACTGGGAGAAAACGAGGATCTTGTGCTCCCGCGACTTGTTGACGATCTGCTCTGTCAGCACTTCGATCTTAACGGAATTGCCGGCGGGAAGCCCTTCCTTCAGCAGTTCGGGCGAGTTGCAGATGAGGCGCAGCCGGGTGAGGCCTGTCAGCACGTGCATGCTGTTTTTGTGGATCTCCTCCACGGTAGATGCCGCGATGTAATCCCGCAATTCCTGTTCGCAGGCGTCGTAGACTTTCCGCTGTTCGGCGTTCATTTCGCAATAGATGGTCAGCTCCGTTTTCTCAGGCAACTCCAGCGCTACCTGTTTCTTGGTGCGGCGGAGGATGAAGGGTTTGACGGTGCGCTGCAACTCCATGGCGCGTTTCGTGAAACCGAACTTATCGATCGGGATGGCATAGATCTCTTTGAAATATTGCTTGCTACCCAGCAGTCCGGGGCAGGCAAACGAAAGCTGGCCGTACAAATCGACCGTATTATTCTCCACCGGCGTTCCTGTAATCACGATCCGGTTGCGGGCCTGGAGCAACCGGGCCGCTTTGTACCGCTCCGAGCCGGGATTTTTGATGGCCTGCGATTCGTCGAGGAAGATGTAATCGAACCGGAATGATTTGAGGATGCTGATGTCAGCGGGTAAGGTGCCGTAACTCGTGAGTATGACATCATATTTACCCATGTTCGCCGCGGTTTTCGCGCGGCCGGGGCCATGATGGAGCTGCACCTTCAGTTCAGGGGCAAAACGTTGTATTTCTGCCTGCCAGTTAAATAGAACAGAAGTTGGGGCCACTACCAGGTGCGTCGCGTGGCCGTTTTGCGCTTTGAGGGAAAGGATGAAGGCGATGACCTGGATGGTTTTGCCCAAACCCATGTCGTCGGCCAGGCAGCCGCCGAAGTTATGGTTATCGAGATGGTGCAGCCAGTTCAGGCCGTCCTGTTGATAATGCCGTAATTCCGTTTGCAATCCGGAAGGGATTGTGACGGGTGCGATTTTGCCGGCTGGCCCAAATGCTTTTTTGAAATGTGCGATTTCGGTTTGGACCGCTTCATCCAACATTTCCTTTTCAAACAATTCCGACACTTCTGAAAAGCTGCTTTTGGGGAATTTGAGCATTTCCGCATCAATTTCCCCGGCCTGGAAGAATTTGGCCAGGCGCTGGATCCATTCGGCGGGCAGCAGGCCGGTGGTGCCATCGCCCAGTTCCACGTATTTGCTTTTATTGCGGATGGCTTTGTTCAGGTATTTCAACGACGCGCGCTTCCCCCCGAAACTAACCTGTACGCTGGCGTTGAACCAATCGATACCGCTGTTGATCATGATCCGGATGCTGGCTTTATGCCCGCTGCGGTTGATCCCGGGCAGGTTGTTGAAACCCATGATGGTGACGCCCGCCGCCCGCCAGGCCTCGAAAGCGTGCAGGAACCAGTCGTTATCCAGGAATTTGCTTTTGTGCAGATAGAAGTATTCATGTTCCTCGATTTGCTCTTTAAAATCCGGGTGCTGGTGCATGACGAGGTGGGTGAGATCGAGCTCCGCTTCGCTGTTGCGTTTCACTTTGTATTCCCTGCCGTGCTGGTCAGTGTCGGTCAGTTGTTTGAGGGAATAAACCGGTACTTCCAGCTCCCCGTATTTCATCACCGGCGTGATGGCGATGTACACGCCCTGCTGCTGGATGTACACGAGCCTTTCAGCACTGCGTTTCTTTTCCGCCAGCTGCGCGGCCGTTGCCGGCCTGATATAACTGTAGTCGATATGAACGAGATGCTCCAGCGAGCGGAGGGCCGTTTGCCGGAAGTGCTCGAATTTCGATTCGTGGACGTACAACATTTCGTTGTTGCGTTTGAAGAAACGGATGACGCGGGTCAGGTTCGGGTTGTCGAGCAAGTACAAGCCATGCCGGTATACGACGAATTGCTGATATCGCAGGGTAACCTTATCGAATGGGATCTCAATATCCTGGAGCCGCAGTTTGCCGGTGATCTCATAAAAAGGCGATTTCCGGAATACGCTCAGCGCGATCTCCGCTTTCTGCACGTGCAAGCTGATCGGTACCAGGGACCGGATGGAAACGGTGTCCGTGATACTGCGGTCGTGCTGGTATACCTCGAGCTGCATGGGGTTGGCGCTGATGATCCGCAGGGTCTGCAGGTCGGAAGGGTGGTGCATGTCGATCGCTTTCTGCGAGATGGACGACAGGGCGGCGATGAATTTGATGACGGCAGGGTCCTGGCTTTCGCAAAGTAGGTGCAGCAGGTCGACCTGCGCGATGGGATTTTTGATCTTGCCGGCCTGCGTGGTGCCGGCGTGCATGAGCGTGAACGATGGTTGCTGGTAGAGGCGGTGCTTGTCCACCACCAGGATGATGCGCCCTTCGTTATCGGAAGGTTTTGCTGTTGGCAGGGGGCGGAGCTCCTCAAGTAACGCGCGTTCATCGACCCGGATGAGCGCGGGCTGGATGGGCTCGATCAGCAAATCGGCGCCGGTATGGGTGATGCGGAAGTGCTTGTCGAGATCGGGCTCATTTTCCAGACCGTAATCCCCGGCCGTCCGCAGCAGGATCTTCCGGCGCAGTGGTGCGTCGAAGAAAACGCGGTATTGGTGCTTTTCGATGATGCCCGAAAGCACTTCCGCCTGGTGCCCGCAAAGTCCGTCGGTTTTACCGCCGCAGGTGCAGGCGGTAGCGATGGCGTTTTCGGTTTGCCGCACGCTGACCACCGGCGCGTCTTCATTGGCGGCCTGCCTGGTGAACGTGCCATCCCCGATCGCCAGGGAAAGCGGGATGATGCCTTGCGCGGCGCCCGGTTCGGGGATATGCCCCATATGTTGCAGCAGGTCGTAAATCGATAACGCGCCAATCGTGGCGGCGGGGATGATGTATGGTTCCGAAAATTCCATGTGCATGCAAATATATGGGTTCCGGGGGATGGCATCTTGAAACGAGCGTTGAAATGCTAAATTTCCATTATGTGACAGGTTAAACATGTTACAAATCGGGGTAAGTACAGAACATTTTGGTTAAGTAATTCGCTCTACTTTGGTGGCATAAGGAAGCCGCTCCACCGGCCGCTGAGCCAACCGGGAAAATGCTTCCGCAACCATTATCATTGAACCGTTTCAACTTATCCAACATGAATGGGGCAATTGTTAAGCACGCTATCCGGCTGTTATTCCGGCCGTGGTTCCACACCTGCGGTTTTATATTGTTGTTATCCGGCCTTCCCGCCACGGGGAACGCCCTTCCGGCCGCAAGGCTCGCCACGGCGGCGGATGAGATCGTGATCACAGGCATCGTAAAAGATGAAAAGGGCGAAGCCCTGCCGGGCGTCACCATCCGCATCAAAGGCACCAGTAAAGGCGCGGTTACGGGGGCAGACGGCACCTTCCGCATCTCCGTACCAGGAGCGGCATCCGTGCTGGTTTTCAGCTATTCCGGCATGGAATCGCGGGAAGTATCCGTGGGCAGCCAGACTACGCTGAACATCATCCTGAAAACCAGCAAGGAATCCCTCAACGAAGTGGTGGTGATCGGTTACGGCACGCAACGCAAATCGGACCTCACCGGGGCCGTTGGTTCCGTGCGGGCCGAGCGCCTCCAGGAACGCCCCGCTTCTTCCCTCAACCAGGCGCTGGCCGGGAAAGTGGCCGGCGTTCAGGTGAACACCAATTCCGGCAGGCCCGGCGGCAAAACCGAAATGCGCATCCGCGGTTTCAGTTCCATCAACTCTTCCAACAACCCGTTATACGTCATCGACGGCGTGATGATGCCCATTTCCACCCAGGCCGTAGGCAGCCAGCCAATCGATTACATCAATCCCAACGACGTGGTAGCCGTGGAGGTGCTGAAAGACGCATCGGCCACCGCGATCTACGGTGCGCGCGGCGCCAACGGCGTAGTGCTCATCACCACCAAAAGAGGCAAAGCCGGCGGGAGCGAAGTCACCTACAACGGCGATTACAGCGTGCCCACCGTAGGGCCCAACTTCCCGAAATTCCTCAACGCAAAGGAGTTCCTGGCAGTGGAAGACCTGGCATATAAAAACATGGAGAAGTACGACCCCGCCGGATGGGACGCCGGCAAATACACCGGCCGCAACCCCGCGCTGGCACGTACCGACCCCCGGATATTCGACGGCAACGGCAACCCGCTGTACGATACCGACTGGCTGAAAGAAGCCACCCAG
The DNA here is from genome assembly GCF_937874145.1 of uncultured Chitinophaga sp. Classification (GTDB taxonomy): domain Bacteria; phylum Bacteroidota; class Bacteroidia; order Chitinophagales; family Chitinophagaceae; genus Chitinophaga. The sequence goes on along the minus strand of NZ_CALNBI010000470.1, from coordinate 344 downwards.
CACCGCATCTCCCAGAACCATCAGCTGGGCTTCTCCAACGGCAACGAAAAAAGCAGCTACGCCGCTTCGCTCGGGTACCGCAACGACCAGGGCCTTATCAAAACATCTTACCTCAAAAGATATTCCGCCCGCTTTACGTTCGACGACCAGGTGAAACCCTGGCTCAAAGTAGGCGGCACCCTCAGCTACAACAACCAGGAAGAAAACCTCGTGGACTTCGACTACCTTCCCATGCGCATGATCGCCGAGGCATTGCCCTTCCTCCCGGTGAAATACGCAGACGGCACCTGGGCCGATAACCGCCACTATCCCAATGCAGAACAATCTTTCAGCCCCCTCCATTA
>NZ_CALNBI010000469.1 GCF_937874145.1 uncultured Chitinophaga sp. | reverse complement strand
ACCAGTAACGCCAGAGCAGCCGTCCCCAGGATAGAGTTCCGAACGCGCTTGTCGTACTTCTTGCGAAGATCGTAAGCGCCGTAGTTCTTGTTCCTGTCTTCAAACAGGATGTCAAGAAAATCGGACTTGAGAATTTTAGCTGTATCCATTGTTACACGTTTATTGATGGATGCAAAAAATGATTGTTTTCCATACTACTGAATGCCGTTGGTGGCTTCGGTAGCTTTGATCCATTGCTTGTCCTGGTCGCTGATATCCACCGTAGCATAACGCTGGATACGGTTGATGGCCATTTCATCCAATAAATCTACAAAGTTTTCGTACGTCGCGCCATCGTCAGCTTTGATGATGACAACCACGTCCTCAGGCTCGCCCTTGTGGTTCCGGAGGCGCGCTACTTCATCCCTTTTCTGGATGATGATATCGCGGATGCCGCCGGTGTTGGCAAAGGTAGTCGCCTTGAAGAAGTCCGGGTTGCTGGAGGCATTCGGATCCTGCGCCAACCCTGCGTAGTAATAAACCTGGTCTTTTTTGCCCAACAGGATGGTAAGAGCGGTGGATTCCTTCACCTTGTTCTGCTCTTCTTCCTTCTCTGTATCCTTGGGCATGATCAGGTCCATAGTCTTGGGCTTCGACATGGTGGTGGTGAGCATGAAGAAGGTGATCAGGAGAAACCCTAGATCCACCATCGGAGTCATGTCCACACGGGTTGAAAGCTTTTTGGACTTCGTGACCCCGTGTTTCTTCTTACCACCGCCCTGACTACTGGTATCCATTTCAGCCATGGTAGCAATATTTTTTTGATGAATTAAAGTTGTTTACTGGCAGGATCATGCTTTAATGGGCATTGTCCTGTTGCTGCTCTTCATACAGGGCGGCAGCGGATCCCGGCGGCTTAGCCTTCAGGTTGGTCACCAGATTCAATTTCTGGATTTTCTTTTCCTTGAAGGTGTCCAGCACCCGTTTAATAACGGGATAAGGCGTTTCGTTGTCAGCCTGAATGCAATATTTCAGCTTTTGATTGTTCCCTTGCGCGGCACGGGCATACTCGAGCCAGATGGCCAGCTCATTGTTCGTGGAATCCATCGGGATACCCTTCTCAATTTTGCTGTTCTTACGCTCGTCGCCAGACATGTTTAAAACCTGTTTCAGCGATTTGAAGTCCGCTCCGACGCTGGAACCAACCTGGAAGTTCTTGATTTCCTCGGTTCCAAGCCCAAGCTTGAAATTGGTATTCAGATCTTCGATGAGTTGTTTTCTTTTGGGCTGACCGTCCATGCTGAAAAACACTCTCCCGTCCTTGTCCACTGTCAGCAGGATCACATCGGAATCCGGCAGCAGCTGGGTGTTGATGGAGGAGGGTGTCACCACCGCAACCGGTTCGTCCGGCTTGAATTTGGTGGCGAGCATGAAGAAGGTCAGCAGCAGGAAAGCCACGTCACACATCGCCGTCATGTCGATGAGGGTGCTTTTCCTTGGCATTTTTACCTTTGGCATCTTACACTCCTTTTGTTTGGTTCACTTAATTAGATTCAGTTCGCGCGGAATTCCACAATAATTTACGAATTATTTGTGGTTAGCTGCGAAAGACTGTGTCAAAGTAAAGCCAGATTCGTCGATAGCGTAGGTGATGCTGTCGATATTGGTGGTGAAGTAGTTGTACATGATGATCGCGATAGCGGAAGTACCGATACCCAGAGCGGTATTGATAAGTGCTTCAGAGATACCCAATGCCAGCGCAGCGGAATCAGGAGCACCGCCGGTAGACATCGCGGAGAACGCCTTGATCATCCCGAGTACGGTACCGAACAGACCTACCAGCGTAGCTACGGAAGCGATCGTGGACAGGAACACCAGGTTCTTTTCCATCATCGGCAGTTCCAGGGCGGTGGTTTCTTCGATTTCGTTCTTGATCGTCAGTATCTTCTGATCAGTGTCCAGATCGGTGTTGCTGATCATCTCCTTGTACTTTTTCAGACCAGCCTTCAGTACGTTGCCTACAGAACCTTTCTGTTTGTCGCACTCAGCCAATGCCGCGTCTACGTTCTTGTTAGCCAGGTGATACTGAACCTTGCGAACCAGTTCGGAACCGCTGAATTTGCCTTTAGCCTTGGACAGGTACAGGAAACGCTCGATTACGAAAGTAATACAGATCAACAGGATTGAGATCAGAATAGGAACGATAGCCCCTCCCTTGTGAATGGTACCAAACCATTTACCGATACCAGCCTCAACCGGGTGGTTGTTAGGGTCGTTACCGATAAAGTTGGCAGGATTGCCCAATACAAAAATGTAGAAAATGTACGCGATGGCGATACAAATGGGTACAGCCAGGATCGCAAATAAATTGGACGATTTTTTGGCTTGGTGAGAAGTCGTTTTGGCAGCAGCTGCAGTCACAGTTGTTTTAGTCTCAGCCATGTTGATTGAATTTTAGTGTTAAAAATTAAACTGTTTGTTTGTTAGTAATTAAAATTTTAGATCGCAATGATTTCACAATATACACAGATAATCCGCTTATAATCAGTGATTCGCAAAGTTATAAGCCTTCCTCAAAAAAACAAGTGTCACCCAAAAATTTAACCAAGCTTCACAAAGCCCCTACCACAGGGCATTCTTCTCCCCTTCACATTTATTGAGCAAACACTTAGATAGAAAAAATAAATAATGTTATTCTTACTGTCCTCTCCCAACTTAGCCCCATGGTCGCCGCCGGGGAATCGATTGATATTTTTTCAAAGTTGGACGCACAATTTAAGAAAATTTCCAAATGTTCCAACAGAAATTTTAAATACTTACGATTCTATTTCATGGCCCCCGTATGCATTCCCACCGCAGTAACGCTTCCGTTACCGGGAATGCCTTCGGGCAATTTACAGTTTTTTACTTTCCGCTCTTAATGCATTTTTCGTCTTTTATGGATTTTAACGATTTATTATGACTTTCTTACCTTTCTTTTGCCCCGCTTATTATTTACTACACAAAAACCAATCACCACGAACATGCAACTACAGCGCACCTTTGCCGCTGCCGTCACAGGCGTTTTGTGCACAGCACTGCTGATGCCGTCTGCCACCCACGCCCAGCGCAGGAAGAAAGACGAAAAAACACCTCCTGCCGCAGCGTCCCCGGCCAAAGACACAACCGCCAGGCCCAACGGCCCGATGAGGCCCGCCGGTCAGCCCAAACCGCAACCCAAAAAGTTCGCGGATGTCATCAACGCCTCCGCAGTCGCCGACTCCGGAATGTTCAACATTTATAAGCAGGACGACCGCTTCTTCGCCGAAATCCCCGATGCCCTCTTCGGCCGCGACCTCCTCGTGGTGAGCCGCATCTCCAAATCAGCCGCAGGCCTCCGCGCACGCATGATGGGCTTCGCCGGCGACCAGATCAACGAAACCGTCATCCGCTTCGAAAAAGGCCCGAACAACCGCGTCTTCCTCAAGAACATCTCCTTCGCCGAGCGCTCCAAAGACTCGACGCAACCCATGTTCAACTCGGTGACCAACTCCAACATCCAGCCCATCGTAGCATCCTTCGACATCAAAGCCTTCTCCAAAAACGGCAAAGGCTCCGTGGTGGACCTCACCGATTACATCGCGGGTGACAACGACATCCTGTTCTTCGACAACTCCGTGAAAGGCGCCCTCAAACTCGGCGGGGCCCAGCCCGACAAGTCGTACATCAACGACGTCAGGTCCTATCCCGAAAACATCGAGATCAAGACGGTTAAAACCTATGCCAAACAAGGAACTTCCCCCATGCCCGGCATGCCCCCGCAAGGCGGCGGATTCGCTACCCTGGAGCTGAACAGCTCCATCGTCCTCCTCCCGGCCGTGCCCATGGAACCCCGTTACTTCGATCCCCGCGTCGGTTACTTCGCCACCAGCCTCACCGACTTCGATGCCGACCCCCAGGGTGTGAAAAAACTCACCATGATCACCCGCTGGCGCCTCGAGCCCAAAGCGGAAGACATGGAGAAATTCCGCGCCGGCGAACTGGTGGAGCCCAAAAAGCCCATCATCTTCTACATCGATCCCGCTACTCCTGTAAAATGGCGTAAATACCTCATCCAGGGTGTGAACGACTGGCAGGGCGCCTTCGAGCAGGCAGGCTTCAAAAACGCCATCTACGCCCGCATGGCCCCAACCCCGGCCGAAGACTCCACCTGGAGCCTGGAAGACGCCCGGTACAGCGCCATCGTGTATAAACCGTCCGACGTGCCCAATGCATCCGGCCCCCACGTACACGATCCCCGCTCCGGTGAAATCCTCGAAAGCCACATCAACTGGTACCATAACGTGATGTTCCTCCTCCGCAACTGGTACCTCATCCAGGCTGCGCCCAACGACGAACGCGCACGCAAAATGCAGTTCGACGACGAGCTGATGGGCGATCTCATCCGTTTCGTTTCCAGCCATGAGGTTGGCCACACCCTTGGCCTCCGCCACAACTTCGGCTCCAGCTCCACCTATCCCGTAGAAAAACTGCGCGATAAAAACTGGGTGAAAGAACACGGCCACGCCGCCTCCATCATGGACTACGCCCGCTTCAACTACGTGGCGCAGCCCGGCGACGGCATTTCCGGCGCCGACCTCTACCCCCGCATCAATTACTATGACAAATGGGCCATCGAATGGGGTTACAAAAACATCCCCGGCACCAACGCGGATACAGAGAAAGCCACCCTCAACAAATGGGTAATCAACCGCCTGCAGGACAAGCGTTACTGGTTCGGCACCGAAACCAACCCGGACGATCCCCGCAGCCAGAACGAGGACCTTGGCGATAACGCCATGAAAGCCAGCGAATACGGTATTAAAAACCTCCAGCGCATCCTGCCCAACCTGGCCGCCTGGACCCGTACCGAAAACGAAGGCTATTCCAACCTGCAGACCATGTACCAGGAGCTCCTGGGCCAGTTCGGCCGCTACAACGGCCACGTAGCCAAAAACATCGCCGGTATCTACGAAACGCCTAAAACCGTTGAGCAGTCCGGCGCCGTATACGAGCATGTTTCCAAAGCCACCCAGCAGGAAGCGCTGCGGTTCCTCAATGCCCAGTTGTTCACCACGCCCACCTGGCTGCTGAACAAGGACATCCTGGAGCGCGTAGGCGGCAATGCCCCCTCCCTCATCCTCGGCCAGCAGGAAAGAGTGCTCGGCCGCCTGCTCAGCACCAACACTTTCGTGAAACTGCTGAACAACGAAGCCGTGAATCCCGCAGCTTACAAGGCTGTTGACTACGCGAACGACCTGAAAAAAGGCATCTTCTCCGAGATCTATGCCGGTAAATCGGTGGACATCTACCGCCGCAACCTGCAGAAAGCTTACGTAGCCCAGCTGAGCAAGCTGATCAAGGCGCCTGAGACCAGCAGCAGCCCGATGATGATGATGAGCGCCGGTCCCAACCCGCTCACCTCCGACGCGGCCAGCATCGCCCGCGCGCAACTGACCACCCTGCGTTCCGAAGTTCGTTCCGCTGCGGCAGGAGCGCCCGACCAGATGACACGCTTCCACCTCCAGGACCTCTCCGAGCGTATCGGCCAGGCCCTGAACCCGAAAGGTTAATTACCACGGTTGATAAATTGATAAGTCGCGAAAGCCGTATCCTTCACCGGATACGGCTTTTTGCATAAAAAAGGACCGCCCATGATTAGGCGGTCCTGTCATTTTCCCTATACTAATAAAAGTACAGGGGTAAAATTATGTTGAGGGTATGCATTGTATCTGCGTAGCGCCGTTTTTTACCACCACCTCCCTCCGGCGGGGTAGTTCCGGTTTCCGGGGATGTTGTTGACGGCAAAAGCCACCAGAAGCAACAGCACTACCCCTGAAGCCACCGGCGTGAGAACGTACAGGTACCCCAGCGCCCGGATCTTCTCGCTGCCGGCGATGGCCAGCAGGGCGGTGGCGCCTCCGGGCGGATGCACCGTTTTCGTCATCTGCATCACCACGATCGAGCAGGCCACGGCCAGCGCCCCGGCCAGCCATTCCCACTCGGGGGAGGAAATCAGCAGGCCGATGGTAACGCCCGTTGCCGCGCTCAGGACGTGCCCGCCGAACACATTGCGCGGCTGCGCCAGGGGGCTCTGGGTATGCCCGTATATCAGCACCGCGGAGGCGCCGAAGGAGCCCAGCACGAACAGGTTGTCTTTGGCGGGCAGGTAAAAATGATTGATCATGCCGATCAGCCCTACCCCGAGGAAAGCCCCGAGGAACGACCAGGCCATATCTTTCCGGTCGATCAGCGTCTCCCGGTAAATCACATACTTGGCAATGCGATAGGTTCGTTTCATCCGTCTCATCGGGTGCAAAAATACACCTATCAATAAATTTTCTTAATATCGCCCTAAATCTACTGTCAACACCGTGAAAGAACGTCCTAACACCAACAAAATCACGATCTACGACATCGCCCAGGCGTTGGGGCTCAGCGCTTCCACGGTATCGCGCGCGTTGCAGAACAACCCGCTGATCAACGAAGAAACCCGCACCAAAGTGCAGGATGCCGCCGCCAATATGGGTTACGTGCCCAACTGGATCGCGTCGAGCCTGCGTAAAAAGCGGTCCAACATCCTCGGCCTGATCGTACCCCGCACCAGCATGTACTTCCAGAGCACTGCCATCAGCGGTATCCAGCACGAAGCCCATAAATATGGTTTCAGTATCGTGATCGGCCAGTCGGACGAAACGGTGGCCATGGAAAAAGAACTGGCGCACACCTTCTTTTCGCTGCGGGTCGACGGCCTGCTGGCGGCCTCCTCCATGTTCACGACCAATATCGACCACTTCTCCCCTTTCATCAAAAATAACATCCCGCTCGTGTTTTTCGACCGCGTACCGCTGGACTTCCCCGGTTACACGATCACGGGCGACGATTTCAAAGGCGGGTACCTGGCCACGGAGCACCTCATCAAACAGGGATGCAAGCGCATCGCGCATTTCTCCGGCCAGTTGACATGCAACCTTTACCAGCAGCGCCTGGCAGGCTACAAAGCCGCCCTGGCCAAGCATAAGATCCCCTACGACGAATCCCTCCTGTACGTCCATAACCTCACGCTCGACGCGGGTGCCGAGGCGGCCAGGCAGATTTTTGCGGGGACAGAGCTGCCCGACGGCCTTTTCGCGGCCAACGACAGCTCCGCCGTGGCTTTTATCCAGGAAGCGCGGAAAGTAGGGATCGATATTCCGGGGAAGATCAAAGTGGTAGGGTATTCGAACGACCTTTCCTCCCGGATCATCAGCCCTTCCCTCACCACCATCGAACAATCGGGTTATAAAATGGGGGAAAAGGCGGTGGAAACGCTCGTCCAGCTGATCAATAAAGAAGAGAAAATCAAAATCGTCAAGAATTACGTGTTCGAGGTGGAATTAATCCAGCGGGAATCGTCCACGCTGTAACCTAACAACAATTACATCCGTTCTATAGCCGATCAACCTACAACAACTTTAGTATGAAGAAATGCTACCTGTTTCTACTGGCGCCCGCCATGGCTTTCATCGCCTGTAACAGAAACATTTATGTTCCCAACCAGATCAATGTTCCCCTGCTCAAGGAAAAAGGAGAAGTGAAAGCTTCCGTTTCCCTGTCCGACTGGCAGGCCGCCTATGCCGTGACTGATAATTTCGCCGTGATGGCCAACGGGCAATATATCTCGCGCCTGATCACGCTGGACGGCGATGCGGGCGATGACGATCCTTTCGTGGACCCCAATACCCGCGGCGGTTTGTTCGAATTGGGAGCGGGATACACCAAAGCGATCGGTGTTTCGAAGAAAGCGGTGTTTGAAGTATACGGCGGTTATGGTTTCGGCGGATTCAGGACCCTGGAGGGCGCGTACCTGTACAAACCCGATTCCGTGCAGGGGTACGATGCATACCGGTTGCGCGCAAAGTTTCATAAATTCTTTATCCAGCCTTCGTTCGGATTGTCCCACAAGGTGGTGGAAGTAGCGTTTTCCACCCGTTTTTCGCTGGTGAATTTCAATAATGTGTCCAGCGGCACCCAGGCCTGGGAAGGCGATCCCAATATGAGGACGGATTTCCAGCGGCTGGACGGCAAGGTGGTAGGTTTCATGGAACCGGCGGCTACCGTGCGCGTGGGATTCAAGCATATCAAATGGTTCTGGCAGCTACGCGCCTCCGTTCCCCTGCGCTCGGATGGTGTGGAAGCGGGCCCGACCCTGAACGAATACTTCCAGCCTTTCTCTTTCAACACCGGCATTTCCCTCAATTTCGGGAAATGGCTGAAGGATTGATGAAACGAAACTTATTTTGAAAGTAGCCCTCCGCTTGCCGGGGGGCTTCTTTTTATCCCGCAGCCCTGTAACTAATCTCCCGCTACTGCCGTTTCAATAGTATCAACCTTTACCGCATTCCCCGTTATCATGAAATTATTCCTATACTGTTTGATGATTGCCACGGCATGCTTTGCCGCCTGGTCCAAAGGGTTACTTACGTACCTACTCAGATCGCCGCGCCGATGCTCAAAGAGAAAAACGACATCAGGGTTTCGCTCGCTCCCGACGACGCGCAGTTCGCCTACGCCATCACCGACCGTTGGGGCGTTTCCGTGAACGGGCAATGGACTACCCGCTGGTTACAGCGCCACCGCGACGGCGACTTCAGGCCCAACTTCGATACGCTGGCAGGCAATCGCCGGCCGGTCGAAATAAACCGGGACGATGAAACGCGGGGTAGCCAGATCGAGATCGGCGCCGTGTACAATGTGCCTTTCGAAACACCCGGCGCCAAACCGCTCCGGCTCGAATTCATGGGCGGTTACGGGTTTGGCGGCTACCGGACGATGGACAGCAATTTCACGCCACTCCCAGGGTCGTTATTGCGAAAAGAGGATTTCCATATCAGCAACAACTTTCAGCGCGCATTCGGCCAGGTTTCGATTGCGCGGGAGCGGGAATTTTCCGAGATGATCTTCTCCTGGCGGGTTTCGCTGGTGAGATTTCATGATATGGCGAGTTCGCCCTTCGCATGGGAACAACGCCCGGAGAACCGGGACCGCTTTATGCGGCTGGAAGGAAAGGTTTTCCCCATCTCGGAACCTGCATTTACCCACCGTTTCGGCCGGAGGCATTTCCAACTTTTCTACCAGTTGCGGCTCGCCCACCATCCCCTGCATGGCTACGGCGACGACGAAATCCAAAACCTGGACGTCAAATCTTCCAACTACAAACGCAACGGCCCGCCGGTCATGCTCCAGGGCTTCACCGCCACATGCGGCATCATTTACCGTACCGGGAAATGGATCCCCGGGAAGAGACCCGGCAAATTCAGATTATTCCCCAAACCTCCGCAAAGACATGAACGCGATTAAACACCTGTCCCCCGTATTCTTCCTGCTGATATTCGCCGCATGCTCGCCCCGCGTCACGTACGTACCCACGCAGGTAGCCGCGCCTATGTTGCGGGAGAAAAATCAAGTCCACCTTTCGATAGCGCCGGACGACGCGCAGTTTGCCTATGCGCTCACCGACCGCTGGGGCATTTCCGTCAATGGCAACGTTACTACCCGCTGGCTGCAACGCGCACTCCTGGGCGACGAGGAGCCTTCCAAAGAGCCTGTCATGAACCCTACGCAGGATACAGTTTACCGCGGCCGGCGGCACCTGGGATATGATGCCGATAATGAAACGCGGGGAGGTCAGCTGGAAGTGGGCTTAGTCTACAACTATCCTTTCAAAACCCGGGGCGGGCGGAATATGCGGCTGGAAGTCATGGGAGGCTACAGCTACGGCGGCTATCGGACGATGGACAGTAATTTCACACCGCATCCCGCTACCCCGTTTCATAAAAACGACTACAGGATCAGCAACCGCCTGCACCGGGCGTTCATCCAGGGATCTGCGAGTTTGCAGCACGGTGTGTCGGAGTTTATATTCAGCTGGCGGTTATCCGCCGTCAACTTCCATGACATGAAAAGCGGTCCCCGCGCATGGGAGCAACGCCCGGAAAACCGCGCAAGATTCGAACGGCTGGACGGCAGGATATTTTTTCTCACCGAACCCGCATTTACGCACCGTATAGGCCGTAGGCACTTTCAATTCTTCTACCAGCTGCGGGTCTCCGGCCACCCTGTGCATATAGATGGCAACGATAGCACGCTGGACTTCGACGCCGATATGAACGCCATCAACCAGCCCATCGAACGCAGCGGCCCGCCAAGGATGGTCCAGGCCATCACCCTGAACTTCGGGCTGGTGTACCGGACCGGCAGCTGGATCAAACCACGCACAAAAAAAGCGGGCCTGTAAAGCCCGCTTTCCTGTATATCTCGATTTCAGATTACTGCAACTGGATGGCTGCCGCATATCGCAAGCCTGCTTTCTGCGCGGCCGCGGGGATCCTGATCTCCACCGCGCCGTCCTGCGCTTTCCAGCTGAGCTTGCCTTTGTAACCCAGCAGCTGGATTTTCGCGCCTTTCTTAGGCTGGATACCGTTAAAACGGATCACGGCGGGCAATTGCTCGCCTGCGTCCAGCAGGTAGATGGCGTAGATGCTGCCGTCGCGCTTCTGCGTGAAGCACACTTTACCATCTTTGTAAGGCGCCACGGAGCGCGTGCCGTAAATCGCGTTACCATTAACCTGCATCCAGGAACCGATACTGTCGAGCTTGCGGTACGCCTCTTCGTGCCAGGTGCCATCGGGGCCGGGGCCGATGTTGAGGAGGTAGTTGCCGCCTTTGGCCACGATGTCGACCAGGTTATGGATGATGGCAGTTGTAGGTTTGTATTGATCGTTGGGCACGTAGCTCCAGGAGCCGCCCATGGTCATGCAGGTTTCCCAGGGGTAATCCAGCGGCTTGTCGGGGATCGTTTGCTCGGGGGTGCGGTAGTTCTCGTACGGACCGTGCACGCTGCGGTCTACAACGATCAGGCCGGGCTGGTTCTTACGCGCCATGGCGGTGATGCCGGGCATATCGATATCCTGGTCCTGCGCCGGGGTCTTGTTCCACGACAGGGATTCCTTGGTATGCATGTTCAGGGGGCGAACCCAGCCGCCGTCGAGCCAGAGGATATCGACCTTGCCATAGCCGGTCATCAGTTCCTGTATCTGGTTGAAGGTGAATTTCTTGAAGGCATTCCAGCGCTCGGGGTATTTGGCGAGCTCGTAACTGGGGTTGCGGTCTTTCGGGGGGAAGTAATCCCACCAGTAGGAATCCACGTGCCAGTCGGGTTTGGAGAAGTAGGCGCCGATGTGGATGCCTTCTTTCCGGAATGCGTTGAAGACTTCCTTTGTAACGTCGGCCCGGGGATCTTTGCTGAAAGGCACGTTGGGCGCGGTGATCTTGTAGTCCGACTGTTTGGTGTCGAACATATTGAAGCCGTCGTGGTGCTTGGTGGTGAAGACCATGTACTTCATCCCGGCTTTTTTAGCCGCGGTCGCCCATTTGGCGGGATCGAAATTCACCGGGTTGAACGTATTGGGCAGGGCCTCGTATTTCTTCACATAGTCGTAGTAAGGAATACCTGCGGGCTGGCGTTGCGTCCAGCCTTCGTCTTCCGGGCAGAGGCTCCACGATTCCACGATCCCCCACTGGGAATAGGTGCCCCAGTGCATCATCAGCCCGAACTTCCAATCCTGCCATGCTTCCAGCTTTTCCAGCACGAGCGGGTCTGTTTCTTTTACATAAGGCTCGTTCTGCGCCTGCGCCGAAACGCCTGCCAGCATACAGCCTGCCAATATCAAATGCTTCATCTTCATCATGTTGTTCACTGTTTAATGTTCACTGTTATATTTTCTGCTTACGGCTTCGTTACAACGCCTACATGCCATGTTTGCAATTGCGATTTCACGGCATCCAGCCCCAGGCTGGTTTCCAGTTCCACCGTTCTGCTCGTACCTGGCAGCAGGTCGAAAAAGTTATCGGAAAAATGAGATGTGTCGTCTTTATCCAGCAGCAGCCAAACGTTTTTGGCGAGCTTCGCGGACCGAACGGTCACCAGTATCTTACCGCCTGCTGCTTTCACTTCTGTTTGAATATCCGGAACGGGCAGTGCCAGGTCGCGGGGTGCGGCAAAGTAAAACACATTCTCCGTCCGGGTTTGATTTTCGTTTACCAGTTTGGCATACAAAATTACCTTCCGGGGATCGGCGCCTTGTAAAAACGCTTCTTTCTCCATCCGCCAGGCCACTGCTGCCGTATTACCTTTGGCCGTCAGCGGCTGGTCGATTTTCCGGAGGATTTTGCCTTCCAAATCCATCAGCGTCAGTTCGAGTTTTACCTTTTCGTCTTTCCACAAATCATTCACCACGTATGCGCGCACCTGCCCTTCTTCCTCCACCAGGCTTACCAGCATGGGCGTAAACGCTTTCTGCGCGAAGTATTGCAATGCTTTCCAGCGGCCGAAGTAATCGATGCTGCTCCAGGAAGGCCCCGGCCAGGTATCGTTCAGCTGCCAGTACAGCGTGCCCATGCAGTAGGGCATATTGCGCCGGTGCGCTTCCAGCCCGATTTTCATCCCTTCCGCCTGCAATACCTGGCTCATGTACAGGAACCCGGCAAAATCTTTCGGACGATGGTAGTAATGATCCATGTACGTCTGTATGGCGGCGTTGCCGCGGGCAAGCGATTTTTGGTGTGATTGCATCACGAAGGAATGCAAATCCCACTGCGTAGAATCCGCAAATTTGCGAACGGTATGCAAATCAGGGAACGACTGGAAACCGAATTCGCTCATGAAGCGCGGCACATGCGTATTGAATGCTTCGAACCACTCCATGCCATGCCAGATGCCCCAGTAATGGTTGTCGCCATGCTTAAAATCTTCCGCGCGCCCCCAGTTGCTGATGGGCGACGAAGGCAGGTAAAACCGTGAAGGGTCATGCGTTTTCACTTCATCGCGCAACAATTCCTGGAACAAGGTTTCATAGCCTTTCAACAGCGAAGCCCATTGCCCGTCGGAATAGGCGTATCCATCTTTCCAGCCCCAGTTTTTAATCGCCACACCGATCTCGTTATTCCCGCACCACAACGCCAGCGACGGGTGGTTGCGCAGCCTGCGGATGTTGTAAGCCGTTTCTTCCCGAACCTGCGACAGGAACGCGGGATCCGAAGGATATAGCGTACAGGCGAACATAAAATCCTGCCAAACGAGGATGCCTTTCTCATCCGCCAGGTCGTAGAAAATATCGTTTTCATAGATACCGCCACCCCAGACACGGATCATATTGAAATGGCTGAACTCCATGTCGCGGAACAACTTCCTGTAACGGTCATCCGTTACGCGGGGGAGGAAATTATCCGAAGGAATATAGTTCGCGCCTTTCATGAAAACGGGCTGGCCGTTGACTTTCACGAAAAACGAAGTGCCGTCTTTATCGGGTGCGTTCACCACTTCCACAGTGCGCAGCCCGATGCGGCGGGTGGTTTGCTGGATGGTGTCTTTTCCGTGGAGGATGGAAACGGTGACCGGGTACAGGTACGCCTCACCCAGTCCATTCGGCCACCAGCGTTTCGGCTGGCGGATGGAGAAGGGAATATTCACCGTTTGCGTGCCCGCCTGCAGGGCGCTTTGCACCTTCTGCGCGACGAAAGCCTTGCTGCCGCTGTGGATGACGGCCGTATAATTCCCCGCCTGCTGCACATCCACGGTGAGCGTGGCTTCGAGGGTGGCGCTGGCGTCTGTCAATTGCTGTTGTTTGATCCAGGCGTCCCGGAGCTGGAGTTTGTTCCAGGAACGGAGCACCACCGGGCGCCAGATCCCGCTGGTTACGTAGCGCGGGCCCCAGTCCCAGCCGTAATGGTACGGCGCCTTCCGGGCGTGCACGCTGAGGGGGATATCGCTGGCGTCGTTGCCGGCCGGGTACACGATACGGTCCTGCATGAATTTGGGCATATCCCGCACGATCGGGCTGTGGAAAAGGATCCGGAGGCGGTTGCCCTGTGGCCGGGCGATGCCCTTCACCGCCACCTGTTTGCCCACGAACATATTTTGCGCCTGCAGGATGAGGGAGTCGTTGAGATACACATCTGCATAGGTATCCAGCCCGGTAAAGTCGAGCGCGAGCTGGTCCTGGCCGGCCATATCCGCAGGAACATCGAACGTGGTCCGGTATTCCCAGTCTTTTTTATCGATCCATTGCAGCCCTTTTTCATTGGCGCCGGCAAAAGGATCGGGAATCAGCTTGTGGGCAAACAGGTCCGTATGAACGGTACCGGGCACGGTAGCCGGCCGCCAGATGTTTTCGTCTGTCCGCCGGAATTCCCAGCCTTTATCCAGTTCCTGCTGTTGCTGCGCCAATGCGGGCCATGCGGCGAACGCCAGCCCGATTACCCCGATTAATCTCCTCATAACTGTCTGAAAAATGGTTAAATACCGGGTAAAAATAACAGATTATGCAGAATCGGACGGCTTTTCGGATATTTGGGTCATGAAAAGCATCTGGAACCAGGTATTGCAATACCTTTTCATCCGCAAGCGCGACAAATCCGAGCAGCTCAACACCAACACGAAGCTCATGCACGGCATGAACCGGATTTCCATCCTGATGTTCCTGGTCGCGATCCTGGTAATGCTGTACAGGCTTATTTTCCGCTAACTACTTTTATGATCTCGGCAGCCGCTTTCTGTGATGCGGTGCCGTCGCCCAGGAGCGTCCAGAGCGTGGCGTAATCGGCCTTCATCTGCTGATGGCGGGCGGTATCTTTTAAGATGAGGGTGAGTTCTTTCAGCAGGTTTTCTTCGGTCAGATCGTGCTGGATCAGTTCTTTCACCACGAGTTTATCCATGATGAGGTTCACCAGCGAGATATATTTCACCTTGATCAGCTTTTTGGCGAAGAAATACGAGATCGGGCTCCCTTTGTAGCACACCACTTCCGGCACGCCGAAGAGCGCCGTTTCGAGGGTAGCCGTGCCGCTGGTCACGAGTGCAGCGGTAGCCTGGAGCAGCAGCGGATACGTCTGGTTCCTGACGGTAGATACGTTGGGATACGCATCCGTGTACTGGCGCAGGAACGCATCGTCGAGGCTGGGCGCCTGCGCTACGATGAACTGGTACTCCGGGAAATATTTGGCCACGGATAGCATGACGGGCAACTTCTTGGAGACTTCCTGCTTCCGGCTACCGGGCAGCAGCGCGATGATGGGCTTGTCCGAAAACGGCGGCAGCGGCGGGGCTTGCTGTGCGGCTTTCACGGCTTCGATGAGCGGGTGCCCCACATACGTCACTTCAAAATCCCACTTTTTATAGAAATCCTGCTCGAACGGCAGGATAACCAGCATCTTATCCACCACTTCCCGGATCTTCTTCACGCGGCCTTCTTTCCAGGCCCATACCTGCGGACTGATATAATACACCACTTTAATCCCCTGCTGTTTGGCCCATTCGGCGATGCGGAGGTTAAACCCGGGATAGTCGATGAGCACGAGCACATCGGGCTTCCAGGCGGTGATGTCTTCTTTGCAGATTTCGAGGTTTTTAAGAATGGTGCGGAGGTTCATGATCACTTCCACAAAACCCATGAACGCGAGTTCCTTGTAATGCTTCACCACATTGGCGCCGGCTTGCTGCATGAGGTCGCCGCCCCAACTGCGGATGTCGGCCGAAGGGTCTTGCTGTTTGAGTTGAAGGATCAGGTTGCTCCCGTGCAGGTCGCCAGAGGCTTCTCCCGCAATGATGTAATACTTCATGCCCCGTTCTTAGATGATTTTAAGCAGCAAGATAACGATTGCGTATAACAATGTAACGAGGAAAATCCCGCGGGCCGTGAGGTCCCGGCGTTTGCGGGTGTAGAGGTAAAACACGATACCGTTCGCCAGCAGGCAGATGCTGATGATTTTGGGGATGAGGTAGCTGTTGTTTTTGAACTGGGTCAAAACATCGCCCAGGCTCTGCCCTTTCGGGTAAAATACGGCGAAATAATATAAAAGGAAGGCAATGAACGGGGTCAGCAGCCCCAGTATGATGCCCAACGATAGTTTGTCTTGTTTCAACATGGTCATAGGATTATCGGAAGTTCCATTCGGCTTCCAGTTGTTGTTTCAGGCGGTAGTTGGTAAGGTCGAACTGCACCGGCACCAGGGAGGTGTAGCCGTTTTCAAGCGCCCAGACGTCGGTATCCTCGCCGCTGTCCTGGTTTTTGAAAGCGCCGGTGAGCCAGTAGTATTTTTTGCCGTGGGGGTCGCTCCGCTCATCGAATTCTTCCTGCCATTTGGCGTTGGCCTGGCGGCTGATGCGGATGCCCTTGTAATCTTTTGCCGGAACGTCAGGGATATTTACGTTGAACAGGGTGTGCGGGGGAAGCGGCGTTTCCAGCATGCGGCGCGTCACTTCATGCGCTACTTCCCGGCAAGTGGAAAAATCGGCGTCGTAGGCATAGTTGAGGTATGAAAAGCCGACAGACGGAATTCCTTCTATCGCGGCTTCCATGGCTGCCGACATAGTACCGGAGTAAATGATGTTGATCGAGTGGTTGGCGCCGTGGTTGATGCCGCTCACGCAAACATCCGGCGCACGGTGCAGGATCTTGTCGCGGGCCAGCTTCACGCAGTCCACCGGCGTGCCGGAGCACTGCCAGGCTTCGATCCCTTCGAAGATGTCAACGGGGTTGAGCCGCAGCGGGAACCCGAGGGTGATGGCGTGGCCTTTGCCGGACTGGGGACTGTCGGGCGCCACAACAACCACCTGCCCGAGGGGGCGCACCGCCTCGATGAGATTGCGGATGCCCGGGGCGGTAATCCCGTCGTCGTTCGTCACCAGTATCAATTTTTCCTGCTTCACCTTTTTACTTTTATCAACAAATGTACATGCACCGGTTCACAAATCCTCCGGCTGTTCCTATTTTTAACGGTGATTTTAAAGATCGGAGCGCTTCAACCTGCGATATGCCAGGAAGCAAAACAGCAGGATATAGCCGATGGCGATCATCTGCAAGGTCGATTGCCCGAACGGCTTTACACCTTGCGACGCCAGTTCGTTCACCAGTTTCGTTTCCCCCGGAATCATCCTGTCGGTGCATTCCAACGGTAACAAGGCGCCCATGTGGGCTTTCACTTTGAAATCTATTAACCGGCTGATGAAAAACTCGAATACATAAGCATACATCACATAAATCGCGATCGCCACACCCGCGCGCTTCATGAAAACGCCCAGGAACAACGCCACGGCCAGGTAATCCATCGCCTGCACAAATATCAACCAGATCATGCCCATCCCGTCTGTAGGATCGCCCTGCCCGGATCGCAGGCCAAAGAACAACGCGCTGGCCACGATCACCAGGGTCATATACAACGCCATCGTAATCATCACCCCGAATTTTGCCAGGATATACTGATCCCGGCTCCAGCCATCGATGATGTTCTGGCGGATGGTGCGGAAATTATTTTCGTTGGTCAGGAAGATGATGAGCAGGATGCCCATGATAGGATACATCGCGCTCCCGATCCAGGCGGATGTTTCCCAGGCTTTCGGGAAGCTGAATGCCCCGAGGAACGCCGCTATCTGCTTGCTGTTTTTCAGGATCAGCTCGTACGACCACAGGATCAGGGGCACTATCGCGAGAAAAAGCCCGGAAAGCAGCCAGAAAGTACGGTAGGCTTTTACTTTCAGCCATTCTATTTTTAAGAGTTCGGTCATGACGGTGGGATTAATTGGTCAGTTCAATGAAACGCGCTTCCAGGCTCTTCCGGCGAAGCGCCAGGTAATTCAGGGTAACGCCCTGTTCGAAACAGTGTTTGTTCAGTGCTTCCGCGCTGAAACCGTTCTCGAATACAACCTGGAACCCGCCGTTGTGGCGGCGGATGGAGCGAAGCCCCGCCATGGCCGACAACACCTTTTCCAATGTGGCGTTATCCACGGCGCTCACTTCCAGCATATCTTCACTTGCCAGCACTTCGTCCACATGCCCCGAAGTCAGCAATACGCCCTTTTTCAGGATGGCTACGTGCGTGCACACTTTCTCCACTTCGTCGAGCAGATGGCTGGCCATGATAACGGTAGTCCCCTGCCGCCCCAGTTCCCTGATCAGCTCACGGATCTCCGCGATACCGGCGGGGTCGAGGCCGTTAGTGGGCTCATCCAGCAGCAGCACTTCCGGATTGCCAAGCAGCGCGCTGGCGATGGCGAGGCGCTGTTTCATCCCCAGCGAATAGGTACTGAACTTTGAATCTTTCCTTTCCCACAAGCCGCACAGCTTCAGCACGCGCTCGATATCGTCGTGCCCGCGCTGCTTGATGGCCGCGGCTATCTGCAGGTTGCGGATAGCAGAATAATAATGGTAGAAATTAGGGGTTTCCAGCAAGGCGCCGATTCTCCGGCGAAGGGAATGATGCGGCTGCTGGCCGAACCAGGCATAAGTGCCCGCGTCCGCTTTCAGCACGTCCATCACGATCCCCAGCAGCGTCGTTTTGCCGCTGCCGTTGGGGCCCAATACGCCGAAGACGCTGCCGGCAGGTACGTCGAAAGAAACTCCTTTCAACGCCTGGACAGGCCCATAGCGTTTGGACAGCTGGTGCAGGGATAGCATGTGTGTGTTTTCCAAGTTGACAGATTTGAATGGCGAAAATAAAAAACTAGTTACGAACCGGCTTGCCCGTTTTCAGCACGCTCTGCAACCGTTCCAGGGTTTTCCGCTCGCCGCAGAGGCTCAGGAACGCTTCCCTTTCCAGGTCCAGCAGGTATTGTTCGCTCACCAATGCGGGCTCCGACAGGTCGCCGCCGCACATCACGTAAGCCAGCTTGCCGGCGATCTTTCCATCATGTTCAGATATATAGTTGGCAAATTTCATGGCATTGATACCGGTGAGCATCGCGCCCAGCGCACCGCGCCCCAGCACCCGGATGTCCGTCCGCTCGATCGGGCGGGTATATCCCGCATCCGCCAGCTCCAGCGCTTTCTGCTTCGCGTCGGCGATGATGCGGCTGTGGTTGAGGCTCACCGCGTCGGTCCCCTGCCGGAGAATCCCCAGTTCGAACGCCTCCGCGGCGGAAGTCGCCACCTTGGCCTGCGCGATGGTGAGGAAACGCTCCTGCAGGATCGGGTTTTCGATCTGCCCGTCCTTGTATTCATCGGAAGCGCGCAGCGCGAACTCCTTCGTGCCGCCGCCGCCGGGGATCAATCCCACACCCAGTTCCACCAGGCCGATATACGTTTCGGCCCCGGCCTGCACCGCGTCGGCATGGAGGCTCATTTCGCAACCGCCGCCCAGCGTCAGCCCGTGAGGCGCCACCACAACGGGGATCGACGAATACCGCAAACGCATCGTACTCCGCTGGAAGAGGCGGATGGCCATATCCAGCTCATCGTATTCCTGCTCCGCCGCGAACATGAAGATCATCCCCACGTTGGCGCCCGCGGAGAAATTCGCGGCGTCGTTAGCCAGCACCAGCCCGCGGAAATCCTTCTCCGCGCGGTCCACCGATTTATGCACGCCCTCCAGCACCTCGCCGCCGATGGTATTCATCTTCGTCTTCCACTCGAGCGACAGGATGCCGTCGCCGATGTCGTACAGGTTGCAGGCGCTGTTCTTCCAGACGATGTTGTTGGACAGGTTCTCCAGGATGATGAATGCATCCGCGCCGGGAACCGCCTTGTATGATTTGGAAGCCAGGTCGTAATAGAATTTCTTCCCGCCTTCCACTTTATAAAAGCTTTTCACTCCGGCCGCCAGCATGTCTTCCACCCAGCCAGCCACCGTCAGGCCCTTGTCTTTGATCGTTTTGATACCGTTCTCCACGCCCAGCAGGTCCCAGGTTTCAAAAGCGCCGATCTCCCAGCCGAAACCCGCCTTCATGGCGTCGTCCACTTTGTAGAGATCATCCGCGATCTCCGGGATGCGGTGGGAAATGTAGGAGAATAGGTAAGCGTGGAAATTTTTGTAGAATTCACCCGCTTTATCGCCGGCGCTGGCCAGCATTTTAATCCGTTGCTTGAGGTCTTCCACAGGCTTCGCCGCGTCGATGGACGCGAATTTCGCGCGCTGCTTCGGACCGTATTCCATAGTCTGGAGGTTGAGCGTAAGGATTTCCTTTCCGCCTTCTCCTTTCGTTTTTTTGTAAAAGCCCTGACCTGTTTTATCGCCCAGCCAGTTGTTCTCCACAACTTTCTGCAGGAACGGCGGGATCTCCATGATGGCGCGGGCTTCATCTTTCGGTGCGTTCTCGGCCACACCTTTCGCCACTTTCACAAGCGTATCGATCCCCACCACATCCGCGGTGCGGAAGGTGGCGGACTTCGGCCGGCCGATAACCGGGCCTGTCAGCGCATCCACTTCATCGATACCCAACCCCATTTCCTGCATAATGTGGAAAATAGCCATGATCGAGAAAACGCCTACGCGGTTGGCGATGAACGCCGGCGTGTCTTTACACAGAACGGTGGTTTTACCCAGGTACAGATCGCCGTAATGCATGAGAAAATCCGTCACCGCCGGATCGGTATGCGGGGTGGGAATGATTTCCAAAAGGCGGAGGTAACGGGGCGGGTTGAAGAAGTGCGTACCGCAGAAATGTTTCTGGAAATCCTCACTGCGCCCTTCCGCCATAAGGTGTATGGGAATGCCGGAGGTATTGGAAGTGATGAGCGTGCCCGGCGTGCGGTATTTCTCCACCTGTTCGAACACTTTCTTCTTGATATCGAGATTTTCCACCACCACTTCGATGATCCAGTCGCAGCCCGCGATGGATTTCATATCATCGTCGAAATTGCCGGTGGTGATATGTTTGGCGGCATCTTTCGTATAAAGCGGGGAAGGATTGGATTTTACGGCGGCCAGCAGCGCGTCGTTCACGATGCGGTTTCGGACTGCCGGGCTTTCCAGCGTCAGGCCTTTGGCTTTTTCCTTTTCGTTCGGTTCTTTCGGGACAATATCGAGCAGTAACACCTTCACGCCTACACCGGCGAAGTGGCACGCGATCCTCGAGCCCATTACACCAGAGCCCAGCACAGCAACTTTGTTGATCCTTCTTTGCATAATTTCCAGCTTTAGAGCAATGAATTTAACATTTTTTACGGTTGAAAACTTGCGTGAAACGAAAAAGGCCGGTGAATTCACCGGCCTTTTAACATTATTTTTTCATGATCAGCTGATGCCGCTCCCCGGCGCCACGGTGGCATCGGGATTAACGAACACGAGCTTGCCATTGTCTTCCGCCATGAGGATCATGCCCTGGCTTTCGATGCCGCGCATTTTGCGGGGAGCCAGGTTGGCGACCAGTGTTACCTGCTTGCCGATAATGGCTTCCGGTGCGTAGTGCTCCGCGATCCCCGATACCACGGTCCGCTGTTCGCTGCCGAGATCCACAGTGAGTTTCAACAGTTTATCCGCCTTCGGCACCTTTTCCGCATGGGTGATGGTTCCGGCGCGCAGGTCCAGCTTCGCGAAATCGTCGTACTGGATTTCCGCCTTTGCGGGCTTGGCTTCCGCAACGGGCGCTGCGGCAGGAGCTGCAGCGGCGGCGTTTTTTTTCAGCCCGGCATGGAGTTTTTCCACCTGTGCGGCCACCTGCTCGTCTTCGATTTTCTTGAACAGCAGTTCAGGCGCGCGCAAGGTATAACCTACGCTCACGAGTTTCATGCTGCCGGCGTTTTCCCATTCCAGCATCCTGTCTACCACCTTCAGCATATGGCAGATTTTCTGCGCGGTAAACGGCAGGAAAGGATTGAGGAAAATGGCCAGGTTGGCGGTCAGCTGCAGGCACACGTGCAGGCAGTTGTCGATCTTCTCCTGGTTCGCCGCCTGCAGTTCCGGCGTCTTGGCCAGGATCCAGGGTTGCTTTTCCTGGAGATAACGGTTGCCTTCGCGGGCAACGTTCATCACCTCCGCCAGTGCGTCCCGGAAACGGTAGTTTTCGAGGTTCTCGGAGATTTTCAGCTTCGCATCCTGCAGCGCCTGGAATACGGCGTCGTCTGCCGCGTCTTTCACAGATGCATGCATGGGCGGCACTTTCCCGCCGCAGAGCTTGTGCATGAGCACCATCGTGCGGTTCACGAAGTTGCCGAGGTTGGCCACCAGCTCGTTGTTATTGCGGTCCTGGAAATCTTTCCAGGTGAAGTCGTTGTCTTTCGTTTCAGGCGCCGTGGAGCAGAGCACGTAGCGGAGCACGTCCTGCTGGTCGGGGAAATCCTGGATATAATCGTGCACCCACACGGCCCAGTTGCGGGAAGTGGATACTTTTTCGCCTTCGATATTGAGGAATTCGTTGGCGGGAACGTTGTCGGGAACGATGAAACCGCCGTGGCCTTTCAGCATCGCCGGGAAGATGATGCAGTGGAACACGATATTGTCTTTCCCGATGAAATGCACCAGGCGCGTGTCTTCCTTGCACCAGTAATCGGCCCAGTTCTCGGTGAGCTCTTTAGTGGCGGAGATATACCCGATGGGCGCGTCGAACCACACGTACAGCACTTTCCCTTCGGCATCCGGCAGCGGCACCTTGATGCCCCAGTTGCTGTCGCGGGTCATGGCGCGGCTTTGCAGCCCGTTGTCCAGCCAGCTTTTGCATTGGCCGAACACGTTGTTCTTCCATTCTTTATGGTCTTCGAGTATCCATTGTTTCAGCCAGGGCTCGTACTGCTGGAGGGGCATGTACCAGTGCTTCGTCTTGCGCTTCACCGGCACCGCGTCGCTGAGGGCGGAGCGGGGGTTGATGAGCTCGTCGGGACTGAGGGAACTGCCGCAACGCTCGCACTGATCGCCGTAGGCGCGGTCGTTCCCGCACTTGGGGCAGGTGCCGATGATGTAGCGGTCGGCCAGGAATACCTGTTTGATTTCATCGAAATATTGCTCGGACTCCCGTTCTTCGAACAGCCCTTTATCATACATCTCCTTAAAGAACGCCGCGGCCGTTTCGTGGTGGACCTGGCGGGAGGTACGGGAAAATATATCGAAAGAAATGCCCATCGCCGCGAAGCTGTCGCGGATGACGGCGTAGTATTTGTCGACGATGTCCTGCGGGCTCACATTCTCCTGCATGGCCTTGATGGTGATGGGTACTCCATGCTCATCGGTCCCGCAGACGAATTTGACGTCCATCTTTCTGGCTCTGAGATACCGCACATAAATATCGGACGGCAGATAGCAGCCGGCCAGGTGCCCGATATGCACCGGTCCGTTGGCATAGGGTAAAGCCGCCGTCACCAGGTATCTGTTAAATTTTTCCATTAGCGTATTCTCCGTTAAAAAATTGAAAATAACACTTACTTTGGTCACCCGAAGCAGGTTATTTGTGATTTTATTACTAATCTGCAAAGGTAAACTAAAGCGCTGACGAATGATCAAAATTCCGCCATATCTGAAAAAAGGCGACCTCATAGGCATTATGTGCCCCAGCAGCAAAATGGAGCTCCAGGCGGCCGAGTTTGCGGCAGAAGTACTGCGCTCCTGGGGGTACCGGGTACACCTGGGCATTACGGTAGGCACCAGCTTCCATAATTTCTCCGCCCCGGACGAGCTCCGGCTCGAAGAGCTACAGGATATGATGGACGACCCCGAGATCAAGGCGATCCTCTTCGGCCGCGGCGGCTACGGCATGGTGTGCATCCTCGACCGGATCAATTTCGCCCGCTTCCGCCGCTTCCCCAAATGGCTTTGCGGCTATAGCGACATCACCGTCCTCCACACCCATCTTCAATCCACCTTCAAAATACCCAGCATCCATAGCCTGATGTGCAGCGGCATCACGCCCGCCACAAAGGATAACGCCTACGTTTCCAGCCTGAAAGACGCTCTTTCGGGCAAGCGCAGCCGTTATGCGGCCGGCGCCCACGGCATGAACCGCCCCGGCAAAGCCACCGGCGCCCTCACCGGCGGCAACCTCACCCTCCTTTCCAACGTTTCCGGCACCGTTTCCCAGCCCGATACCAAGGGAAAGATCCTCGTCCTGGAAGACATCGGCGAATACCGTTACAATGTGGACCGCATGATGTACAACCTCAAGCGCGCCGGCTGGCTCGATCAGCTAGCCGGGCTCGTGGTAGGCTCCTTCGCCGATCCCCGCGAAACGGATACCCCGTTCGGGCAAACCGAATTCGAAATCATCCGGAACATGGTGGCGGAATACGACTATCCCGTGTGCTACAACTTTCCCGTCGGGCACCAGGACGAGAACTTCGCGCTCAAAATGGGCATCCCCCACGAGCTGAAAGTGACGCCCCGGGGCGTTTCGCTGACCGAAGTGCGCTAAGAAAGCAGTCCGCCGTTACAGTTGCAGGACGGAATCGAGTTTTTGGTGGAAGAAGGGATAATCGTTCAGGTTATTATGCTCCCCGCCTTCGATGGTAAACAACGTATCCCCTTTCTTGAACAGGGACCGGAGCTTTTCGCCCGAGGCGTAAGGCACGGTATCGTCGTCGGTGCCATGGAACACCACGACGGGGGCGGTTACTTTGGGCAGGAATTCGTGGGTTGGCAGCTTGTAATTCAGCATGAGGCTGTAGGGATAGATGGGCGCAGCTTCCGCGGCCACGTCCCCGATGCTGTAATATGGCGTTTCCAGGATGAGGCGGCGGCAGTCCCTGACAGACGCCAGCTGGGTGGCGATCCCCGTGCCGAGGGACTTCCCGTAAATCACGATCTGGTGGGGCGCGAAGCGGGTGCGTGCCACTTTGTACATGAGGAGCGCATCTTCATATAAAGCGGCTTCCGTCAGCCTGCCCGTACTTTTCCCGAATTCCCGGTAATCCATGATCAGCACATCATACCCGTTCTTCGTAAAATTGGGCATATATTTCGCATACCGGTTGATATTGGCCGAATTCCCGTGGAAATACAACACCATCCCCCGCGGCCGCTCCGCGTTGAACAACACCGCGCTCAGCTTCACTTTCTTGTTAACCGGGATGAGCATTTCCTGGAAAGGCACGTCGAACTTATACTGGTAATTGGCGGGCAGCACTTCGGGGTGGAACAGGAGCCTGTCCTGGATGAAATACAGCACCAGTCCCGCTATGAGGTAGACGGAGATGGCCCAGAGGGCGATCTTTTTCAAATATCTGCGTAATGTCGGCGGCTCTTGCATATGATTCAGGATTTATTCCTGCAGGATATCGCGGATGAACGTATGGTATTCCGGGAAAGACGGGAGATTGTTATGCCCGCCGCCCTGGATGCGGATCAGCGTGACCTTGTCGGGATTCAGGCCGCGGAGGCTTTCGCTGTGGCGGATAGGGATCAGCC
>NZ_CALNBI010000468.1 GCF_937874145.1 uncultured Chitinophaga sp. | reverse complement strand
CAGCGCGGTTTCCTGGGCGGGACTGAGATCAAAATCAAGCAGCGTCTCTACTTTGCCCAGGGGCACCCTGTCTACTTGCCGCTTCTCCACCAGCAAGATCTTTTTATCGACGAGCCCTTTGAGCTGCGCGGCGGAGGCGCCAGAGTTTTTGAGCAGTTCGCTTTGCAGTACGGCACCCTGCGTTTTCACGAGGTGGAGGTATGCGAGCAGGAGTTCCATTTGCTTGGGCGCGCGGCTCAGCTCATCGAACAACGGGGCGAGGGCTTCGTCGGTTTCCAGTCCGGGCCGGAGAGAAACATAATTCTCCAGCTTCGCTTTGTAGGATTCCTTCAGCTCTTCGTACACGAGGCATACCCGTTTTTCAATGAGTTGTTTGATGACGGAGTAGATATCGAGGCGGTCGAGGATGAGCTGCACTTCCCCGATGCGCAGTTCCTTGCGGATCTGGAGGGCTTCGGCGATGAGGTATTCGTGGTCGTTGAGATCGGTGAAATCGTCGCCGAAGGCGTCGTTGTAGAGCAGCACCGTTTCGCTGGAGAGCTTGAGGTGTGCGGGGAGTGCGGCATTGAGGACGTCGCCCTCGTTGCACATGTAATATTGCGCGATCCATTCCCAGAAGGCCAGCTGGGTGGTGTACACCACGGGCTCTTTGTCGAGCACGTCCTGGATGGGTTTGGTTTTGTATGCGGAAGGCGGTTGTTCGTGGATGCGTTTGATGATGCCGGCGTACCGCTTTTGCTTGCCGAGCTGAACGGCCACGCGGGAGCCCGGCTGCACAGAGGCTTCCATTTCGGGCGGTACGGCGTAGGTGTAGTTACGCGGCAGGGCTAAGGGCAATATGACGTCGGCGTATTTCATGCAGGCTGGAGCGCCGGGAACGATCTGAATTTGCGCAGCTCGGCATCCATCAGGTCATATACTTTCTGACGGAGGGCGGGCACGTCTTCGATGGTCAGGCCTTTTACAGAAACAGGTTCCATGAACACCACGCGGCAGCGGCCGGGGTTGAGGCTCATGGGGTTGAGTTCCTGCAGGCGGGCGCGGCAGTCGACGTAAATCACCGGCCGGATATCGGTCTGCGTTTCTATGGCGATGCGGAAAGCGCCCTGGTGGAAGGGCAGCAGGGGCTGGCCGGAATTGTTGGTCGTGCCTTCGGGGAAGATGAGCAGGCTCACTTTATGCTGGAGCATGAACATCATGTCGCGGACGGACTGTACCCGGCCGCGGGCGCTGGAGCGGTCGACCGGCACCACCGAACGGCTGTAAATCATGCCGAACAGGGGTACTTTGGAGAGCTCGCTTTTGCCGAGAGGGCGGAAAGGAAGGGGCATTACCTTTACGGCAAGGGCCGCATCCAGGTAACTGGCGTGGTTGGCGATGTAGATACAGGGCTCCTTGGTGCGGGGGGACTTCCATTTACGGGTGACGATGATGCCCACGGCGGGGAACCATACATGTGCCCAAAAACGGAGGAAATAGAACACGAAGTTCCCTCCCTTCACTTTCCCCAGGAAGGAGACGGCCACGATGGGCAGCAGGATGACGAGCATGATGGCCAGCCAGACCACTCCGGCGTAGACCACATAGACGCCCTTCAGGATTTTCGATATTACACGCATAAAACCGGCAAGTTACTGTATCCCGGGGAGCTTTTCAAGGGCGGCGGATACATATCGTTCTTTTCATATATCAACAGGCTGAAAAACCTCGGGAAATCGTACCTTTGCCATCCTTATGACAGGTACAAAATCAGTGGCATTTCACACGTTAGGCTGCAAGCTGAACTTTTCAGAGACCTCCACCCTCGGGCGGATGATGGAAAAGGACGGGTTTGTGCGGAAGGAATTTGACGATACGGCGGACGTTTACGTGATCAACACCTGTTCCGTGACCGACAATGCCGACAAGGAATGCCGGCAGATCGTGCGCCGCATCCAGCGCCGCGCCCCGGGCAGCATGGTGGTGATCACCGGCTGTTATGCCCAGCTCAAACCCAGGGAGATCGCCGAGATCCCCGGGGTGGACCTCGTGCTGGGGGCCGCCGAGAAATTCAACATCGCCGACCACATCCGCGAGCTCACCAAGGGCGACGACGGGGCGAAGGTCTGCTCCTGCGACATCGAGGATGTCAATACTTTCCATTCCAGTTATTCCATCAACGACCGTACCCGTACGTTCCTCAAAGTGCAGGACGGATGTGATTATACCTGTTCCTTCTGCACCATCCCCATGGCGCGGGGCATCAGCCGCAGCGATTCCATCGAAGGCGTGCTGCGCAACGTCCGCGAACTGGCCGGCAACGGTGTGAAGGAAATCGTGCTCACCGGCGTAAACCTGGGCGACTTCGGCAAAGGGTTCGAAGGCGGCAAAAAGCGCGAAGAATCCTTCTTCGAGCTCATCCGGCAGCTGGATGAGGTGGAAGGTATCGAGCGGTACAGGATTTCCAGCATCGAGCCCAACCTGCTGACCGACGAGATCATTGATTTCGTGGCGTCCAGCAAGAAGTTCATGCCGCATTTCCACATCCCCCTGCAGAGCGGCAGCAACGATATCCTGGCCCTGATGCGCCGCCGCTATCGCCGCGAGCTGTATGCGGAAAAAGTAGCGCGCATCAAGGAAAAAATGCCGCATTGCGCCATCGGTGTGGATGTGATTGTGGGCTTCCCTTCCGAAAGCGACGCGCACTTCCGCGAAACCTACGACTTCCTCCACAGCCTCGACGTATCGTACCTGCACGTGTTCACCTACAGCGAGCGCGACAACACGCATGCGCTGTCGATCAAACCGGTGGTGCCCGTGAACGTTCGCCAGGAGCGCAACAAAGCACTGCGCAACCTGAGCCACAAGAAAATGTCGTTCTTCACCGAACAACATACCGGGCAAACGCGCACCGTGCTGTTCGAATCGCACGGCAAAGACGGGATGATGGAAGGATACACCGACAACTATATCAAAATTTCCACGCCTTTCCGGGAAGAGTGGAGTAATAAAATCGTGGATTGGGAACTGCGCTAAAAAAATTCTCGAAAAAAATTTGGCGTTATTCAAAAAGATTCTACCTTTGCAATCCCAACGAACGAAAAGCGTTCACAAAAACGGGAGCTTAGCTCAGCTGGCTCAGAGCATCTGCCTTACAAGCCTTTTTATTTTTACCCTCCTGCAAATTTTAACTTAACCATTCATCGAGAAAAACATAAGTGTCTTTAAAAATCTTTTCCATCTGCTTTTTACTATAAGCCGAATTCCTGTTACGCAGTAGATAACAACTGATTCCATCATAAGCGAAATGCTCAAAAGCCTCGAATCCAAATTTTTTCAAAATCATGTAGCAATAAAGTTTATACCG
>NZ_CALNBI010000467.1 GCF_937874145.1 uncultured Chitinophaga sp. | reverse complement strand
CGGGATGATGAAAAGGGTTGGCGGGAATAAAAAAGCAGCCTCTTTGCGGAGGCTGCTTTCGATATCGGTGGTACCGTGATTAGTAACGGTAGTATTCCGGTTTGAAGGGACCTTCGACGGGGATGCCGAGGTATTCGGACTGCGCGGAGGTCAGTTCGTCCAGTTCCACGCCGATTTTCTTCAGGTGGAGGCGGGCAACTTTCTCATCGAGGTGTTTGGGCAGTACGTACACTTTGTTTTCGTATTTGTCCGTGTTGATCCAGAGCTCGAGCTGGGCGAGGGTCTGGTTGGTGAAGGAGTTGGACATTACGAAGCTGGGGTGGCCGGTGGCGCAGCCCAGGTTCACGAGGCGTCCTTCGGCGAGGAGGATGATATCCTTCCCGTCGATGGTGTACTTGTCTACCTGCGGTTTGATTTCCACTTTGGTGTTGCCATAGTTGGTATTCAGCCAGGCGACGTCGATTTCGATGTCGAAGTGGCCGATGTTGCAGACGATGGCTTTATCTTTCATGGCTTTGAAGTGTTCGCCGGTGATGATATCGCGGCAACCGGTGGTGGTTACGATGATATCGGCTTCTTTCACGGCGTCGGCCATTTTCTTTACTTCATAACCTTCCATAGCGGCCTGGAGGGCGCAGATGGGGTCGATTTCGGTTACGATTACACGGGCGCCGGCGCCTGCGAGGGATTCTGCGGAGCCTTTGCCTACGTCGCCAAAACCTGCAACCACGGCCACTTTACCGGCGATCATTACGTCGGTGGCGCGGCGGATGGCGTCTACACAGGATTCGCGGCAACCGTATTTGTTATCGAATTTGGATTTGGTAACGGAGTCGTTGATGTTGATGGCGGGCATGGGCAGGGTGCCGTTCTTCATGCGCTCGTACAGGCGGTGAACGCCCGTGGTGGTTTCTTCGCTGAGGCCTTTGATGTGCTGGATCAGCTCGGGATAAACGTCGAACACCATGTTGGTGAGGTCGCCACCGTCGTCGAGGATCATGTTGAGGGGGCGGTCGGTGCTGCCGAAGAACAGGGTCTGTTCGATGCACCAGTTGAATTCTTCCTCATTCAGGCCTTTCCAGGCGTATACGGGGATGCCGGCGGCTGCGATGGCGGCGGCGGCATGATCTTGCGTAGAGAAGATGTTGCAGGAGCTCCATTGTACCTCTGCGCCGAGGGCCACGAGGGTCTCGATCAGCACGGCGGTCTGGATCGTCATGTGCAGGCAGCCTGCGATACGGGCGCCTTTCAGGGGTTGGGATTTGCCGTATTCTTCACGCAGGGCCATCAGGCCCGGCATTTCGGCTTCAGCAAGCTGGATTTCCTTGCGGCCCCACTCCGCCAAAGACATATCTTTTACTTTGTACTTGAGGCTCAAATCAATCTTGGATTTTGTTATCGTTGACATTCCAATAATTTTTTGCAAATCTACCTTTATTTTACCTATTCCCATAAACTAATCTGCCTTCATATCTGCATCAGAATGAATAGATATGTCCCTGCATTCCGTAATTATATATAGATAAATAAGTACAAATATTATTTGATTTAATATTATAAATATTATACATTTGCTTTGATAGGTGGAGTCTGTCCGCACTATCGGTCAGTTTCCGGAGTCATTGCAGTAGGAGAGAGGCGCCTTCCCAGGGGCGCCGGGTGTGGCATTGGTATTTCATGCCGACAGTTTATCCCGCCGGCAATTCGCCCTTCAGGCTTCCGGAGTCAAAAAACGCAGGTTACAGGCGAAATAGTATGTATGTAAAGAAATTTTAAAGTTATTTATGTTAGTCCTATCCTATCCTATGAAAGCGGCAATCCGCATGGCAGGCGCGATCTTGTTGATGGCGGTGGCGATCTTCCTCCCGGCCGGCCCGGCCCTGGCGCAGGTTCCCTCCGTGATCATCAACCCGGGCGGTGGCAACGCAGGCGGCAACGACCTCAGGATCACCATTACCGATACCAGCGTGCAGGTAATGCACAATGGCGCCGACCAGTTCACACATGACCCCCTAGCCAGCCGGTACGACCAGGGAGGGCTCCGGACTTACTTCATCCTGCACCAACGCATGGGCAAGCTCGGCCATATCGAGAAAACCCCCATTTACCTGAAACACTGCGAAATCTCCCACGTTTCCGGAGCAGGCACCGCCGCCAACCCATGGCAGGTGGTGGGGCAGTCGAGCTTCAAGAACGCCAGGGGAAGAGACTATTTCGTCAGCACTATATATAAATATGTAGCCGGCCATCAATACTATACCGTCGATTACATCATATCCTCCCAGGAAACACCCTACGACGACGTCCTCTACGGCGGTACCTACTGGCTGCACGTTTACCTCTCCGAAAACGCGATGATAGACGGCAGCAACTGCGGGAAAGGCTTCGTCGCCAGTCCCACGCCCAGCACCGAAGACGCATATTACTGGGAAACCTATGGCGATGATAATCCCGTTACTTTTTACAATACCGTGGGCATGGTACGCACGTCCGCAGATTGCCCGGAAACTCCCGGCACCCATATCTTCAAAACCACCAAAGGCTTTTCCTCCTACGCTGCAAGGCCGTACGACACCCGCGACAACAAGGTAACACCCGGCTACCTGCTCACGGATGTCGCATCCACCACGATACCCGCAACAATGGGGGTTGCTGTGCATAAAGCATTGGAAGTAAGTACGGTAGAAACGCCCGACCGTATCCGCCACGTCACCAAGCAATTTGCTGTAGGCTTCGATCAGGCGGAAATGGCAGGCGTTACCGTTACCGATCCCGTCCCTGTTTTGGACAACATGGGCTTTTTCGGCAACGTGGAGAGTCAAATGCTGACCGTGAACTTCGCTTCGGCGGAAATGAGCGGCCTGGAAGAAGAAGCCGATCATGAAATCACCGGGCTGGAACTGAAAATCGGCAAAGGAATGTTCAACCTGCCGCAGGTGCTGGAGCTGGTCGTTTCCGAGATCCCCGGTCCGGGTAACGCCCAGGAAGGCGTGGACTACGAAGTACTCCGCGAAAAGCTTATCATAGAACCCGGAATCTACTGGGACGCCATCGTTCCCATCAAAAACATCCGCATCAAGGGCAATACTATTGTAAACGACGACCGCAAGTTCAGGGTGGAGCTCCGCCCGCTGACCTGCTCCCCGCACCTGCAACTCGGCAGCATCACCACGGCGGAGTATACCATCATCGACGATGACGAAAACCGCATCTTCCTCGAACCCGCCGCCACTTCCGTGAAGGAAGGCGAAACCCTGAAGGTGAAAGTGAAAGTGACCGGCGTCACCCCGATCACCAGCCCTCTCACCGTAACGCTCACCCGCACCGCCGGCGTGGAACCTGCGGCGGAGGGAACCGATCATGCCGTTATCCCGACCACCGTCACCATCCCGGCCAACACCTGGGAAACGGAATTCGACATCGTAGCCACGGGCGACATGATCCTGGAGGAGTCGGAGCTCTTCGACATTGAAGCGTCGGCCGTCTTCGGTCCCAAAACCAGCAAGCATAAAGTTACCATCACCATCCTCGATACCACCGGCCTCAATCCTGATAACCGCGTGATCACACTGTCGGTGCCCCAGGGCATGGAAGGTGAAACTGTGGCGCTGAAGGCAAGCCTGCCGGAAAATGTGACCACCGAAAAACCGATCGTCGTTACACTTGGCCTGAACGACCCGGCCAATACCGCAGGTGCTACAGATGTGGATCATATGCCCGGCACCCTGACCATCCCCGCGGGAGGCAACAGCGTGCAGGAAAATATCCTCCTCATCGACGACAATATGATTGAAACCAGGTACGAGTACTGGTACTTCGAAGGCGCGGCTTCCGATCACGACGGTGAATTTACTATCATGCCCGGCAGCCTGGTTATTGAAGACAATACGGTGGACCGGACGATTATCCTGGGTGTTAGTAGTTCGACCAGGACTGAAACGGGTTCTTCACTTACTATCACGGCGGAATTTTCCGATTTCTCGAATACTGCTCCTCCTGGTGGCCTGAGAATCCCGCTTGTTCTTGGTAGTGGCTCCACTGCGGATGAAGATGATTTTATTGCGCCCGATCCATTCGAAATTGTCATCCAGGAAGGACAGGCGGCAGGAAGCATCACAATCACGATCCCGCTGGATACGGTATGGCTGGAGCCGCAGGAGGAAGCCTTTATTACCAGTGCGCTCGTAGGTTTCAATTTCACACCGACCAGCTTTAAGATCAACGACAATACCAATCAGCCGGCGTTAAGAAACATTATCGTCGAAGGGCCGGCGTCCATCATTGAAGGCAATACCGGAACCATCACCGCGCGGCTTGCCAAACCTTCCCTGAAGCATAAGGGCCCTGTAACCGTAAACCTCACCAGGGGCGTAACTTCTACTGCTACCACGGCGGATTATACGTTGAGCGACAACGTAATTATTATTCCGCAAGGTGATAACAGCGCTACAGTGGATATAACGGCATTGACCGATGCGCTCACGGAACCCAACGACACCGTACATATTATCGGCAAAGGATTTATTGTGGGAGTACAAAAGATTGACACCGCGTCCATCGCCATCAAAGATCCCCCGTCCACCAAAATCACTTTCTCCGCCCCGGCCCTGACGCTGACGGAAGGCGGCGCAGCCGTGACCGTGACCGCTTCACTGGAATACGGCACCGCAGCCGCGGACGTTCCGTTCACCCTCAGCATCGGCAGCGGTTCCAATGCAGCAGCGGCAGATTTCAACACATCGCCCGCCACGCTGAAAATCCCTGCCGGCAGCCAGACCGGAACTTTCACCATCACCGCCACCGAAGACCAGCTCCTGGAAATCACCGAAACCCTGGAACTTAGCGGCACCGCGACCGGTTTCACATTCGAAGGGCTGACGTTCCAGATAACAGACAAGGAATCGGCCGACGATGACAATAAAAAAATCAGCATCGTGCCGGCGGCGTCTGCCGTGAATGAAGGCAGCGATGTGACAGTGCGCGTGAGCCTCCCGGCGAATATTTATACTTCAGAAGAAATTACCGTGGCCCTGAGCAGGGGCACGGGTTCCAGCACGGATCTGCAGGCTTCGGAATATACCTTCCCCACGGAAGTGAAAATCCCCGCCGGCGGGAACGACATTACTTTTACCCTGCATGCCAACACCGACAACGTGATCGAGGCCGATGAGGCGCTGGTGATTGCCGGCGCCGCCACCGTGATGGGCGATGCGCAGGCTGCCACGGGTACGGTGACGTTGAAGGACGTTCGTCCTGCCACGATCCAGCTCGTGGTAACCGGCCCTGCTGAAATTACGGAAGGCTTCACCGATAACTGGCGGATTGCCCTGCCTTCGGGAGTTACCACGGAAACGGCGATCCTCATCAACATTGCTCCGGCCGTAACCGGCAATACTACGACCTCCGACGATTTCGTGGGTGGTTACCCCACTACGGCAACGATCGCCAAGGGACAATTATACATAGATGTACCCCTCGAAGCGAAGACAGATAATATTGTAGAAGGGCAGGAGCGCCTGGAAATGACGCTTTCGGCTACCGGGTTTACCTTCACGAAGCAGATCGGCATGGATGTGAAAGACACGGACCCCGCGAGCCTGCAAATCAAGCTGACGGCCGGCGCCGCCACGCTGAACGAAGGCGCGTCTACCCTCATCACCGCCACGCTGGATGGATTTACTTCCCAGACGGATATCGACGTGGTGCTGAGCGCGGGCAGTGCTTCCGTTGCGGGAACGGGTGATTACGATGCTTTGGGCACCATCCACATCGGCGCCGGTTCATCGTCGGGCACCTTTACGCTCAAATCCAATGCCGACCTCATCCTGGAGAACGACGAGCTGCTGGCCGTTCGCGGCGCAGCCGGCACTTACACCGTGCTGGGCGTGGATGTTACGATTAAAGATGTGACCGGCACCAACGCCAATAAAACCCTGTCCCTCACCCCGGCGGTAGCAACCGTTGCGGAAGGGAATAAAGTGATGATGACGGTGAGCCTGCCTGCGGGCATCACCACTTCCGTTCCCATCACGGTAAACCTGGCGAAGGGCGCGGGCAGCGACGCTTCCATCACTTCCACCGACTATGCGCTGCCGCTGACGGTAGAAATTCCGGAAGATGAAAACAGTATCGAATTTGAAGTGGAGGCATTGACCGACAAAGTGATCGAACCTTCCGAAAAACTGCAGGTGAGCGCATCGGGCACGGTATTCGGATACGCTTCTTCGGATGCTTCCGATGTGACGATTACCGATGTGTCCACGAAGCTGATCACGGTGAGCGGCCCGGCTACGGTTGCGGAAGGTGGAGATATCACCTGGCGTTTCGAATTGCCGGCGGATGTAACCACGGCCAACGACATCAATATTACGTTGACGCACGACGCCACAGGAACCGCTGAACTGGCAGACCTGGAAACGCTGGCAGTACTGAAGATCGCCGCAGGCGCATCCTTCGGGGAAATTACTTTCGAGGCGAAGGCGGACAATAAGATCGAAGCGGCCGAAACGCTGAAGCTGACACCATCAGCCGCAGGCGGTTTCACTTTCTCCCAACCTGTTTCCTTTACTATTACGGATGACGACCTGGCCGCTGCGGGCATCACTTTATCTGCCACGCCGAACCCTGTTGCAGAAGGCGGTAATGTGGTGATCAAGGCTACGCTTACCGGCGGTGTCACTTCCACCAATAATATTACCATTACACTGGCAAAAGCGGCGGCTTCCACTGTAGGGAACACCGAACATGCGGCGCTGGGTAATATCGTGATCGCCGCCGGCGATACCGAAGGCACTTTCACGCTGGCGACGTATTCGGACAACATCCTGGAACTGACGGAAACCCTCGTGCTCACGGGCACCGCTACTTCCTCAATCCCTGTAACCGGCGTTACGGTGCAGGTATCGGATGCAACGGGCACCACTGCCAACAAAACCCTCCAGATTTCCCCGCTCACCGCTTCCATTGCGGAAGGCGATGTGCTGGAATTCACCGTGGGCCTGCCCGGTACCATCGTAACGTCGGAAGACATCACGGTATCGCTTTCCCAGGGCGCGGGCAGCGCTTCAACGCTGACGGCTGCGGATTACGCTTTCCCGGCAACCGTAACGATCGAAGCGGGTACGAATCATGTGAAATTTAATGTAGAAGCAAAAACGGATGGATGGATCGAAACGGCGGAAATGCTGAAGCTGAGAGCGGCCGCA
Source organism: uncultured Chitinophaga sp. (assembly GCF_937874145.1). Taxonomy (GTDB): domain Bacteria; phylum Bacteroidota; class Bacteroidia; order Chitinophagales; family Chitinophagaceae; genus Chitinophaga. The sequence continues at coordinate 1,362 of NZ_CALNBI010000467.1, read as the reverse complement.
TCCGTGTTCGGCAATAACAGCACGGCGATTGCAGATGTAACGATCACCGACGTTTCCAATAAACTGATCACGGTGAGCGGTCCGGCTACCGTGGCCGAAGGCGGCAATATCAAATGGCGCTTCGAGCTGCCGGCAGGCGTGACTTCCGCCAGCGACATCGATATCACGCTCACGCACGATCCTTCGGGCACGGCGGAGCTGGCCGATCTCACGTCGCTCCCGGCGCTGAAAATCGCCGGTGGCGCTTCGTATGGCGAGATCACTTTCGCCGCCGCCTCCGATCTTATTATCGAAGCAACGGAAACCCTGAAGCTGACACCTTCGGCCACAGGCGGTTTCACTTTCTCGCAACCGGTATCGTTTACCATTACGGACAACGACCTTTCCGCCGCCGGCATCGCATTGTCGGTAAGCCCGAGCCCTGTGGCGGAGGGCACCAGCGCCATCGTTAAAGCCACTCTCACCGGCGGCGTAACGGCCACGGGCAACATCACCGTTACCCTCGGCAAAGGCGCATCTTCCACACTGGAGAATACCGAACACGGCGCATTGGGTACGATTACCATTTCCGCCGGCAATACAGAAGGGACTTTCACCCTCACCACCGGCACCGACGAACTCCTGGAAGCCACGGAGACTCTGGAGCTTACGGGAACGGCGACATCCTCCATCCCTGTTAACGGCACAACCCTCCAGGTAACCGATGCCACCGGCACAACCGCCAACAAAACCATCCAGATCTCACCGCTCACCGCCACGCTGGTGGAAGGCAACGACATGGACTTCACCGTATCGCTGCCGGGAAGCATCACCACTTCGCAGGACATCACCGTTACGCTCACCAAAGGCGCCGGCAGCGCGGCCACGCTCACTTCCGCCGACTATGCCTTCCCGGCTACGGTTGTCATCGAAGCGGGCAGCAATCATGCAACATTTAAAGTAGAAGCAAAAACCGACGGGCTGATCGAAACGGCGGAACTGCTGCAGCTGACCGCCGCCGCCACGGTGTTCGGGCATAGCAGCAGCGCAGTGTCCGACGTCAGCATCACCGACGTTTCCAATAAACATATCACGGTGACCGGTCCTGCTACGGTAGCCGAAAGCGGCAACATCACCTGGCGCTTTGCATTGCCTGCGGGTATCACGGCAGCCAGCGATATTAATATTACGTTGACAAGAAATGCGGCTGCCACGGCCGTGCTGGCCGACCTGGCGGCGCTTCCTGTGCTGAAGATCGCGGCGGGTGCGCCGTTTGGCGAGATTACTTTCGACGCATTGCCCGACGACCTGATCGAAGCCACCGAAACGATGATCCTGCAGGCGGCCGCCACGGGCGGGTTCACCTTCTCGCAGCCGGTTACT
>NZ_CALNBI010000466.1 GCF_937874145.1 uncultured Chitinophaga sp. | reverse complement strand
GCTTTCTATTTTTTATGTCGGGATGACTGGATTCGAACCAGCGGCCTCTTCGTCCCGAACGAAGCGCGCTACCGGGCTGCGCTACATCCCGTACGGGGTCGCAAATCTACGCTATGAAAATTAAATTTCAAAAATAATTTTCGTTCTTCTTCCAAACCCGCTGCCACCCCGCCTTCCAGCGTATTACTTGCGAACCAGCCGCATGCTAATGATTGTTAACCCGACCGCCAGCGCAACGAATAAAGCCCCTACCCAGGGCGTCGCTTCCAACCCCAATGGCGACACCACCACCAGGCCACCAACATACGCCCCGATGGCGATGCCGATGTTGAACGAGGCGATATTAAAGGCGGATGCCACGTCTTCCGTACCCGGTAGCTCCTTCTCCGCGATCTGCACCACGAGCAGCTGCAAACCGGGCACATTCGCGAACGACAAGCCCCCCAGTACAAACAACGTCACGATTCCCCAAAGTTTGTCTTGCGCCGTGAAAGCGAATATCAGCAACACCGCCGCCTGCATCATGAACATCCACAACAGCGCCCGCAGCGGATTGCGGTTGGCCGCCTTGCCGCCCGCCAGGTTCCCTATCGCAATGGCCACGCCATACAACAGCAGGATCAGGCTCACAACGGATTCCCGCAAACCGGTGATCTCCTGTAATATCGGCGAGAGATACGTAAAAGCGACGAACGTGCCGCCGTACCCCATGGCCGTCATGAGGAAAGCAAGCACCAGGCGCTTATTCCCCAGGACTTTCAGCTGGCCGCGCAGCTGCGCCGGCTCGCCATTCTTCAGGTTGCCCGGAACCAGCACCGCACTTGCCACCAAGCCAACAGCCCCGAGCAGCGACACACCGATGAACGTTGCGCGCCAGCCGAAATGCTGCCCAATGAAGGTACCCAGCGGAACGCCCGTTACAATGGCGAGCGTGAGCCCGGCGAACATGATCGCAATCGCCGTGGCGCGCTTCTCCGGCGCCACGATGGCCGCGGCGATCGTGGAACCGATGGAGAAAAACACGCCATGCGCAAACCCCGTCACAATGCGCGCCAGCACCAGCGTCAGGAAGCCCGGCGCAATGGAGGCCAGCCCATTGCCCACGATGAACAACGCCATAAGGGAAATCAATAATGCCTTGCGGGGAATGCGGCTCGTGAGGGCAGTGAGCACCGGCGCCCCCACCGCTACGCCAATGGCGTAAAGGCTTACCAGCAAACCGGCGGAGGGAATAGATATCCGCATATCTTGCGCCACCGTAGGCAAAAGCCCTACGATGACGAATTCTGTGGTCCCGATGGCGAAAGCGGCGATCGTGAGCGCCCATAATGCCCCCGGCAGGCCCTTTTGTTCTCTTACGGGCAGCGCCTGTGCCACCGCCACCGCTTCTGGTATTCTAGCAACTGTATTCATTTCGATGATTTTGACAGATGCAAAATTCCATCAAACCAAATCATCATCCTAATAATATAAATGATACATTTGTATTACTAAAATTATACTTTATGGCATTGAACCTGGAATGGCTGCGCACCTTCAAAGCCATTTATGAGCTCGGCACCCTTACCCAGGCTGCGGACGCATTATACATCTCCCAACCGGGCGTCAGCCTGCACCTGAACTCCCTGGAGGCGTTTACCGGGTATAAACTGTTCGACCGCTCGGCCCGGCGGATGGTGCCGACCGAAAGAGGGAAGATCCTGTATAATTTCGTGCTGGAACCGCTGACGAAACTGGAATCGGCGGAACAGACGTTCAGCCGCAGCTCGCGTTCTGAAAGGTCCACCATCAGCGTCGGCATGTGCTTCGAGACATTCCAGTACACGCTGGAAGAACACATCGCAAATCTCCCCTTTAACCTCATCATCAAATTCGGCGACTATCCCGAGATGCAGCACGATCTCGGCAAAGGACTGCTCGACCTCATCGTTACCCCGCGCAAGGGCGATGAAAAGAACCTCGAATACCAGCCTTTCTCCAAAGAGCGCATCGTGCTCGTAGGCGGTCCGAAGCTGGATGCGAAACCCTTCCTGCAACACATCAAAAAAGGACAAAAACAGGAAGCCATCCACTGGCTGAAGGAACAGATATGGTTCAGTACCGCCGCGGATATGGAGCACCTCAAAAGGTTCTGGCAGGTGAATTTCAATTGCAACCTGGAATTCAAGCCCAATTTCATCGTGCCCAACATCAGCTCCATCATGCGGTGCCTGGCGGGCGGCACGGGCCTGTCCGTAGTGCCGGATTTCCTTTGCAGGGAAGAAATCAATGCGGGTAAACTGAAACTGGTGTGGGAAGGGGATCAATCTATCGAAAACACCCTGTATTTCGGGACGCGGAAGAAAACGATATATGCAAAAGAGATCGCGCAGATCAAGGATATTTTCCTCCACCGGATGAACTAACTTTTTCCACGGGTACGCTGCACCAGGTACAAGCCTGCCACCACGAGCATTACGCCGGCGAAGGTCCACCAGCTGAGGGGCTCGCCCATGAGCGCCGCTGATATGGCGAAACCGAAAACGGGACAGAGAAACAGCCAGAAGGAAGCTTTGACGGGATTGTCTTTCAACAGGAACAGCCATAACAATACCGCAACGATCGAAACCGGCCCCGCCAGCCAAAGCATCGACAGCAGCCAGAGCATATTGAAATGGTTCGCCGCCGGCTCGTACCAGCCGATCATCAGCGGAAAGAGAAAAATCCCGCCGAACAAGGTTTGCCAGCCGTTAATGGTGAAAATATGGAGGTCGCCCCATTTGCAGGCGGTGAAGTACAAAGAACCGATCGAGTAAGTGATCATGCTGAACAACACGAGCCCCAGCCCAAGTGGCGTCGCGTAGCTTTCAGCGAGCAACGGCCAGGCGGCCACGCCGATCCCCGCCATACAGAGCGCCAGGCTCACGAGCGTCACCGGCTGCAGAGGGCGACGGAGCCAAAAAGAGCTCATCAGGCTGATGAAAACGGGATTGGTGGCAGTTGCCAGCGCTCCCAACCCGGCAGACACCTGCTTCATCCCCACCACATAAATGCCCAGGTACAGCGATACGTTAAACAAGCCGTACACCGCTACCTGCTTCCACTCCCTCCCGCGCGGCAGGCGCTTTTTCAGCACCACGTGCGCCAAAATCAGCATGATGGCCGCCGCCAGGAAAAAGCGCGGCACAAACAACACGAAAGGCTGCACCGCACGCAAACCCAGTTTGGTGGCGGCAGCGGCGGAAGCCCAGAGAAAGGCGAAAATGATCCCCGCGGCAATCAGTTGTATACGACGATTTTCCAAAACATGTTAAAACTAGAAAACTGATTCCGGAAAAAAACCGGTATTTTAGGCATAATTACGATCTCCAATCCTATGCGCTACTTCCTTTTATCCCTGGTGATGCTGGCGTTTTTGCCAAATCAAGCGCAACACCGCACAGCCCGCTTCCCGCTGTGGACCTTCCATCAGCACAACATCCGCATCTACGGCGTCAGCGTGGGCGCATTCTCCCTGAACAACAAAGCGAATACGACCACCAACGGCCTCCGGCTGGAAGTGCCCGGCGCAGGGCTCCTGCTGAGCTTCATCCCGCGCGCGCCCTGGGACTCCGCCAATGGCTACATCCCGGAACCCGTTCCCCCGCAGGAGCAACCCGAAAAAGTAAACGGCATCAACCTTTCCGCCACGGGCGGCATGTGTTATCACATTAATGGTATTTCCGTCGGCGGGATTACGCAGGTCAACTGGCGCATCAACGGGATTTCTGTGTCGGGCATGGCCAATATCACGGAAGTCATGAACGGGATTCAATACGGAACCGTTAATATTTGCTCAAAGGCCAACGGCATCCAGCTGGGCATGGGCGTACGCACGGAGCGGCTCCGTGGTATCCAGATCGGGCTCGTTAATGCCAGCAAAAACACGCGTGGCGTGCAGATCGGACTGTGGAACGAAAACGAAAAACGCAAATTGCCCATCGTCAACTGGAACTTCCGTTCCTGAATTCCCTACAACGCAATCTCTTCCGCAATCCCCAGTGAAGCGAGGAATGCCTCGTCGTGGGAAACCACCAGCAAAGTCCCGTCGTACCCGTTCATGGCCGCCGTGAGGATCTCCACGTTCTGCATGTCCAGGTTGTTGGTGGGCTCGTCGAGGATGATCATGTCCGGCGCCCTGGTGCCGATATTCAACACGCATAGCAACAGCCGCATCCTCTCCCCGCCGCTCAGGGCGGAAGATGGCTTATTCCAGTCCTCCGGGCCGAACAGGAAACGGTTCAGCCGCATTTTGACTTCATGCTCTTCCAGCGCGCCGGGATTATGCTTTTGCGCCTGTTCGTAGACGGTCAGCCCGCCTTCGAGGTAAGAATAATCCTGGTCGATGTACACCGCCCGGAAATCCGCCCGCTGCAGCGCGCCTTCCGAAGGCTCCAACTCACCCAGCAGCAACCGGATGAGCGTCGTTTTGCCGGAACCGTTGCCGCCGCGGATGGCGGTACGGTCACCGCTCCTGACCTGGAAATCAAGCCCCTCCTGCCAGAGGAGCTTTTCCCCGAACCGGATGTTCAGCGATTGCGCGGTGAGCAGCACTTTCCCTTTATGCAAAGCAGAATCATCGACATTCAGCTTCATCTTATCGATATCCGGCAATTCCCTGCGGAGGCGGTTCACTTCATCGGCGATGCCGTCCATTTTTTCGGCATGCGCTTTCTTCAAACTGGCGGCGCTCTTTTCCGCGTTGTTGCGGAGAGTATTGAGGGTGATGGTGGGAACGTTGGATTTGTCCTGCTTCTTCCTGCCGCGCGCGTCCAGTTTCGCTTTGCGCTCCATGGCTTCGCGTTCGGTTTCCCGCGCTTTGCGCAGGGCCTTTTCGCGGCTGTGGAGATCCTGGCGTAGTGCGTCCTGCTCAATCGCCTTTTGTTCTTTGTAGAAGTCGAATCCGCCGCCGTACACCGTGATCCCTTTCTTACCCAGCTCGAACACTTCGGGCAGGAGCCGCAGCAGGGTGGCATCGTGACTGACGAGCACGAGCGTTTGCCGCCACCCGGCGATCAGCTCGCGGAGCAATGCGCGCCCGGCGCCGTCGAGGTGGTTGCCGGGCTCATCGAGCAGGAGGAACGAAGGCTGGTTGACGAGAATGCCGGCGAGGAAGACGCGCGTCTTTTGTCCGCCGCTCAGCGCTTCGAGCCGGAGGTCCAGCGGCAGGCCGGCCAGGTGCCAGTGCGCGAGGGCTTCCTGGCAGCGTTCTTCAACAGTCCAGTCGTCGTCCAGCGCGGCCATGAGCGCGTCGGTCACGTTCCCGCTGAGGATTTCGCGCAGGGCATGCAGGCGCTCACCGGCACGGAGGGCCTCGCCTACCGTCAGGTGGTCGAACTGCCCGAAATGCTGGGGGATGTAGTACGGGAGCTCGTCGCGCCGGATACTGCCGGTTAATGGTTGCAATTCCCCCGCCATGAGCCGGAGCAATGTAGATTTCCCTGCGCCGTTCGGACCAATCAATGCAATTTTTTCTCCGCGGTTCACCGTAAAATGAAGCCCGGAAAACAATACGTCTTTATTGGGATGCGCGTAAGTAACGTCTTGAAACGCCAACATGATTTTCTTTCTTTAACAGTGAAGAATAACGGCGGCCGGGGTAATGTGGCCACGCAGTTACGGGTTAATTTGGAAAGAAAATAAATCTCACATGCTGGTACGAATGAAGTTTAAAATGGGATGCAAAAATACAAAATTCTGCGAAAATGCAAATTCCCGCTTAATCCCACCAGAGATACAGCGTGCCGGTTTCTTTCATTTCGGCCGCCAGGGCAGCTACGGTGAGGGTGCCCTGTTCCACGACGTCCGGGCATAACGCATACACTTTCTCCGCCATGGCGTCCCAGTCTGCCGGTGCTTTCAGCAGCCTTGCTTCCAGCCAGTCGTAATCCGCGCCCATGATTTCGAACGGCGTTTCGGCATGCCAGGATTTGAGCGTGGTGATGAGCGCGTCGCTGCCGATGTCGTAATTCGGGGCTTCGGTGCCTTTGCAGCGGAGGATATCGAACTGGTCGTTGGACTTTATGATGCCGATAACGTCGGGGCCATGCCCGAATTTTTGTTCGGAGCGGAAAACGATGTAGCCGTTGCCGTGAAGCGCTTCCTTCAACCGGCGGATCATTCCTTCGGCTTCTTCCTGCTTAGCCTTGAACTGCAAACCGTGCGGCTTGTACAGTTCGAGGACCGTCTTGCCTTCCGCCACGTAATACACTTCACGTTCTGTGGCCAGCCGGGAAAGCGGGGCGGCGGTGACGCTGCGGATATTTTCCACAACGAAAGGATCGAACTGAACGGAAGCGGCCATTTTGTAATCGGATGCCCCGGGGTTCGACAAGGCCTTCCGGTCGCCGAAAAGACGGCGGAAAAAATCAATGATTTTCATGATTCATCAAGCATTACGGACCGGTGGCGATGGCCCACCGGCATTTACTTACCATTTCCTGCATTGCTTCCGTTGGCACATTCCCAACGGAATTATCGATTTCCGGTTTTTCGAACATGTCTCCTGTTTCCCGCCCGGTGTTGCCCTGCGCTGCTGCAGGATTTACGGCAGCGGCGGTATAGCCACGGGCAGGTGGAATGATTAGGTCAGGGATGAATTCGCTAAAAAGGATCTGCGTACAAAATAGTGTTTTTCCGAAGATATTGTATGCAAAAGGCTCCGGGAAATAAACCGGGAGCCTTTGCAAAAATGTACAGCCGGGCCCTGACGCTGGCCTGAAATGTGTTACACGGGTTTCTGTTTAGAAATTGGATTCCACGATCAGCTGCGCCCTTGTGGCGTCCACGAAATCCATGGGAATAATACCGTACCGGCCATACGTATTGGTGGTGAAATATGTATTGATGCGCGGGTTGATATTATTGGAAACCGTGGTGATGCTGGGGATGCCGAAGATGAGGGATTTATAACCACTGGTGAAGTTGATGAACAACGTGTTGTTGGTACTGGCGTTGGCTTCGCTGAAAAGATTGGTGACGCCGGTCCATTTCGCGTTGTTGTCGGGCACCACGTACTGATCCTGCACGCGCAGCGTAGCGTCGGCGTTGCTGCTGGTGAAGGTGGTATTGTCCGCCCAGTTGGTGGCGTCGATGCCTTTGGGCGTGGAAGCTGCGCCGAAACGGCGGAGGAGGACGATCTTATTGCGGACGCTGCCCAGGTTGGGCACGGAAGCGCCCATATGCCAGCGGCCGGGGTTCACGGCTACATAGGAATCGAATGTTTGCTCGAAGCTGCGGGTGTTGCCGGTGGGATCGTATTCTTCCTTCACGCACATGATGATGGTTTCGCCTGGGTGGTTGTCGAGGAAGGAAAGACAGGCGGTGATGACGTCGGTGAAATTCAGGTTTTGATAGATGCTGCCGTGGTGGATGGCGAATGCATCGCCGATGTGGCGACAGCGGATGTCGAGGAAGCGGACGCCGGCTTCCAGTTGTTCGCCGATGGTGAGGTTCTGGCATTTGGCCGTACCGCCGATGGGCTCGAAGCGCGCGCCGGAATCGTGGGTGCCGGGGATGGTGATGCGGGCGAGGTTCGTATTGTCCGGGAGGCCGGTCATCCAGCTGTTCATAATGGCCAGTAAGTTAGCCTGCGGAGCGGAATTGGAGCGGCTTTCGGGCCGGAGAAGCGATTGGGTTTCGCGGGCGTCTTTATTGCAACTGATGCCAAAGAGGGTAATGGCCGCCAATGCTGCGGCTTGCAAACGGGTTTTGATGCTCATAACGTAAATGTGGGTTTGTGAAGGGTTATCCTATCGCTGCTGTCAGGGCCGGGCTGTTAGCTGAAAATAAGCCGGAATTTCCAGCTAATCTTCAACTATATCGTTTTAGCACCATGATTTAAGACAAAAGTCATATACCGTTTATGGAATTGCGGCTTGCGGAAAAAGCAAATATATCCTAACTTGGCGGGCTACACATGCATACCGGCAGCAACCGGCGCTGTGGTCATCAAATTCAAGCGGCAAAACTCAACAATGATGCATAAAAAAATCCTTGCACTGGGCATGGGCCTGGCCACGATCCTCGGTACCGCAGGCACCGCGGCCGCCCAGGAGCAGCAACACGCGAATTCCGTGAAGGCGGCGGCAGACCAGAAAGAACTGATCGGCCGGTGGGATATCACCATCGACCAGAACGGCCAGCCGGCCCCCTCCTGGCTGGAAGTAAAGCTCTCCGGCTTCCGTACCCTCGTTGGCTATTTCGTAGCCACCTCCGGCAGCTCGCGCCCCGTTTCCCACGTGAAGTTCGAAAACGGGAAGTTCAGCTTTACCATCCCCCCGCAATGGGAAAGCGGGAAAGGCGACCTCACCGTAAACGGCGAAGTAACCGCCAGCGGCCTCAAAGGCACCATCTCCTACCCCGACGGCGGCACCTTCAACTGGACCGCCGTGAAAGCCCCGGAAATGAAACGCACCGCGGCACCGTCCTGGGGCAAAGCGATCAAGCTGTTCAACGGCAAAGACCTCACCGGCTGGAAAGCTGTAGGCGCCCCCAACCAATGGGAAGTGCGCAACGGCATCCTCACCAGCCCCAAGTCCGGCGCCAACCTCATCTCCGAGCAGAAATTCACCGACTTCAAACTGCACGTGGAATTCCGCTACCAGAAAGGCAGCAACAGCGGCGTGTACCTGAGAGGCCGTCATGAAGTGCAGATCGAAGACAGCCCGAAAGACGCGCACCCTTCGTCCACGCTCTTCAGCGGTGTATACGGCTTCATCGCTCCCAGCGAAATCTACGCCCTCGGCCCCGATACCTGGCAAACCTTCGACATCACCCTCGTTGGCCGCCACGTCACCATCGTAGTGAACGGCAAAACCGTTGTGAGCAACCAGGAAATCCCCGGCATCACCGGCGGCGCGCTCGACAGCAACGAAGGCGAACCCGGCCCGATCTACTTCCAGGGCGACCATGGCCCGATCGAGTTCCGCAAGATCGTCATCACCCCCGCGAAATAATCTTTCCCGGATATACAAAAAGCCCGCTCCATTTCCGAGCGGGCTTTTTTAGTTTATCAGGCCGGCGTTTGAATTTCGCAATATCCGCTTTCCTTCACGCAATTTCCCTTCTCCGCAAAAACCGACATTTGGGCATGCAAAATTTATCCGCAAAAGTAATACTGGTGACCGGCGCCTCCAGGGGCATCGGCGCCACCGTTGCCCGCGATCTGGCCGCAGCGGGCGCAAGCGTTATCGTGAATTACGCCGGCAGTAAAGCCGATGCTGCAAACGTGGTATCCTCCATTACCAGCGCTGGTGGTAAAGCCATCGCCGTGCAGGCAGATGTAAGCGACCCCGCTCAGGTGCGCCGCCTGTACGATGAAGCCATCGCGCATTTCGGGCGTATCGATGTGCTGGTCAACAACGCCGGCATTATGATCACGAAACTGATCAAAGACACCACCGATGAGGATTTCAGCCGGATGTTCGACATCAACGTAAAAGGCGTTTTCCATACGCTCCGCGAAGCGGCGACCCGGCTGGCCGACAACGGGACCATCATCAATTTCTCCACTTCCGTGAACCGGATCATGATCCCGGGTTATGCCAGTTACGTGGCCACCAAAGCAGCGGTGGAACAACTGACCCGCGTATTCGCCAAAGAAGTGGGCGCGCGCGGCATCAACGTCAATTCCATTTCGCCGGGGCCCACCAATACCGAGCTGTTTACGAACGGCAAATCCGAAGAAACGATCGCCAGGCTGGCGGGGTTGTCTGCCTTCGGGCGCATTGCGGAGCCGGAAGATATTTCCCGCGTGGTGGTTTTCCTCGCCAGCGACGATGCCAAATGGATTTCCGCCCAGAACATCGGCGCCAACGGGGGCATGGCATAAATGAAAAATCCCGGCGGGCACTGGCCTGCCGGGATTGCTAATGATATGCGGCGCGTATTATAATTTCACTTTCGCACTTTGCCGCTCCGCCTTCTTTACAATGTCTGCAACGGTTACGGGTATGCCCTTCTTCAACCGGCTTTCCTGCGCCGCATCCATAAAAGCATAAATGCCGATCGTTTCTGCTTCCGGCGCTGGCGGCAGGCCTTTTTGGAAAAATTCGATGATCGGGGGCATGAGGGGTGCGTATCCCGTGAAATCGCCCAGGGGCATGTGCCCTTTATCGCCGAAGGCATGTCCTCCGAAATTCCACATATCGCTGCGGATACCGCGCAGCGTACCGATGCGGCCTCCCTCCCATTCACCAACCACCACATCCGTGTCGCCCGCCTGGTAATGCGTCACGCGGCGGCAATCGGGCCCCAGCATCGTGAAAAGCATCTCCACCCCATGGATACCGTACCAATAGAGGTCGGGGTGTGAGGGCTCCGTGGGCG
>NZ_CALNBI010000465.1 GCF_937874145.1 uncultured Chitinophaga sp. | reverse complement strand
CTTCCCCCGCCGGGTCGAACAGCCAGCGCTGAGCGCCGGTGGCGGCATCCAGTGCGAATAATTTCATCGTAGGCGTGGTGCCGTAAAGGGTGCCGTTTACAACGATGGGGTTACATTGGTTCTGGGTGCGGTTGGCGGAATCGCGGTCGCGGCTGCTGTAGGTCCAGGCTACGCGCAGCCCGGATACGTTTCCGGTATTGATCTGGTCGTTGGAGGAATAGCGGATGCCGTCTTTCGAGCCGGCATAGGCCGGCCAGCCGGAATAATCCTTCCTAACGTTGCCGGCAGTACGGGAATCATTGCAGGCCATGCCATACGTGGCGGCGAGCGCGAGTGCAGCCAGAAATGTTTTGTTCATGCGTCCGTTTTTTAGCGCCTGGCCGGCCCCGACGATTTCAAGCCGGCGTTTTTCATAATGGGAATCACGATGAAGATAGCAAATTGTACGCGGGTTGCACCCCGGTAGGCTCACTGGGTCAACGGAGGTGTAATTATGGGCGTTATCCAGCCGGTAGCGTAAATATTGCCCGGAAATCGCATGCCTTTTCGTTGTAAATTTATCGTGGATCCGGTCTTGACCGGTAGTATATGCTGAGGAATATAATACTAATGTTGAGGATAAGGGACACGCCGTTGGAAACTATAATTATGGCGTCGTTTTTCAAAATGCCGTACACGATCCATAGCGCCAGGCCTGTCAGCAGAACGGCCATCATCACCAGGGACAGGTCTTCGGCCCTCTTTTCTTTGACCAGTTTAACGAGTTGGGGCAGTAACGAGACGCCTGTGCCGATGCTGGCTCCAATGCCAATAACCTGAACCAATTCCATAGACGATTTTATGGAATATACTGCCAAAAAGCATGCCCTTGCCGTCGACTGCGATGACAATACATTTCATATTGCCGGATTCGAAATGTGAAGTAGATTGTATCGGATATTGAAAAATGCCGGAAGTGACATGTGGCGGGAAAAAAATGGACAAACCAGCGTAAAAACCGATTTGTCCAAATTAGTGAACCGGATTGGATTCGAACCAATGACCTGCTGCTTAGAAGGCAGCTGCTCTATCCAGCTGAGCTACCGGTCCGGCATCACAATAAATTTATTTTTATTGGGAGTGCAAATTTATATAATTTTCCGTCAATAAATCAAAATTATCCTCTGAAACAAAGTTACAGCAATGGACGTAAAGATAGAAAGCAGTTGGAAAGAAGCGCTGAAAGAAGAGTTCCAGAAGTCGTATTTCGAGCAGATCGTGATGTTCCTGAAGCATGAAAAGGCCCTGGGGAAAACCATCTACCCGGTAGGGAACAACATCTTTAACGCGTTCGAGAAAACCCCCTTCGACAAGGTGAAAGTGGTCATACTGGGGCAGGACCCGTACCACGGCCCCGGCCAGGCGCATGGCTTGTGCTTTTCCGTGCAGAAAGGCGTCAAACCGCCGCCTTCCCTCGTCAACATATATAAAGAAATGAACAAGGACCTCGGCATGCCCATCCCCCAAACAGGCGACCTCACGCCCTGGGCCGAAAGCGGCGTGCTGCTCCTCAACGCATTCCTCACCGTGCGCGACGGCGAGCCGGCCTCCCACAGCAAAATAGGCTGGGAATCCTTTACCGACGCTGTGATCCGCAAGATCTCCAACGAAAAGGAAGGTGTTATATTTATGCTTTGGGGCCGCTTCGCACAGGATAAACAGGTGCTCATCGATGCTACGAAGCACCACGTCCTCAAAGCCGCCCATCCTTCGCCGTTCAGCGCGGATAAAGGCTTCTTCGGTTGCCGGCACTTCTCCAAAGCCAACGAACTGCTCGTTCGCCAGGGCCAGGAGCCGGTCAACTGGCAATTATAATATCCGGAACCCTCCATCCACAATCCCATACAAGATGAACTGGTTTAAAAATATCGCAGGACGTGTGTACGCCGTATACGGTTTGCTCCTTTTCGCGGCAACCCTGCTCATCGTCTTTATCCCTATCTGGATCTTCTCCCTCATGCCGGATCCCCGCAAATCCCGGTATTTCCTGAATCTCGGGCGCGTCTGGATGAAGTTTTACATGCCCCTGATCGGTTGCCCCGTATTCCGGAAAGGCCTGCATCACTTCGCCAAAGGCCGCCAGTACGTCGTGGTATGCAACCACAACTCGCTGATCGACGTCCCCGTGACCACCCCCGGCGTGCCCGGCGTCAATAAAACACTCGCGAAAGCCTCCATGGCCAAAATCCCGCTGTTCGGCATGATGTACAAGATCGGCGGCATCATGGTCGACCGCAGCAGCGAAGCCAGCCGGCGCGACAGCGTCACCAAAATGAAAGCAGCTTTGGACATGGGTATGCACATGGTCCTTTTCCCGGAAGGCACCCGCAACCGCACCGGCCAGCCCCTCAAAGAATTCTACGACGGCGCGTTTAACCTGGCGGTGGATACGCAAACACCCATCATGCCCTCACTGCTTTTCAACACGCTCAAGATCCAGGTGCCCGGGAAGTTCCTCTACGCCTGGCCCCACCGCATCGATTACCATTTCCTCGAACCGATCGAAACCACCGGCCTCACGCGCGACGATGTGCCCGCGCTGAAGGAAAAAGTCTTCCGCATCATGTGGGATTACTACACTGCTCACGCCTGAGTGATCCACCAGGTATTGCCGAACGGATCGCGGAAACCCGCGGCGCGGCCGTAGTCTTTGTCTTCCGGCGCCTGCCGCGATTCGCTCCCGTGTTCCATAGCCTTCTTATATATATTATCCGTGTTTTCCACGAACACGAACACGCCGCCTGTTTCGGCGGGCCAGTCTTTGGTGGCGCCCCCGAACATGATGCTGCCGTCGCCCAGGCGCAGTTCGGCATGTAGAATCTGCCCCTCGTCGTTCCGGTACACGCCGCTTTCCGTGGCGCCGAATACTTCTTTCAGGAATGCGAGGAAGCGCTCGCCATCATGCACAAGGAAGTAGGGGCTAACGGTGCTCATGCCCGAGGGTTTGTTTGCAGTTGCCATAATAATGATGTTTTTATCAAAGGTAGGCGCGGCGTTGCCGGGAAAATTGGAGAAAAGCGACATGTGTTTTATTCGCGGTACTCGATGCCTTCCGGGCGACCCAGGAAATATTCGCGGGGCAGGTATCCGGAGAACTCGCGGAAGTCATGGATAAAATGCGACTGGTCATAATATCCGCATTCGTATGCCAGGCCGGTCAGGTTGCCGTCGAATTGCCCGTAGGCTTCGAGGGCGCGGTGGAAGCGGATGATGCGGGTGAAGAGTTTCGGGGAGAAGCCTGCGGCGGCTTTGAAGTTACGTTCGAACTGGCGGGTCGATAAACTGATGGAACCGGCCAGCTCGCGGATATTGATCATCCCGTTGGCGCGGAGGATCGATTGTACGGCCAGCTGGACGGCGCCGTTGGCGGGTTTGCGGCGGGAGAGGAGTGAAATGAGGTAACCCGATAATATGGCTACACGCTGGTGATGGAAGCGCGCGGAAATGATGCGCTCTTCGAGGTCGATGCCGTCGCGGCCCATGATGCTCTGCAGGTCGGGCATGCAGTTGGCGACGGAATTGGAGGAATGGCCGAAGAGAATGGGGATGGCCGTAGGGTAGAGGTACGCGCCGAAGATGCCGAAGCTCCCGTGCGTGAGGAACCGCGAATGCCGGCTGGTCTGGGCATGCAGATGGGAAAACCCCGCGCCCTCCGACCCCGTCAGCGGCGAAAAACGGTTCCGGTAATGAAAGATCAGTTCCGCACACCCATCCGCCATCGACCGGTACACGTACGGCTCGTTTTCCGGGACCTCGTGCTCGAAGACCCAAAACATCCGGACGAGGCCGGATAACTGCGGTGGTGGCGCAAAAGTGGCGAACATTTCCTTAAAGTTAAACGATCTTTTGTAAAATATTTATAGAAGTCTGTTTATTCGATAAATACTGAGCTAAAGTTTATCACCTTTTTAGCGAATAGTATTAGAATGTGTGAATTGAATTTGTATTTTGTCCCTCCAAATCACGTTTTACCTTTTTTACAAAGATCATGGGAAAAAAAGTCAATCATCCTTCCAGGCGGTCATTTGTCCGTAATTCCCTGGGAGCGTTAGCGGCCTTTACCATCGTTCCCCGCCACGTATTGGGTCGCGGCTATCTGGCCCCGAGCGATACGCTGACGAAGGGCGTAGTGGGCACCGGCGGCATGGGCCGCGGTCACTTCGGTTATGCAGGCACCCGCGTTGTAGCCATCTGCGATGTCGACAAAGGTCACATCCAGCAGGCCATGAACCAGCTTGGCGACAAGGGAGTGAAGACATTTTCGGACTACCGCGAGCTGATCCAGCTGCCGGAAGTGGACATCGTACACGTGGCCACGCCTCCGCACTGGCATGGTATCATCGCTGCCGACGCCGCCCGCGCAGGGAAGGATGTATGGTGCGAGAAACCGATGACCGCCACGATCGGGGAGGGCAAGCGCCTGGTGGAAGCCGTGCAGCAGCATGGCCGCATCTTCCGCCTCAATACCTGGTTCCGCTTCGCCGACCGTTTCTATGGCATGGGCACCACCGTTCACCCCATCAAGAAACTCGTGGAAAGCGGGTTGCTCGGATGGCCGCTGAAGGTGACCGTTAGCCGCCACACGGGCTTCGACTGGAAATTCTTCTGGGTGGGCAAAACCAACCTGGAGCCCCAGGCCGTTCCCAAAGAGCTGGATTACGACATGTGGCTCGGTCCCGCCCCCTACAAACCCTATCACCCGCACCGCGTGCACAACAACTTCCGCGGTTACTGGGATTATGATGGCGGTGGTTTGGGCGACATGGGCCAGCACTACCTGGACCCCGTTCAGTACTTCCTCGGCAAGGATGATACCAGCCCCGTGAAGGTAGAGATCGACGCGCCCCAGCAGCACTCCGACGCGGTGGGCACCTGGCGCAAGATCACCTACACCTATGCGGATGGATGCCAGATCGTGCTCGACGGCGCCGGCACCGAAACCGGGGCCGCCTATATCGAAGGGCCCAACGGCAAACTGTTCCCCGGCTTCAAATCCACGATCCCTGACCTGGAAAAGAAACTGGCTGAATTCCCCGATCCGGCGCCGCAGGTGACCGACTTCGTGGACGCCGTGAAGAACCGCAAAAAATTTGCGCTCAACGAAGAAAACGGCCACCGTTCCTGTACCATCGTCAACATCGGCAAAGTAGCCCTGCAACTCGGTCGCGACCTCCAGTTCGATCCCGTGAAGCAGGAGTTCGTGAACGACGAAGGCGCCAACCGCCTCCTCTTCCCGGCTTTCCGCGGACCCTGGACCATCTAGCCATCACCTTCCAACAGCACCATGATGAAAAAAACATTCCTGATCGCAGCCTGTTGCCTCGCCCAGCTGGCGGTTTTCGCCCAGCCGAAGCAGGATAACCGGGCCGCGCATACGAAAGTGGCGGATTTGCTGCAACAGCAACCTGCCAAAGATAAAGCCGCCCTCGAAGCCAATATGAAGGCCCTCGCCGAAATGGGCGAAGAAGGCGTGCTCGGCATCGCTTCCATGATGACCGCTCCCGGCAAAGGCGACAACGCCCCCGCCGAATTCGCACTCACCGGTTACGCATTTTATGTAACCCAGCCCGGCAAAGAAAACCTCAAAGCCGCCGCTGTAAAATCTTACGTAAAAGCACTCGATAAAGTGCAGGATAAAGAGGTGAAGGAATTCTTCATCCGCCGCCTCGAATCCATCGGTAACGACGACGCCGTGCCCGCACTGGCGCCTTACCTGGCCGACGAGCGCCTTTCCGCCATCACCGCCCGCACCCTCGTGCAGATCAACAGCGCCGCTTCCCGTAAAGCGCTGCTCGATGCCGTGAACAAGGCAGAAGGCCGCAACAAGCAAAGCCTCGTGCTCGCCATCGGCGACGCACGCGTTCCTGAAGCCGCCACCGTACTGGTGCCCCTGGCTTCTTCCCCGGACAAAATGCTGGCAAAAACCGCCCTGTACGCCCTGTCGTACATCGCTTCGCCGAATTCCGCCGCAGCCATGCAAGGCTACGCGTCCAAAGCCGGTTACAAATACGACGAAACCAACGCTACCACCGCGTACCTGGCCTATATCCAGCAGCTGGCGCAGAACGGCCAGCAGGGCGAAGCCGCCCGCCTGGCGGAAAGCCTGCTCAGCAACGCAAAGGAAGTGCACGTGCGCACCGCCGCACTGTCTCTCCTGGACCAGGTGTACGGCGACCGTAACCTGAACCGCCTCACCGCCGCCGCCGGCGATGCCAATGCGGAATACCGCGATGCCGCCCTCAAACTGGCCGGCAAGCGCCTGAACGCAGTGAGCACGGCGGCATGGCTCAAAACCCTCAGCAAAGCGTCTCCCGCTTCCAAAGCAGCCATCACTGGCATGCTGGGTAACAATAAAGTAGCGGCCGCGCTGCCCGCGGTACAACGCCTCCTGGCCGACAAGAACCCCGAAGTGCGCCTTGCCGCCATCACCGCTACCGGCCAGATCGGTGGCGCCCAGGCCGTGCCCGCGCTCATCGAGGTGATCTCGAAAGGCAACGATGCGGAAGTAGCCGCCGTGCAGTCGGTGCTCAAAACCATCAAAGGCAATGAAGTAGCCACGCAGTCTGCCGCCGCGATCGCCGGCGTGCCCGCCGGTGCGCAGGTAGCCCTGCTCGACGTGCTGGCCACCCGCAAATCCGACGCAGCTTTTGCTCAGGTGCTGCCGCTCACCAAATCTAAAAACGAAACCGTTCGCAAAGCCGCGTTCGCTTCGCTGAAAGATGTAGCCAGCCCCTCCAGCCTCGCCACCCTCCTGGAGCTCCTGAACACCGCCGGTGCGCCGGACGTGAAAGGCCTGCAGGAAGCAGTGATCGCAGCCGCTGCCGGTTCCGATAACGCCGCACAGGTGGTAACCGCCATGAAAAGCGCTCCCGCCGACAAGCGCGACCGTTACCTCAGCGTACTCGGCGGCATCGGCGGCGCATCTTCGCTCGCAGTAGTGAAAGAAGCGTTCGACAAAGGCAATGCAGAACAAAAGAAAGCGGCCGTAGCGGCGCTGAGCGCCTGGAAAGACGTTTCCGCCATGCAGCCCCTCCTCGATATCGCCCGGAAAGACGCCGGCGCGCGGACCGAAGCCCTGAAAGGCTACGTTCGCCTTGCCAAAGCAGAAACCCGCGCCGAGCAACGCCTCCTGTTCCTCAAGAACGCCATGGAGCTCACCAACGACGCAGGTCTGAAGAAATCCATCCTCGGACAAGCGGAGCAATGCAAAACCTTCCCCGCGCTCGTTTTTGCCGGCCAGTACCTGGACGATAAAGACGCCCAGCAGGAAGCGGCGCAGGCGGTGATGAACATCGCCCTGGCGGATAAATCCTACAGCGGCGCCATCGTAAAAGGCCTCCTCGAGAAAACGTCCACCGTACTGAAAGGCGGCGATGCCGGCTACCAGCGCGAGGCGATCCGTAAATATCTCTCCGAAATGCCTGCCGGCGAAGGGTTTGTGTCGATGTTCAACGGCAAAGACCTCAGCGGCTGGAAAGGCCTCGTGGCCGATCCCATTAAACGCGGCAAAATGGATGCGGCTACCCTGAAAAAAGAACAGGAGAAAGCCGACGCCAAAATGCGCGAAGGCTGGAGCGTGAAAGACGGCGTGCTGTGGTTCAACGGCCATGGCGACAACCTCTGCACCGACAAGAAATACGGTGATTTTGAAATGTTTGTGGACTGGAAGATCGAGCCGAACGGCGACGCGGGCGTCTACCTCCGCGGTACCCCGCAAGTGCAGATCTGGGACACTACCCGCCGCGATGTTGGCGCTGAAGTAGGATCCGGCGGTCTTTACAACAACCAGAAAAATCCTTCCAAACCGCTCTCCCTTGCCGATAACGCCATCAACGAGTGGAATAACTTCCGCATCATCATGAAGGGCGACCGCGTAACGGTGTACCTCAACGGCGTACTGGTAGTGGAAAACGTGATCCTGGAGAACTTCTGGGACCGCAGCCTTCCCATCTTCGCCGAAGAGCAGATCGAACTGCAGGCGCATGGCACCAACGTATATTACAGGAACCTGTATGTGCGTGAGTTCGAGCGCCCGAAGCCCTACGAGCTGAGCGCTGAAGAGAAGAAAGAAGGGTACAAGATCCTGTTCGACGGGACCAACATGCACGAGTGGACCGGCAACACTACCAGCTACGTGATGGAAGACGGCGCCATCGTTTGCCGCCCCGGCGGCCATGGCGGCGGTAACCTCTACACCAAGAACGAATACGGCGACTTCGTATACCGTTTCGAGTTCCAGCTGACGCCCGGCGCCAACAACGGCCTGGGTATCCGCGCGCCCCTCACCGGCGACGCTGCTTACCAGGGCATGGAGCTCCAGATCCTGGATAACGACGCCGATATCTACAAAAACCTCCAGGTATACCAGTACCATGGTTCCGTATACGGCGTAATCGCCGCCAAACGCGGCTTCCTGAAGCCCGTTGGCGAGTGGAACTACGAGCAGGTGACCGTTAAGGGCACCCGCATTACGGTGGAGCTCAACGGCACGGTGATCCTCGACGGTGATATCGCCGACGCCCGTGACAACGGCACCCTCGACCATAAAGACCACCCCGGCCTGAAAAGGACCTCTGGTCATATTGGGTTCCTGGGCCACGGTTCCGTGGTGAAATTCCGGAACATCCGTATCAAGGACCTGACGGCCGAAGCGCCTAAAGCTGCAGGCAAGAAGAAAAAGAAATAGCCGGATGCCGCACAGGCATCGCAGGAAATGGGGACCGCCTTTCGGGGCGGTCCTTTTTTTGTGCCAAAATTCCTCGGAAACGGTCCGCGCAGCGTGGCGGGTTATCCACATTTTAAGCGGCGGAAATTAACTTTATCCACGCCTGTAAACTTTGCGCGGTATGGCACGTTATAGGATGTATAAAATGCGATAATTCGCAAGCTTAACCCTTAAAGTATAACCTAAAATGAAAACGGTAACCTTTATTGGCGGAATTGCGGGAGTGATCCTGGCGGTTTTTGCCTACTTCTCGGAACTAAACAGCTGGATGCGGACCGAAACGGCCATGGCGCTGGGGTTTGCGGGATACGTCCTGATAATCACGGCCATAGCGTATTTTTTATTGTCATGGCTCTACCAGGGCTCCAGGGATATAGAAATACTATAAAAAAAATAGACGCCCTGGGGCGTCTATTTTTTTAGCTTATCGGCAAACGCCTTTTTGAATTTTTCCAGCTTGGGTTTCACCACGTAATAACAATACGGCTGCGATCCGTTCTCGTTATAATAGTTCTGGTGATAGTTTTCGGCCTTGAAAAACGCCGAATAAGGGGAGATTTCCGTGACAATCGGTTTGTCATACGCTCCCGATTCCTCCACTTTCTTCTTGTAAAACTCCGCTTCCCGTTGTTGTTCGGCATCATGGTAGAAGATGACCGAGCGGTATTGGGTGCCCACGTCGTTGCCCTGGCGGTTCAGCTGGGTAGGGTCGTGGCTGAGAAAGAAGGCTTCCAGCAGCTGGGCGAAGGTGATTTTGGCCGGATCGTAGGTGATCTGCACCACTTCCGCGTGCCCGGTGTTGCCGGTGCATACTTCTTCGTACGTAGGGTTGGGCTTTTCGCCGCCGGAATACCCTGATTCCACCGTCAATACCCCTTCCAGTTGCTGGAACTGGGCTTCAGTGCACCAGAAGCAACCCGTTCCGAAGGTAGCCTGTGCCGTTTTTTGGTCTTTCGAAATAGTCATGTCTCCAGGTTCTTGATTTTTTTCAGCCGTCTGCCTGCCGCAGGATGCCAGGCTGGTGCCCAGCAACGACAGTACAATCAGGCTATGTTTCAGTAAGTTCATTTTGAAGTTTTGTCTTCAAATTAACGATATCAGCGGCGGATTGGATCAACAAGTTAAGTAACTTTAACATTCTTTTGAAAACCGACGGGTGATGAACCGCATTTGTCATTCGTTGCCGGTTGTTGATCAATCAGTTTTCAACATTTCCGGAGGATAGGCCAACTTTGCGGAACGAAAAAAGGAAGGCTGCCATGGGCCGGCGGCATGATTAAAAATTGACAGACAAGTGAAATTATTTCCGGATTCGGCGCTGTACCAGCTCGAATTTGACAAGGTAAAGTTATTGCTGCAGGAACATTGCAAGACGGAGTTGGGCAAAACGATGGCCGCCGAATTGCGCCTGCATACGCATATCGATTTTGTGAGAACGGCGCTGCAGCAAGCGCATGAATATAAACAGCTGGTGCTGTTGCAGCAGCATTTCCCGAACGATTACGTCCTCAACCTGAAAAAGGAGCTCCGCCTCCTGGAAATTCAGGGAGCCGTACTCACGGGAGAGCAGTTCATGATGATCCGCAAACTGACGGAAAGCATGGGCAGCATTTTCAGGTTCTTTGATAACGACAGGAGAGTCACCTATTCCGCCTTGTACGGCGTCATCGGGCGGACATATTACGAAAAGAAGATCGTAACAATGATCGACGAGGTGCTGGACGAATCGGGGCAGGTATTGGATAACGCCACGCCCGACCTGGCGAAGATCCGCATGTCGCTCTACCGTAAAAGGATGGAGCTGCGGCGGGTGTTTGACCGGATCCTGGGCAAGCTCCAGAAGCAGGGCTACCTGGCCGACATCGAGGAAAGTTTCCTCAACGGTCGCAGGGTAGTGGCCATTTTCGCGGAGCAGAAGCGCATGGTGAAAGGGATTCTGCACGGTGAGTCGGACACGCGGAAAACAGCGTTCCTCGAACCGGAAGAGACCATCCAGCTCAACAACGAGGTGTTTTCCCTGGAAAGGGAAGAGGAGAAAGAGGTGTACCGCATCCTGCGGACCCTCACCGCCAACCTGGCCAGTCACCACGACCTGCTCACCGGCTACCACGATATCCTGGGGATATTCGATTTCATAAGGGCCAAGGCCCGCCTGGCGCTCGATATCAACGGGAATTTCCCCATGCTGGTGCCCCATGCCCAGGTTCACCTGGTGGAAGCTTACCACCCCCTGCTGTTGCTGTATAACCGCAAACAGGGCAAGCCCACCATCCCCGTGAACATGACGCTGGACAAGGATAATCACATCCTGGTGATCTCGGGGCCCAATGCCGGCGGTAAAACCGTGACGCTCAAGACCGTAGGCCTGATCCAGCTCATGCTGCAGGCAGGGCTCCTGGTGCCGGTGCACCCCACCAGCCAGCTCGGGATCTTCCGGCAGGTCATGATCCATATCGGGGACACGCAAAGCCTTGAGTTCGAGCTGTCGACCTACAGCTCCCATCTCAAAAACATGAAGCATTTCATGGAAAGCGCCAACGGGAGGACCCTCTTCTTCATCGATGAGCTCGGTTCCGGCTCCGATCCCAACCTGGGAGGCGCCTTCGCCGAAGTGATCATGGAAGAACTGGCCCGCAAACACGCTTTCGGGATCGTTACTACCCACTACCTCAACCTAAAGGTGATGGCCGGAAAGGTGAAAGGTATCTTGAACGCCGCGATGGGCTTCGATGAGGAAAAGCTCGCGCCCCTCTACCGGCTCATCATCGGCAAACCCGGCAGCTCCTACACCTTCTCCATCGCCCAGCGCATCGGGCTCGACCAGAGCCTTATCAACCGCGCGCGGAAACTGGTGGACGACGGGCACTTCCGGCTCGATAAGCTCCTCAACAAAGCCGAGCAGGATATGCAGAAAGTGGAAAGCAAGGAGAAAGACCTGCAAAAGCTGCTGAAAGAAAACGAGAAACTCAAGAAAGAATACGAAGTGCTGTCGGACAAGGAAAGAAAACAGCATGAATATACCCTCCAGAAACTCCAGAACAAGATCCGCGAAGAGGAGATCCAGTATCTGAAAGACATGGAGCGCAAGCTCAAGCAGATCGTGATCGAATGGAAGCGGACCGACGATAAACAGAAGGTGATCCGCCAGGCCGAAGAGTTGCTTTTCCATAAACGCTCCAAAGCCATCAACGAAAAGATCCAGAAGAAAGTGGACAACAAGTTCCAGGAGATCAAGGGGGAAGTGAAGGTAGGCGACAAGGTGAAGATCCGGACCAACAACCAGGTGGGCAAAGTGCTCGAATTGCGCTCCAAAGCAGCCGTGGTACAGGTCGGGAACATTCCCATCCAGGTGAAACTGGCCGATCTCGTGCTCGTCCAGGAACGCCAGCAGGTGGAATAGCCTTACTTTTACAGACCGGAATTATGCTTATTGAAAACCGTCTGGCACGGGAGAGATGACCTTTAAAAACACGACCCATGCAACTGACCAAGTACAACCATATACCCCTGGTGAGCGTACAGGATTCCCCTCTTGCAGAGGAGGGTTCGCAGTTTATTATTCACCTGGCCAACTTAAAGGAAATCGACTGGGAAGGGATCGCATCTCCGCACCGGCACGATGGCTATACTATTGATATCCTGCTCAAAGGGAGTGTGACGCAATACATTGATTTCGAAAAACATACCATACACGCGCCTGCGCTGATCATGCTGGAGCCGGACCAGATCCACCAGCACGACCGGAGTGCCGACGCCGAAGTGCTTGCCATGTACTTTACCCGCGATTTCCTCATTACGGAAACATTGGGGGTATTGAGTTGCTGGCAATGCACTTTCAAAGACAGTATCCTTCACCTGGAAGAACACCAGCTGCAGGAACTCCTGTCGTTTGCCCGTATCCTGCTGCATGAGTACCGGGGCGACCGGCCCCGCAAGGAAGCCATCATCCGGAACATCCTGTCTGCCTTCATCATCGCCTGCGGCCGCATCGCGCGCCCGGGAAGGGAGGAGTACAGGACGGAGCACTACGGCGGCAATGCGCTGGGGGTGCAGTTCAAGATCCTGGTGGATGAGCATTTCCGGGACAAGGTGCAGGTAAGCGAATATGCCGAAATGCTGCATGTAACGCCCGGCCATCTGAACGATACGGTAAAAAACACCATCGGGCGGAGTGCGAAGCAGGTGATTGATGCCAAACGGATTATGGAAGCCAAGCGCCTCCTGTTCTGGCAGAAGCATTCTGTCAAGCAGATCGCGGGAGAGCTGAACTTCGACGACGACGCCTACTTTTCAAGATTCTTCAAAAAGCACACCGGGCAAACCCCTGCGCTTTTTCAAAAAAGCATCCGCGAAAAGTACAATTAATCCCGTGATATGGAATGTACAAGCGAATGTGACTTTTTATAGATTTGCAGTGTCAATTGCAACGCATCAATTCTTACGATCATGAAAGTTAAGTAACCTAACTGTAACAGAGTCCTTAAGCGCATGGACAGCAACGTGCGCTAAAAACCCTGATCGTTACAGCCTTTACTGCGGCCCAGGCAGTATGTAGTCTCCTTTTTTCACACCATGTTTTGAATAGCCAGGCACATCCATGCCTGAATGTTCTGTACTGTCTATTGCTTTTTTACAAAAAAAAGAGCAATGCTTATGCCGTGTGCATAAGGCCGGACGGTATGGAAACAATTAATGGCGAACAAAAAAACATTAGAAATCCAGCAAACCAAGGCATGGGTCTGTTAACGGCAACATGTTCAACACGAGGCTGCCTTGCCGGTTAAACCGGACTCACGTTAAATTCTATAACACTATAACACATGGAACGATCACTCAAAAAAATGACCACACACAAGCCACTCGGTTACTTGTCAGGCATCCTGATGTTGGCTGTATTATTATATAGCTGCTCATCTCCCCAGGCTGGTGCTCCCCAGCAGGGTCCCCCGCAGTTGCCCGTGATGGTGGTTACATCGGCCCCGGCTACCACTTACCTGGAGTTTCCCGCTTCGCTGGAAGGAAAGGTGAATGTAGACGTGCGCCCGCAGGTATCCGGCTACCTCGAGAAAATATTTGTAGATGAAGGCGCTTATGTAAAAGCAGGGCAGCCTTTGTTTAAAATAGATCCGAAGGTATATGCCGAACAATTGAACAGCGCCGCTTCTAACCAGCTTGCTGCGCAGGCTAACCTTGAAAAGATGCAGGTTGAAGTGGACCGCCTGACCCCGCTGGTTGCCAGCAACGTGATCTCTGAGGTACAGCTGAAAACGGCGAAAGCAAACTATGAGGCAGCAAAAGCCGCTTTGGCCCAGGCCAGGGCAGCAGCAGGCAGCGCGCGGATCAATGTAGGCTACACCCTGGTTACCGCGCCGGTAAGCGGTTACATCGGAAGGATCCCCTATAAGGTGGGCGCCCTCGTAAGCAACGCCGATGCCCAGCCCCTTACGCTGCTTTCCGAAGTACGCGAAATGTACGCTTACTTTTCAATGAGCGAAGCGGACTTCATCACGTTTAGGAACAACTTCCCCGGCAAAACGCTGGAAGAGAAGCTGAAGAATGCACCTCCGGTTGAATTGATACTGGCAGATAACAGCACGTTCACCGAGAAAGGAAAAATAGGAACGATTGACGGGCAGTTCAATAAGACCACCGGCGCCATCACTTTCCGCGCCACTTTCCCCAACCCCGATGGCGTACTGCGTACGGGCAACACGGGCAAAGTAAGGTTTGCACAGGAAGTTCCCGCTGCTATCACCATTCCGCAGGAAGCCACGTTCGAGATCCAGGACAAAGTGCTGGTATACACCGTGGCAGACAGCAACAAAGTGGCCAGCAGGCCCATCAGGATTTCCGGAAAGACAGCGAACTTTTATTTTGTAAGCGACGGGTTGAAAGCAGGCGAGAAGATCGTGCTGTCCGGAACCGGCAATTTAAAGGACGGGGCAGTCATCGCACCGCAGCCGGTACCGGCAGATAGCGTGCTCAAGTCAAAAACGTTGTAAGTAACAGTCCATACTTTACCTGTAAAGTATGACATGCAAGCATCAAATTTTACTTACGATCTAAAAGTGAATTTATCATGTTAAGATTATTTATATTAAGGCCGGTGCTTTCAACGGTAGTGTCCATAATCCTGCTATTATTGGGGATTATCTCCTACTTTTCCCTGCCTGTTACGTTGTTTCCCGACATCGCGCCGCCCAGCGTGACGGTGACGGCCGTCTACCCCGGCGCCAATGCCGAAGTAGTAGCCCGTTCCGTGGCCAACCCGATAGAGGAAGCGGTGAACGGGGTGGAGAACATGACCTACATGACCTCCAACTCCAATAACGACGGCAGCATGATGCTGACCGTCTTTTTCAAACAGGGGACCGATCCTGATATCGCTGCCGTGAACGTGCAAAACAGGGTGTCCAAAGCCACCAGCCAGTTACCCGCGGAAGTGGTGACCGCGGGCATCAGCACGCAGAAGGTGCAGAACGGTTTCATCATGTTCATGGGGTTGTATAGCGAAAACCCTAAGGAATACGATGAAAAGTTCCTGCAAAACTATATCAAGATCAACCTGATCCCCCAGATCCAACGTGTGCCCGGCGTAGCCCAGGCGCAGATCTTCGGCGCCAAGGACTATTCCATGCGTATCTGGCTGAAGCCCGACCGCCTTGCAGCGAATAACCTGGCCCCGCAGGACGTGTTGAACGCGATCAGGGATCAGAACATCGAATCGGCCCCGGGCCGTTTGGGCGAAAACAGCACGGAAACATTTGAATTTGTATTGAAATATAAAGGCAAGTTGAGCCTGAATGAAGATTATGAGAATATCGTTATAAAAGCCAATAGCGATGGCTCCATGCTTCGTTTGAAAGACGTGGCCCGTATCGAATTCGGGGCGCTTAACTACGGAGCGAACAACCTGCTGGATGGCAAACCTGCGGCCGGTTTTGCTATTATTCAAACTGCCGGTTCCAACGCCAATGAGATCCTTGATAACATCGAGCATCTGCTGGTGGATTTTGAGGCCTCGCTTCCTACCGGCGTTAAGACGGTGGTGATGTACAACGCCAAGGACTTCCTGGACGCGTCTATATACCAGGTTCGTGAAACGCTTATCATCGCATTTTTGCTGGTATTCCTCGTGGTATACCTCTTCCTGCAGGATTTCCGTTCTACGTTGATCCCCGCTATTGCAGTACCCGTGGCCATTTTAGGCACATTCTTCTTCCTGCAGCTATTTGGTTTCAGCATTAACCTGCTCACCTTGTTCGCCCTGGTACTGGCAATCGGTATCGTGGTGGATGATGCGATAGTTGTCGTGGAAGCGGTGCACGCCAAGATGGAACAAACGCGATGGCCCGCAAGAAAAGCTACCCTGAAGTCGATGGATGAAATTTCAGGCGCCGTTATTTCCATTACCCTGGTGATGATGGCGGTATTTATACCCGTTGGTTTTATGGAGGGGCCCGCAGGTGTGTTCTACAGGCAGTTTGCATTTACGCTGGCGATCGCTATCATGATCTCCGCGATCAATGCATTGACCCTGAGCCCCGCGCTGTGCGCCTTGTTCTTAAAACCTGAACACGGCGAGCATGGCCGGAAAACCGGCTTTGGAAGCCGCTTCTTTAATGCCTTCAACGCCGGTTTCCGCTCCATGACGAACCGGTATGTCAAGAGCCTTAATTTCCTGATCAAGCGGAAAGCAATTGCCATTGGTCTGCTGGTGATCGTAGCCATCGCATCTTTTATACTGGTCCGGAAGACACCTACAGGCTTTATTCCTACGGAAGATCAGGGCTTCGTATTATATGCGCTGAACACGCCTCCGGGCAGCTCACTGGACAGAACGCATAAGTCTACATCAAAAATTGACGAACAGCTTCGCCAGTTCCCGTCTGTGAAACATACCTGGACGGTCGACGGTTTTAACTTCATCAGCAATGCCGCCGCATCTCCTTATGCCGCAGGGTTTGTACGTCTGAAAGACAAAGGTGAAAGGGGGGAAGTAGATAACATCGACCAGATCACCGGTATGATGTACGGACCTGCAAGCGAACTGAAAGATGCCGGAGCCTTCTTCTTCAACTTCCCTACGGTGCAGGGTTTTGGTAACGTGAGCGGTTTTGAATTCATGCTGCAGGATAAACAGGGGCGCCCGCTGGATCAGCTGGGTAACAACGCCTGGGCCTTTATCGGCGCATTGATGCAAAGACCGGAAATTGGCGCGGCCTTCACCACCTTCTCCGCGGGGAACCCCCAGTATAAGGTAGAAGTGGATAATTTCAAGGCCAAACAATTAGGCGTATCCATTACCGATCTGATGCAGACCATGCAGATATATTACGGCAGCAGCTATGTTTCTGACTTTAACCGTTTCGGAAAATACTACCGTGTTGTAGCGCAGGCCGACGTGCCTTACCGTACCGACATCCACTCGCTCGATGGTATTTACGTGAAGAACAGCCAGGGTGAAATGGTGCCGGTGAAATCGATGGTGTCGCTGAAACGTGTATATGGTCCCGAAACGGTAACCCGCAACAACATGTTCAATGCCGTTACCATCAACGGTACGCCCAAGCCGGGTTACAGTACTGGTGATGCGATCAAAGCCATTGAGGAGACCGCTAAAACGGCGTTGCCGCAAGGTTATGGTTACGAATGGACAGGTGCGACCCGCGAAGAGATCTCCGCCGGCGACCAGCAGATCTACATCTTCCTGCTTAGCATCCTGTTCGTATACTTCCTGCTGGCAGCTCAATACGAAAGTTATGTATTGCCGCTCGCAGTTATCCTGACCATCCCGACAGGTATCCTGGGTGTATTTGCCTTCATCGGTTTTGCCGGCCTGGACAATAACATTTACGTACAGATTGGTATGATCATGTTGATAGGTTTGCTTGCGAAGAACGCCATCCTGATAGTAGAATTTGCATTGCAGCGGCGACGCAACGGCATGGGCCTTCTCGAATCCGCGCTGGCCGGGGCAAGAGCCAGGCTGCGTCCCATCCTGATGACTTCATTCGCCTTTATCGTAGGTCTGATACCCCTGGTATTTGTGACCAAAGGTTCCGCGGTTGGTAACCACTCCATTGGTTATAGCGCCATCGGCGGTATGTTGACCGGTGTGATCCTGGGTGTGTTTATCATTCCTGTGCTGTATGTGATATTCCAGTTCTTACAGGAAAAAATAACCGGCCGCCCCGGCTTAAGAGTTTATGAAGAAGAGATGGAGATGGAAATGGAAGAAGCAACCGTATAAGTAAAATCAAGGCAATTATGACGCAATATTCAAAATACTTAATAGCTATGCTCTTCGCCGCTTCCCTGGCCGCCTGCAAGGTGGGTAAGGACTTCCAGCGGCCGGAGACCCCGCTGCCCGCCCAGTTCGGCAATACGGCGGCGGGCGACAGTACCATCGGCGCCGCCCCGTGGAAGCAGTTCTTCCCCGATCCCGCCCTGCAAGACCTCATCGGAAACGCCCTCAACAGCAATTTCGACCTGCAGCTGGCGCTCAAAAGAATTGAAGCCGCTTCGTCCTACGTGAAACAGGCGAAAGCCGCCCTGCTGCCTTCTATCAACGCGAATGCCACGGCTAACACGTCATTCCCGTCCAAAAACAGCCTGAATGGATTGAGTCTCAATAACTTCCTGCAAACCGATCATATCGAGGATTATACCCTCGGCCTGGGCGTTTCCTGGGAGATCGACATCTGGGGCAAGATCCGCCGGCAAAAGGAAGCCGCACTGGCACAATACCTCCAGACGTACGAGGCAGCCCGCGCCGTGCAGACGGGCATCGTGGCGCAGGTCGCCAACAGCTACTTCAACCTCCTCATGCTCGACGCACAGCTCGATATCGCCCGGCGCAACGCCGCCCTCAGCGACACCATCGTCCAGATGATCCGCATGCAGAAAACGGCAGGAAGTGACGGAGCTGGCCGTTCAGCAGGCCGTGGCCCAGCAGCAGCAGGCGGAACAACTCATCCCGCAGCTGGAACAGGCCGCCACCATCCAGGAAAACGCTATCCGCATCCTCATGGGGCAATTGCCCGGTGATGTGTCGCGCACGGCATCGCTGGACCGTTACCAGGTGTGGGACAGCCTGCAAACGGGCGTTCCTGCCGAAGTGATCGCCAACCGCCCGGACGTGAAAGCCTCCGAAATGGGCCTGAAAGCCGCCAATGCCAATGTAGGCGCAGCACAGGGCGCCATGTACCCTTCGCTCAGCCTCACGGCCAACGGCGGGCTGAATGCCTACGAGATCGGGAAATGGTTCCAGGGGAACTCCCTTTTTGGAACGGTGGCAGGCAACATCGTGCAACCGGTATTCAACCAGCGCAGGCTCAAAACGCAGTTGGAAGTAGCGCGGAACGAACGCGACCAGGCTGTTATCCGGTTCAAGCAATCGGTAACCGTAGCCGTGCGCGAAGTCACCGATGCACTGGTGCAGCTGGATAAGCTCCAGGAACAGCAAACCATTGCCGGCTCGCGGCTCACTACCACGCAGCAGGCCGTCAACAACGCCCGCCTGCTGTTCCGCAGCGGCCTGGCCAATTACCTGGAAGTCATCACCGCCCAGGGCAGCAGTCTGCAGGCCGAACTGACCCAGGCAGAC
This sequence comes from uncultured Chitinophaga sp., assembly GCF_937874145.1. Taxonomy (GTDB): domain Bacteria; phylum Bacteroidota; class Bacteroidia; order Chitinophagales; family Chitinophagaceae; genus Chitinophaga. The sequence goes on along the minus strand of NZ_CALNBI010000465.1, from coordinate 461 downwards.
ATCAAGCGGCAACGCCTAACCGCCATGGTTGACCTTTACCGGTCGCTCGGCGGCGGCTACCAATAGCCCGATATTCACCCGGACAGATGATAGCAGGTCTATTCAAATCAACAGACAGGTTGTTAGGAAGTAATGCACAAGGCGGCTATCATCTGTACGGGAACAGTAAGCACATCACAACCGAATGGGTATGATGACGGCGGACAGATGGTAACGCGTCCGCGAATCAACAGATAAATTGGAAGAAAGTAAGCTCAAAGGCAGTTATCATCTGTTTGCGGTTATCGCTCTTCATGAACATCAGGTTGTACCGGCAGGAGAAATCCTGCCGGTTTTTTTTCTTCGTTACGGTTTAAGACCCAATAACGGGATTTGATGTTTTCGCAAGCCTTGAAAAGTTCGCGGGTCTGCTGAGTTTTGCGAATCGGTTTATATCTGGAAACACTTCCCTGAATAGTACC
>NZ_CALNBI010000464.1 GCF_937874145.1 uncultured Chitinophaga sp. | reverse complement strand
AAATGGTGGACGACTTACAGGTGGAAATTGAGCGCGACACCGCGCTGGACCACCGCCTGAAAGTGAAATACCTTTCCGGTCTCCACCAAACCCTCCGCGACTATAATCTCAAACGCGCATACAACCGTATCGACGCCGAGGAGGCGCCCGCCATGATCTCGGCCTACCACCAGATGATGCGCGCCGATATCCAGGGCAAAAGCATTTACCCCGTGGCCAGGAAACTGAGCTTCGAAGCGGGGGAACGCACCATCGAGGCCTTCCAGGATAACCCCGGTTACAAGGAAGCCCGTGGGGAAATGTTCGCCAAGTTCGCTTTCAGGAACCTGGAAGACATCATGCCCAAGCTCGGCCCCTACCTCGAATACAACGTGACCGACTCCGTGGTGGCGGCCGTGGCCAGGAAGTACCCCAACCAGGTGCTCACCTACGCCACGTCGTACACCCCCACCGCGTCCGCCATCCGCCGCAACCCCGATCCACTCGTGCAGCAGATCGTTTCCATCGGCAGGAGCAGCATGTCCACCAAGCTCATGCCCTTCATCGACCAGCTGATGGACGGCTCCGCCACCATCCCCGAGCTGGAAAGGGCCGTGGATAACGATGACAGCTATTTCCGGCTGATGGTCAGCACCTCCATCGTGCTTCAGAAAAAGAAAGCGGAAGGCGCCAACATCATGGGGCTCAAGGCCATGCAGGAGAACATGAAAGCCAAATCGCTCCGGTATATCCGCGAGATCAACGACCTGCACGACGAAAGCCACGCCGTGCGTTTCCGCATCGTGAAGGATTTTACGCCCGAAGAACTGTATTACCTGATCATCAACGGCCAGGAAGAATTATATACATCCAGCTACACCAACGCCGCCAAGCAGGGGCTGTACGACCAGATGATGCTGCGCATGAAGCCGCCCCGCGGCGACAGCCTGCTGATGCTCGTGAGCTTCGACCGTTTCAAGAAATTCATCGCCATGGCGGCGGGTTTCAATACCCTGGATAACTTCCTCCGCTCGATGGACACCGAAAACGCCAACTACCTGATGGTGAAGTTCGTCCGCAGCCTGGAGAAGACGGAAGACCTGGAAGACGCGGTGGACGTGGCCAACTCCTTCGGCTCGATCCGCGACGAGAAGCTGCTGGAATTCCTCCGGGAAGAAGTGCGCAAGAACCTGCATTTCGTGCAGTCGAAAAACGACAAGCGCGGGATCACGATCTACTCGCTGCTCAACAGCATTTTCATGGAAAACGGCCATGGTACCGACAGCTCCTGGGCATCCGACATGAGCTCCAAGCTGCAGCTGCCTCCCATCAACTACGTGGAATTCAATACCTTGCCCAGCGGTAGCGACAGCGGCCGGATTTACCAGCAGGTGTTCTTCTACGGTGACGAAGACGGGATCAGTTCCTACGCCAGCTTCATGGGCAACTTCCCGAAAGGGGAGTGGAACGTGACGAAGAATACCTACTGGACCACCATCACTTCGGCCAAAGGCAAGCCTACGACCATCTACGCCAACAACCCGCTGAAAGAGCCGGAGGATAAAACGGCGATCGAGAAGCTGGGCGAGTACCTCGACGAAAAGGATATCCACCCCACGATCTTTATCCACCGCGGGCATAGCTACCATGTGAACACCACGCTCGACAACCTGCAGAGCACGGCGCGCATCGTGGTGCTGGGCTCCTGCGGCGGTTACCATAACCTGGCCACCGTACTGGAAAAGGCGCCCGAAGCGCATATTATTTCCTCGAAGCAGGTGGGCACCCGCTGGGTGAACGAGCCGATCATCCGCAGCCTGGAAGACCTGGTGCGCGCGGGCAAGAACGTAGACTGGGTGCAGATGTGGGCCGGGCTCAGCCGTAAGTTTGCGGGAGACGGGGCCAACAAGGCGCTGTTCGACGACTACGTGCCGCCGCATAAAAACCTCGGGGCCATCTTCATCAAGGCTTACCGGCAGGTGATGAAAGACGGAAACTGATTGTGAAAAAGGGAGCGCTGCTCCCTTTTTTGCGTTTTGGGAATTAGCGTTTACTTTTACAGGAATGAATAAAGACAAGGCTAAGAAGGTGTTTGACTTCAGTTTGCTGAAGCGGGTTTTCTCCTTTGCGGCACCCTACCGGCGCTATTTTTACCTGTCCATGTTCCTGACGGTGGCCCTGGCGCTCATCTCCCCGGTGAGGCCCTGGCTGATACAGCAGACGGTGGACAAATACATCACGAACCAGTGGGCGCAGATGCTGATGATCATCACGTTGGTGCAGATCGGTATCCTGCTGCTGGAAACGGCCGTTCGTTTTTTCTTTTCCTATATCACGAACTGGCTGGGGCAATCGGTGATCAAAGACCTGCGGGTAGCGGTGTACAAGAAAGTGGTGAAGCTGAACCTGGGATTCTTCGACCGTACGCCCATCGGCACGCTGACCACGCGGACCATCAACGATATTGAAGCGATCAACGATATTTTTTCCGAAGGCATCATCTCCATCGTGGCGGATGTGCTGATGATCCTGGCGATCCTGGGGGTGATGTTCGCGGAAGACTGGCGGCTGACGCTGGTGAGCCTGAGCCCGTTCCCGGTGCTGATCCTGGCTACCTATTGGTTCAAAGAAGCGGTGAACAAATCGTTCCACCGGGTGCGGAATGCCGTGGCGGCGCTGAATGCCTTTGTGCAGGAGCACATCACGGGTATGACGGTGGTGCAGGCCTTTTCGGCGGAGAACCGGGAGTTCGGGAAATTCCGCACGATCAACAAGGACCACCGCAAGGCCAATATCGACGCCATTTTCGCGTATTCTGTGTTTTTCCCCGTGGTGGAAATCATCCTGGCGATATCGCTGGGGTTGATGGTATGGTGGGGCGCCAACATGGTGCTGAATTATGAAGTGACACAGGGCGTGATGATCGCATTCATCATGTACCTGAACATGCTTTTCCGCCCGCTCCGTATCCTGGCCGATAAGTTCAATACCCTGCAGATGGGGATGGTGGCGAGCGAAAGGGTGTTCAAGGTGCTGGACAGCGAGGAATTCATGCCCGACAACGGGACGCATTCCGCCAAAGACATGAAGGGCGACATCCGGTTCGACCGGGTGTGGTTTGCCTATAAAGACGACCGGTATGTGCTGAAGGATATCAGTTTCCACGCCAAACCGGGGCAGACGATCGCGCTGGTGGGGCATACCGGCAGCGGGAAAACGACCATCATCAGTATCCTGAACCGCTTGTACGAGATCCAGAAAGGGACGATTTCGATCGACGGGGTGAAGCTGGAGGATTACAAGCTGGCGGAGCTCCGGAGCCGGATCGGCGTGGTGTTGCAGGATGTGTTCCTGTTTTCGGGATCTATTTATGAAAATATTACGCTGCGGAACCCCAATATTACGCGGGAACAGGTGGAAGGTGCGGCGAAGCTGATCGGGATGCATGAGTTCATCCTGCGGTTGCCGGGCGGGTACGATTACCCGGTGATGGAAAGGGGGAGCACCCTTTCGCTGGGGCAACGGCAGTTGATTTCGTTCATCCGGGCGTTGTTGTATGATCCGGCGGTGCTGATACTGGACGAGGCGACGTCGTCGGTGGATACGGAATCGGAGCAGCTGATCCAGCATGCGATCGACAAGCTGATTGCGGGGCGCACGGCGATTGTGATAGCGCACCGGCTGAGTACGATCAGCAAGGCGGACCTGATCATTGTGCTGGATAAGGGTGAGATCCGGGAGGCGGGAACGCATGAGGAGTTGTTGAAGCGGGAGGGTTATTATCATAAATTGTACATGATGCAGTTCCAGGCCTCGGCGAATACGGCCTGAGGGTGAGCGCATTATCATTATTTCTAATAAGAGGATTGACGTATAAATTAGGGTGCCGGGTTGCGGGGTGGTAAAATACCATCAAGCGGTGCGCAAAGAAGTGTGAGGGCTCTCCGGGACGGGGGGCCTTATTCTTTTTACAGGTTGATAATGAGGAGGTTGGAGGTATGGGGGAGGGGCGATATGATCCTCGTCAGTTTTTTTACCGGCTCATACTATTTAATATAAAATCGGTTACCTTTGCACAAAATTTCAGAAAACTGTGTTTTCCTTGAATCGGTTCAAATATAAGCTGGTAGCCTTGATAACGGTGTTTTTCATCACCGTATCCGGCACATTTACCACGGCCCTGGCATCTGACGGCCATGAAGAAAAGAAAGGTTTTAATGCGAAGGAAGTAATCCTTGGTCACGTTAAGGACGCGCATGACTGGCACATTGTTGACCTGGGCGAGACCCATGTGACGGTGCCTTTGCCGGTCATCATCTACCATCCTGAGCGTGGCATGTCCATGTTTTCTTCCTCGAAGTTTCACCACGGTCACGACTCGTATGAGGGGTACCGTTTGGTGGACGGGCATTACCTGGCATCCAAAGGTTTGACTGCGGCGCAGTATCCTGAGGGCAGCATTATCGAAGTGGATGCGAACGACAACCCGACCGGGCAGAAGATCTACGACTGGTCCATCACCAAGAACATTGCGTTCCTGTTGTTTGGGTCTGCTTTGCTGGTGTTCCTGATGCTGCAGGTGGCCAAGGCGTACCGCATCCGCGGTCACCGTCAGGCCCCGAAAGGTTTCCAGAGCCTGGTGGAGCCGGTGATCATCTTTATGCGCGATGAGGTAGTTCGTCCGAACATTCCGGGCGCGAAGGGTGAGAAGTATGTGCCTTTCATCCTGACCATCTTCTTCTTTATCCTGATCAACAACCTGCTGGGCCTCGTTCCCGGTTCGGCGAACGTGACGGGTAACATCGCGGTAACGGCTGCTTTGGCACTGATTTCGTTTATCGCCATGATGGCGGCAACGAACCGTCACTTCTGGGCCCACATCTTCAATCCTCCCGTACCGGGCGGTGTGAAGGTGATCCTGGCGCCGGTGGAGCTGATCGGTGTGTTTACGAAGCCGGTTTCGCTGATGATTCGTCTTTTCGCGAACATCCTGGCGGGGCACATCATCATCCTGAGCATTATCTCGCTGGTGTTTATATTTGGTTCCCTGAATAAAGTGGCCGGTTACGGCTTCCTGCCGATCACGATCGTGTTCAACATCGTGATGATGATGCTGGAGCTGCTGGTAGCGTTTATCCAGGCGTTCATTTTCGCGAACCTGACCGCGGTATTTATCGGCCAGGCGATGGAACACCAGGGCGATCATCACCATTAATCTGTTTAATCTAAAATTCAAATACACAATTCATCATGGAACTTTTAACTGTAATGATGCAGGCTGCTGAATCCGCTTCTGGCCTGGCTAAAGCTGGTGGTGCTGTTGGTGCTGGTATTGCTGCTATCGCAGCTGGTATCGGTGTAGGTAACATCGGTAAGAGCGCGCTGGAATCCATCGCTCGTCAGCCCGAAGCTGCTAACGACATCCGTGCTAACATGATCCTGGCTGCGGCGCTGGTAGAGGGTGTTGCCCTGTTCGGCGTTATCGCGGGTCTGCTGGCGGTAGTACTGTAATCGCAGAAACTTTTTACTGCATCCGGCGCAAAGGGCAAGGGATGCAGTAATTCAATCTTCCGAACAATCACAACTCATAAATAACTGATTATATGGATTTGTTGATGCCTGGCTTAGGCTTATTCACGATCTCTCTTATCATCTTCATTATCGTATTCCTGATCCTGAAGAAATTTGCCTGGAAGCCCATCCTCTCTACCCTGAAAGAAAGGGAAGATTCCATTACCGATTCCATCGCCACTGCTGAGCGCGTGAAGGAAGAAATGGCGCAGATGAAAGCCGAGCACGAGCATGTGCTGGCCGAGGCGAAAGCCGAGCGCAGCGCTATCCTGAAAGAAGCGAAAGACGCGAAGGACCAGATCATCCGCGAAGCGAAAGAGCAGGCGCAGGCTGAAGCCAAGAAGATCATCGCCGAGGCTTCCGTAGCGATCGAAAACCAGAAGATGGCGGCTCTCACCGACGTGAAGAACCAGGTGGGCACGCTCGTGATCGAGGTAGCCGAGAAAGTACTCCGCAAAGAACTTTCCGACAAAGCCAACCAGGAAGCTTACATCAAGCAACTGGCAGGCGAAATCAAACTGAACTAATTAAAACGGCTGAATAAAAGAATATGCAGAATCCCCGTTTAGCAAACAGGTATGCGAAATCGCTGATCGACCTGGCGGTGGCCAAAAATGAACTGGAAGCCGTGCATGGCGACATGCTGCTGCTGCAGTCCATCACCCGCACCAATGCCGATGTGGTAGCGCTGTTGAGAAGCCCTATCATCAAGGCCGACAAAAAGGTCAAGATCCTGGGCGCCATCCTCGACGGCAAGATCAGCGGCATCACTTCCGCGTTCATCCGCCTGGTGACGCTGAAAGGCCGTGAAAGCGTGCTCGCCGAGATCGCCGGGGAGTTCCAGAAGCAGTACAACGCACTCAAGGGCATCGCCCGCGTGAAACTGACTTCCGCCGCTCCGCTCGAAGCATCCCTGCTGAACCTGATCCGCGAGAAGGTGGAAACTTCCGCCGGCCGCAAGATCGAACTGGAAACGCAGGTAAACCCCGACCTGATCGGCGGTTTCGTACTGGAAACCGGCAACTCGCTGTTCGACGCTTCCGTACTGCGCGACCTGAAGGACATCAAGAAACAGTTCCTCAAGAACATTTACGTTTCCGAAATCCGCTAAGTAATAGCAAATTAACAGCAGCCGCTGCGTAACCGCAAAGCTGTTGTCGTTATAACAACAAACCTTAACGACTCTTTAAAAAGCATAACAATGGTTGACATTAAACCAGACGAAATTTCGGCGATATTACGCCAGCAACTGAGCAACTTCAACGCTTCCGCGGAACTGGAAGAAGTAGGCACGGTACTGCAGGTGGGTGACGGTATCGCCCGTGTATATGGACTGAACAACGTTCGTTCCGGTGAGCTCGTAGAGTTCGAGAGCGGCGTTAAAGCAATCGCCCTCAACCTGGAAGAAGACAACGTGGGTGTGGTAATGATGGGTGAATATAAAACTATTAAAGAAGGCGACACCGTTCGCCGTACCGGCCAGATCGCTTCCATCAAGGTGGGTGAAGGCCTGGTTGGCCGTGTGGTTAACACCCTCGGCGAAGCGATCGACGGTAAAGGCCCCATCACCGGCGAACTGTATGAAATGCCCCTGGAACGTAAAGCTCCCGGTGTAATCTACCGCGAACCCGTAAAAGAACCGCTGCAAACCGGTATCAAGGCCGTTGACGCCATGATCCCCATCGGCCGCGGCCAGCGTGAGCTGGTAATCGGTGACCGCCAGACCGGTAAAACCGCGATCTGCATCGACGCCATCATCAATCAGAAAGAATTCTACGAAGCGGGCAAACCCGTTTATTGCATATACGTAGCGATCGGCCAGAAAGCCTCCACCGTTGCAGGTGTGATGAAAACCCTGCAGGAAAGCGGCGCTATGGCCTACACCACGATCGTTGCGGCTTCCGCTTCCGATCCGGCTCCCCTCCAGTTCTACGCTCCGTTCGCAGGCGCGGCCATCGGCGAATTCTTCCGCGATACCGGCCGTCCCGCACTGATCATCTATGATGACCTGTCCAAACAAGCCGTAGCTTACCGCGAGGTGTCCCTGCTGCTCCGCCGTCCTCCCGGACGCGAGGCGTACCCTGGTGACGTGTTCTACCTCCACAGCCGCCTGCTCGAACGTGCAGCGAAAGTGATCAACAAGGACGACATCGCCCAACAAATGAACGACCTCCCGGAATCCATCAAGCACCTGGTGAAAGGCGGCGGCTCCCTGACCGCGCTGCCCATCATCGAAACCCAGGCTGGTGACGTATCCGCGTATATTCCGACGAACGTGATCTCCATCACCGACGGACAGATCTTCCTCGAGAACAACCTGTTCAACGCCGGTATCCGTCCCGCCATCAACGTGGGTATCTCCGTATCCCGTGTAGGTGGTAACGCGCAGATCAAATCCATGAAGAAAGTATCCGGTACGCTGAAGCTCGACCAGGCGATGTACCGTGAGATGGAAGCGTTCTCCAAATTCGGCGGTGACCTCGATGCGGCTACCAAATCCGTTCTGGATAAAGGCGCCCGTAACGTGGAAATCCTGAAACAGCCGCAATACAGCCCGTTCTCCGTGGAGAAACAAGTGGCTATCATCTACCTCGGTACCAACGGCCTGCTCCGCGAAGTACCCGTGAAGAACGTAGCTGCTTTCCAGGATGCCTTCCTGCACGAAATGGAAGTAAGGCTGCCCGAAGTACTCGGTGAGTTCAAAAAAGGCAACCTGCCCGAAGACGGCCTGAAGAAAATGGTAGCGCTGGTAGAGGAACTGAAACCCCGCTTCGCTTAATCATTTTTTGTAACAGATATTCTAAGGAGGCGCCTCAGCAATGAGGCGCCTCCTTCTTTTTGGCAAGGCCGTGCCCTTT
>NZ_CALNBI010000463.1 GCF_937874145.1 uncultured Chitinophaga sp. | reverse complement strand
CTCCATTACGTCCGGCTCGAACATAGCTACGAAAACATCCACCCCAAAGCCGACCGCCTCCACCGCATCACCCTCGATCTATACAACGGCTCCGAGTTTGTTGTGACAGACTGTGAAAGCTATCCCGTACTCGGCCCAAGACTCCAGCGCGATTTCCCGGAAGTGGTCAGCTATGCCCGCGTGGAGCATATCGGGAATACGGAAGTTGGGGTAGGAGCGGAAGGCTTTATCGTAGACCGCGTGTTTGCGGCGGACTCGCAATATTTTTCACTCTTTCAGGTGGATTTTGTGAAAGGCATAAAGGCCAGGGCGCTCCGGGGGCCAAACGAAGCCGTCATCAGCGAATCAACCGCAGCACAGCTCTTTGGTACGAAAGACCCCATGGGACAAGTGATCACCATCGCAGGAGAACCCCTTACCATCACCGGCGTCTTCAAAGACATTCCCGAAAGTACCCACCTCAAATTCGATATGTTACTGCCATTCCAACGGGTCACCAAAACCGACCCGGGACTCGATTCCTGGAATACGAACAATAATTACACGTATGTAGAGCTGGCCGATGGCGTATCGCTGGAAGAATTTAACCGCAAGCTGCACCGGCTATCCAAAGAACGGCTCCGCAACGAGATCCTTACCGCTGCGCCTATTAAAGATATCCACCTGTACTCCACCCGCAGCTATGAACCGGAACCGCCCGGCAACATCGATACCGTTAACTTCCTGCTGGTTATCGCGGTCCTCATCCTGCTGATCGGCGCTATAAACTATGTCAACCTCACTACCGCACGCGCTTCCGAACGCTGGAAGGAAGCAGGCATCCGTAAAGTAATGGGAGCCACGCGCGCCACGCTCGTTAGACAGTTTCTCCTGGAATCCGTTATCGTGAACTTCGCGGCGTTCCTTTTGGCACTGGTCCTCCTCGCATTGCTGACGCCGTTTTACTTGCAACTGGTTAATAAACCGGTGAACCTCCCGGTAATTGGCGCGCCTGGCTTCTGGTGGCTTTGTACGGTGTTGTTTGCCGTCAATTGCTTCCTGTCGGGCTTGCAGCCTGCGATGATGATGGCCACGGTCAACCCCGTTTCTGTAATGGCCAGGACTACCGGACGTGGTGGTGCCAAAGGAGGTGCTTTGCGGAGAGTTTTGGTGGTCGGACAATTCACCGTAGCGGTAGTGGTCATTTCCTTTATACTGGTCATCTATCGCCAGTTGCATTTCATGAAAAATCAGGACAAAGGCGTGAACCTGGAACAGGTGCTGGTAATAAAAGACCTGTTCGACGGTACCGGAGACTCCCTGCGCCTGAGCCGCCAGCTGGCGATACGGGAGTCGTTACTGCGACTGCCCTCCATACAGGAAGTGTCGCGCTCCACATCACTGCCAGGTGCTGATGTGAATGATATGAATACCACCAACAATGTACAACGCGAGGGCGCAGTACCAAACAGTTATAATTTCTACGCATACCCGGTAGATGCGCACTTTCTGCCCCTGATGGGCATCCGCATCTCCGCAGGCCGGAATTTCTATGAAACCGGTGGCAGTGACCATGATGTGTTAATCAACGAGGAAGCCGCCAGAGTGCTGGGTTTCACATCTCCGGAAAAAGCAATCGGGCAAAGGCTTTCCTACCAGGGGGGAAGTACGGTGGTGGGCGTGACGAAAAACTTCGCGCAGCGATCCGTCAAAGATGCGGCTATACCCATGATCCTTGTCAACCAATCGCAGTTTGCGCAATACTTTTCGGTGAAGTTGCAGGCAAATAAAGCAGCGGAAACCATCGCAGATATAGAGAAGATTTGGCGCACGCATCAACCGGGGCGGGCTTTCGATTATTTCTTCCTGGACGAGCAGTACGACCGGCAGTTTAAAGCAGACATGCAGTTTGGATCGATCGTGTCTGTATTCACCGCGTTTACCGTTTTCATCACCTGCCTTGGATTGCTGGGGCTGACGGCGCACAGCATAGCGCGGCGCACACGGGAGATCGGTATCCGGAAAGTACTGGGCGCGAGCGTGGGAGGGATCGTCCGACTTTTTGCGAAGGATTACGTGAAACTGGCGGCCGTGTCTATGTGCATCGGTATCCCCGTGGCCGTCTGGCTGCAGCACCGGTGGCTGCAGGACTTCGCGCTCCGGGCTGATATGCCCTGGTGGATTTATACGATGGCGGGCGGTACGATCTTATTGGTAGCGCTCATTACGGTAGGGCTCCAGTCGGTGCGGGCGGCAATGGCCAACCCGGTCAAGAGCCTGGGGGATTGAGGAATCGGAGATATACCGGATATTTCGTAAATTCCCTTATAATCCCAACCTACCATGATCCCAGTTAAGAAATTAATCGAGGATATGCAGAAAGCATACGACCAAAATCAGTATGATTTTATTGTAAATACCCTGAACGATCAGCTTTTGGAAGATTACGGGAGCGCGGACCTTTACGCGGAAAGAGCAAAAGTAAGCAACGCGCAAAAAAAGATGGAGGAATGCGAGAATTATCTGAATAAGGCTTTTGCTATCAACCCTTCCAGCAATTCAGCAACTACCGTTAAGGGATATTGGCTTTATTCGAATAGTAAATATAAGGAGGCGATTACCTGCTTTGAAGAAGTACTGAAATCCGCACCCGACGAGTCCAAAGCCTATGTGGGGCTTGGACATGTATTTATTGATCAGCGGGATTTTGATGCCGCCCTGCATTCCTATGAAAGAGCAGTGTTGAAAGATGAGAATTCCTTCCGTGGCTATAACGGGATCGGGAATGTATACCTGGAAACAGGAAAATTGGATCAGGCGATTGAAAGTTTCAGAAAAGCACTGACCTTATCCGGCGCCTGGCAGATCTATCATAACCTGGGCGTGGCATACAGGCGGACTGGTGATTTAGTAGAAAGCATAGAAAACCTGAATAAAGCATTGGAAAAGGCAAATGACGAATCAGATATCTACTTGGAATTGGGAAATACCTACCAGGAAAAGGAAGACCACGAGGAAGCGATCAGGAATTTCTCGCTGGCGTTGGATTTAAACCCTGCTAATGATGTAGCCCTTTACAACAGGGCATTGTCTTACCTGAGCCTGAAGAATTATAAAAACGCCCTGAAGGATTTCGAACAGTACATTGCTGTAACCAAGGCTGCCCCCGACTTCTACACGGAGATTGCCACCTCGAAGGTAGAGGAGCTGAATAAAATCCTTGACAACGACACCTACACAAAAGCCAGCGAAATTGTAGAGCACATCAAAAAACTCCTGCTGTTTACGGATAATTGCGTAACACATTATACGAGCCTCACGGTGGCGAGGGCCCTCATCCTCGAAGAAAGCAAACTGAGGTTGTCGGAAGGCGCATTTCTGAACGATACTTCAGAAGGCAGGGAATTGTATAATTACCTTGCCATCCACGCCGCGCCGGCGAATAGCAACGCGCTCATTGCACAGGTATTTGCGCCGAAACCCTTTATCGGCAGCTTCGTCGCAGAAAGCAAGCACGACGACCTTACATTATGGAGAATGTATGGGAAAGAAGCAAAGGAGGAAGCCAGGGGATGCGCCCTCACCATCAGCAGGGATGAATTCCTCAGAACCCTCAGGAATGCAGTAGCCGGCGAAACAAAAACCGGCAGCCAGCTGAATACCGACGCGGAATTTAATTTCTACCGCGTAGCCTACCTGGGACAAGGCGGCCAGTTCATCATTCCCGGGGCAGACGAAGCCATCGAAGATCAACTGAACGCCTACCTGTCTGATCTGCGTACCCAAACCGATGCCACCAAGGCCGAGGCCACGGCCGATATTTCCAATATCTTCAAGCTGATCAATGAAATTGCCTTTCTCTTCAAAAGTATTGAATATCAATATGAGCATGAAGTACGGCTCGTCATCAACGGCAGCGGGTTTGAAAAACAGATTCTGAAGGAAAGCGTTCCCCCGAGAGTGTATATCGAGCTCGTTCCGGTAAACTCCTCGATCAAGGAAATCACATTGGGCCCGAAGGTAGACCGGGCAGATGAATGGGCCTCCGCTTTCTATTACAGTATCAGTAAAAAACACGCCCGGCCGCAGATATTGATCTCGCATCTGCCGTTTAAATAGCCGGAAGTTTATCGCGCTGCTGACGCCGTACCAAATAAATACCCTACGCTCACGTTCCAGCTTTTGCTCTTCTGTGAGATTTGCGGATTAGGATCCACATCCGTCAATCCCAACGTATAACCCGCGCCGATCATCAAACCAAAATGAAATTCATACCCGGCGGTAAATCCCACGCCCGCATCGAATGGACGGATATATTGTTTCCGGGCGAGCGCCGCTTCATAATCCCTTTCTTTGTCGAGGAAATATACTTTTTCCGTTTCGGTTCCGGGGCCGTAACCGGCCCAATGATCTACAAAAGTGCTCTTTACCCGGCCGCTGACGCCGTAAGACAGGACAGGACCGCCGCCGGCGAAAAGCCGCCCCGGCCCCAGGGGATATTTGCCCAGGAAGTGCAGCGGCAACTGCAGGTAATGATACCGCGTAGCGATGTTGGCATCGATGGGCCCGTCTGATGGCCCCGGAACAATCCCCTCTGCATCAAAACCCCGCTGCAGGTAACGGAACCGGGGCTGTATGGCAAAATAATCACCGAAAGGAATGTCTGCCAGGATGCCGGCCTGAAACCCTGAAACCGCGTTAAATGACAGCCCTCTCGTGCTGTACGTTTCCGCTTTCATGGAAACGCCCGATTGGTTATATCCTGCTTGAATTCCGAAACGTACCTGGGCGCCAGCAGCGTGGAAGAAGAATAGCGAAAAGGGAAAGATAAATAATTTTCTCATGGGGAAAATGTTGATTGCATCCGTTGAACGGACCGCTGCCTGGGATGTTACTGGCTTCCTGTGAAGTTAACACGGACATAACTTAGACCAGCGCGCATATCCGGATCAAGCAGCACGCACACGGCTGGCACGCAGCCGGCTGAGCCCTTTTCCCACCAGGGTCATGGTGGCGATCCCGAGCGTGTAAATTCATCTGGGAGGGAGGATTGATCATTATTTCAGGTGCCACTTTATTGGCCCTCGCCCTCAGCGTCATCAAAATGTTGAAGGAAAGGAAGCGGAACAGGCAGTCGGACGCACGCGTTTCGTAGGCACGGCCTGCATTTTGTTGAAGAAAGGAGGAAGCATTTCTTTAACAACCGTAACAAAACCCCCAGCCATGAGAAGCAAAGCTAGTATCAAAGGCCATTCGCTGCACCCAATGCTGGTTTCCTTTCCGATCGCATTCTTCACGGGCGCCCTCGTTTTTGACGGGCTGAGATGGTTTTCGGGCAAAATTTTCTACAGCGACATCGCGGAAGTGATGATCGTTGCCGGCATCATCGGTTCCGTTGCAGCCGCCATACCCGGCGTGATCGATTACCTCTACACGGTGCCCCCGAAGAGCTCCGGCAAGAAGCGCGCGGCCAAACACGGCATCACCAATGTATGCGTACTGCTGATCTTCGCAGGAACGCTCATCTACCGCACCCATAACGGGCAGAACGATATCACCACCATCCTGCTGCTGGAAGCGGTGGCTGTTGGATTGATGGTTTTTGCCGGCTGGATGGGGGGCACTCTCGTAGCGCGCAACCAGATCGGCGTGGATCACCGCTTCGCGGAGGCCGGTAAATGGAAGGAACTGCACCTGCAGGCGCAGAGTGGCCGTGTAGAAATCACCGATTTCGGGGAACTGAAAACCGACCAGATGATGCTTGTTCATGTGGATAACAAGCGCATCGTTATCGCACGTACCGAAAACGGCTTCGCTGCCTTCGATGACCATTGTCCGCACCGCGGCGGTTCCCTGGCCGGCGGCGCGATGATCTGCGGCACGGTGCAATGCCCCTGGCACGGCTCCCAGTTCGATGTGCATTCCGGCGCACCCAAAGCAGGGCCCGCCAAAACAGGGATACCCGTTTATCCATTGCAGTTTTCCGGTGGTAAACTCTTCCTGGAATTGCCGGCCGGATGATAAAAGTTTAAGGATTTGGAGGCTGCGGCCGTTGCAGGCTGTCGGCCGGTGGTGGAGAGGCGGG
>NZ_CALNBI010000462.1 GCF_937874145.1 uncultured Chitinophaga sp. | reverse complement strand
CACATCGCCAACAGCGCCGCTATTCACCGCCTGCCGCAGATGCAGCTGGACATGGTGCGCCTGGGGATCGGGATGTACGGGGTGGATAGCGCGGAGGGATTCCAGGATAAGCTGCGGCACGTCAGCACCCTGAAAACCACCGTGGCGCAGGTGAAACGGATTCCCACAGGCGACACCGTGGGCTACGGCGCTACCTGGAAGGCCAAAGCACCTTCGCTGATCGCGACGGTCCGCATTGGGTACGCCGACGGCTATATGCGCTCGCTGGGCAACGGGAACGGCAAGATGCTCATCCGCGGCAAGCTGGCGCCTGTAGCCGGCGTGATCGCGATGGACATGCTCATGCTCGACGTGACGCATATCCCGGATGTTGCCGAGGGCGATGAAGTGATCGTATTCGGAGAAGGCTTGCCGGTGGAAGACCTGGCGAAATGGGCCGGCACCATACCTTACGAAATCCTGACCGGCATTTCGCAACGGGTAAAGCGCGTTTATTTCCAGGAATAGCAGTAGAGGGAAACAAATTGAAATAATACATTATTTTTGGAAAAATTTGAAGTTTTGAAGTATCGTCACATTGTATGGATCGTGATTGGTATCCTGCTAATCGATCAGATCGTGAAATATTGGATCAAGACGAATATGGCGTTGAACGAGAGTTTTCCCGTGTTCGGCAGTTGGTTTCAGATTCATTTTATTGAGAATGAAGGAATGGCCTACGGCCTGAAGTTCGGCGGTGAGTTCGGCAAGATCGCGCTGACGCTTTTCCGGCTGGTGGCCGTAGTAGTCGGGTTCTTTTATATGAAGAAGCTGGTACGCGAGAAATACCACACCGGATTGCTCATCTGCGGCGCGCTGATCCTGGCGGGCGCGGCGGGCAACCTGATCGACAGTATGTTTTACGGGATGATTTTCTCGGAAAGCACGAACAGCACGGTGGCGCAATTCCTGCCGGCCGCCGGCGGTTATGGTACTTTCCTGCACGGGAACGTGGTGGATATGCTGTATTTCCCCCTTATCGAAGGCTTTTTCCCGGACTGGGTGCCTTTCTGGGGCGGTGAGCACTTCATCTTCTTCCGGCCGATTTTCAATATTGCGGATGCGGCCATTTCGGTGGGCGTGATCGCGATCCTGATTTTCCAGAAGCGCTTTTTGCACAAGCCGGGCGAGGAAAAGGAGAAACCGGTGGGTACACAGCCGGTGCTGGATGATAAAGTAGCTTAGCCTTATAAAATATTCAGGTAGAAAGCCGCTCCTCCGGGAAGCGGCTTTTTCTTTTCCAGGCTGAAGCGCCGGGGCCGGGGCCATTGCCGCTGCGGGAAGATAGCGGCGACCAGAACCTCAAAGCCGCTACTGTGGCCTATTTCAAAATTCCCTGCTCCCCTTTCTTGCAAATTTCCTATTTCCCTTCTACATTTGTCTACAATTCCTATAGACTAATAGTATTTATCAAGCCAAAAACTATATGAAAACAGCATTACAACGCTTCTGTCTTCTTCTCACCCTTCCCCTGCTGCTGGCGGCGGTTACCGCCCACGGCCAGGAAAACAGCATCGTTCAGATATCGGGGAAAGTGAAGGACCAGGGCACCGGGGAACCGATTCCGGGCGTCAGCATCCAGGTGAAAGGCACCATCGCCGGTACTACCACTGACAATTCCGGCGCGTTCATTCTCAAAACCCGGTTGAAATTTCCCTTCATCCTCGTCTTCTCCAGCCTGGGCTTCCAGTCGCAGGAGTTTGAAGTAACCGGCACCGGCTCCCGGCTCGACATTGCCCTAGCCACCCAAACCCTCCTCGGCAAGGAAGTAGTGGTAACGGCTTCGCGGGTGGAAGAGGAGGCCCTCAAATCGCCGGTAGCCATCGAAAAGCTGGATATCAGGGCGATAAAGGAATCCCCCGCCCCCAGCTTCTACGACGCCCTCGAAAACGTTAAAGGCGTGCAGATGACGACATCCAGCCTGACGTTTAAAGTCCCCAACACCCGGGGCTTCAACATCCCCAACAATTTCCGGTTCATGCAGCTGGTAGACGGGGTGGATATGCAGGCGGCCACCCTCGGCGTGCCCCTCGGCAACGCCATCGGCCCCACAGAGCTCGATATCCAGAGCGTGGAAATCACCCCCGGCGCGGCTTCCGCCCTCTACGGCATGAACGCTATCAACGGGATGGCCAACCTGCAAACCAAAAGCCCTTTCCTGTATAAAGGACTCAGCATCTACCAGAAAATCGGCGTCAACCATGTAGACGGGATCGACTACGACCCCAGCGTGCTTACCGAAACCGCCATCCGCTACGCCCATTCCTGGAAAGATAAATTCGCCTTCAAAATCAACGCCAGCTATCTCCGTGGCACCGACTGGCGCGCCAGCACCGCCATCGACCAGAACAGCGCGGCCAACAGCCGCTTCCCGGCGCTGAGCGGCGCGGGCAACAATCCGGCCTACGATGCCTGGAACAAATACGGCGACGAGAATAACAACAACGTGTCTGTAGGCGTTACCCTCAACGGGAAGAACGAAACCTTCAACGTACGCCGCACCGGTTATTGGGAAAAAGACCTCGTAAACCCGGTGGTGGAGAATATCAAAGCGGACCTTGGCCTTTACTGGCGCATCACGCCGAAGGCGGAACTGAGCTACACCTACCGGCGCGGGCAAATGGATGGCCTGTTCCAGCGCGGCAATAAGATCCAGCTGGATGGTGTGGTCGTACAGAATCATAAGCTGGAGCTGCGCGGCGCGGATTACTTCGTGCGCAGCTACGTGATGCTCGAAAATACCGGCGACTCCTACAACCTCAAGCCCCTCACCGACAACCTCGACCTTACCAATAAAAGCAACAACGCCTGGCGCGATGCCTTCAAGGGCAAGCTCCAGTCCGAGATCAATGCCGGTACTGAGCTCGCTGAAGCCATGCGCCGTGCAAGGGTAACGGCCGACGAAGGGCGCGTGCTTCCCGGTACGCCGCAGTTCGAAGCGCTGAAAAATACCATCATCGGCATCAACAACTGGGATCATGCCGCCTCCGTTTCCGGCGCGCCCGCTACCGGCGGCGCCTGGCTCGACCAGCACAGCCGCGTGTATCACCTGGATGCACAGTGGGACCTCAGCCGGCATGTTAAATTCCTCAACCTCCTGGTGGGCGGCGATGGCCGTATTTATGAAGTGATCCCCGACGGCAACAACTTCGTGGATTTCACCAAGCCCCTGAAAGACAGGACCACACCCGGCGGCAAGAACGTGTATTACAAGAAGTTCGGCGGCTTCGCGCAGGTGAGCAAAACCTTCTTCGAAGACAAGCTGAAGCTGGTGGGCTCGCTCCGCGTGGATTACAACCCGGAGTTCGACCCCAAGGTAAATCCCCGCCTGGCGGCTGTGTATACACTGGCGCAGAAACATAACTTCCGCGCCAGCTGGCAGAACGGTTTCCGCTTCCCCGCGCTCTTTGAAGCCCTCTCCTTCGTGAACAACGGCAACGTGCGCCGCGTGGGTGGCCTTTCCTACATCAACGACGGGCTGGGCTACCTGGAAAATTCGTACACCCTCGCTTCCGTAAACACCTTCAACAACGCCGTCAACAAAGACGTGGCCGACGGCCTTTCCGCCAACGACGCCGCCCTGAAAAACAGGGCGCTGCTGGAGGTGACCGCCCTCAGCCCTACCCGTCCGGAACGCATCAACTCCTTCGAAGTGGGCTACCGCAGTGTATTGCTCGGCAACAAATTCGTGATCGACGCGGACGCTTATTACAACCGGTACGACGGCTTCCTCGGCCAGGTGGAGGTGTCTGTCCCCGCAACGGATAAAGTAGGGACGGATGCTTCCGTGCTGGACATGCTGGCCGCCAACCGCAGCAAGCAGACGCGCTACCGGGTATACACCAACGCCAAAAACACTTACGACAACTACGGTGCTTCCCTCGGGCTGACGTATAACTTCCATAAGAAATGGACGGTAGCCGGCAACCTCAACTATAACGACATCGTGGATAACAAGGAGAAAGACGTATTCGCCACCGGCTTCAACACGCCCGACTGGGTTACCAACCTGAGTTTCGGGAACCGCGAGCTGTTCAAGAACTTCGGCTTCAACGTGGTTTGGCGCTGGCAGAACACCTTCTACTGGGAAAGCCCCCTCGCCAACGGCGACGTGCCGGCCTTCAGCACCGTGGACGCACAGGTGAATTACCGCATCCCGAAGTATAAAACGACGATCAAAGCCGGCGGTTCCAACCTGTTCAACCACCGCTACATCCAGTACGCGGCAGGCCCCACCATCGGCGGATTATATTACGCAGCCATCACGATCGAAGGGCTGCTGACCAAATAACTGTCAGCACGCCGCAGCCTGCTGCGGCCGCTTTACCATACTATTGGAAACCCTGTTACACAAAGACCAACCTGCCCGGCGGAGGCGCTATGCGGCCTCCGTCATTTTTTTATTTTGAAGCAGAAATATTTGGATAAACCGTGGATTACATCTATTTTTAGTCCACAATTCCTGTAGACTTTATTAATAATTAGTATGTCCCATAATGAGGTGATCGACAAGGCGGAACAGCGTGTAGCTACCGATGCCACCCAGAAGGTGCTCATAGACCTCGTGAACGAGGATAACAAGAAGAGTTACTGGATCTGGGTGCTGATCGGCGTTTCCATCCTGGTGGTGGCGGCCGGGTTGTGGTTCACGTATCATTACGGCATATCGCACGACGCGCAGACGCGGATCGCGCAGATGGCGCAGGACGTGTTCACCAGCAAGCTGTTGTTCTTTATGGGCGTGGGGCTTACCGCGCAGATGATCGACGGGGCTTTGGGCATGGCGTACGGCGCTACTTCGTCGTCGCTCCTGCTGGGGCTGGGCGTTTCGCCGGCTATGACCAGCACCAGTGTACACGTGGCCGAAGTGTTTACCACGGGCGCCAGCGGCATCGCGCACTTCAAGCTGGGGAATGTCAACAAGAAACTGTTCCTCCACCTCCTTATCCCCGGCATGATCGGTGCGGTGGCGGGGGCCTGGCTACTCTCCGACGTGATCGATGGTGATGTTATCAAACCCTTCATGAGTGCGTATCTCATGATCCTCGGCATATTGATTCTCCGCAAGGCATTGCAGAAGCGCAAGCCCAAGAGCAAGACGCGCCGCCTGGGCCCGCTGGCTTTCTTCGGCGGTTTCATGGATTCCATCGGCGGAGGGGGCTGGGGCCCGATCGTGACCTCTACCCTCCTGGCAAAAGGCCGCACCGTGAATTACACCATCGGTTCGGTGAATGCGGCCGAATTCTTCATCGCCGCGTCCAGCGCGGGTACGCTGCTTTTCTTCAACGGCGTGGACAGCTGGCAGGTGATCATCGGGCTCGTGCTCGGAGGGGTGATCGCGTCTCCCTTTGCAGCTATCCTCGTTAAAAAGATGAAACGCAAACCGCTCATGATCCTGGTAGCAGTTCTGGTGATCGCGATGAGCTTGCGCACGATTATTCTCACGATCATGAAATAGCCTGGTTCCAGGCAGAACATAAAAAAGGTTGTCCGCATTTGCAGGCAACCTTTTTGCTTTTACCGCTTTTCGCGGATTAATATAACACATAAGTATCATACATAAAAAACAATAACACTATATCTTGCGCCCGAATCCTTTATTAACCTATACCTACGATGTTATCATTCAAACGATTGGGCTGGATGATGTGTTTGTTGGCCCCGATATCGGCGCATGCACAACTTGATTCCATTGCCAAAGCAAGAAATGCCGCAAGAAGAGCCTTTAATACCACAAAACTGGAATTACTGTATGAAACGGTTAACCGGACGACGTCTTCCCGGGGCATGACCAGTGAATACCAGGTAACGTACCAGCTTGTCAGTATCAATGGTAAAAAACCTGTGGAAATCGACAAACGCGGCAGCATTCTCAGGCAGTATTACAACCGTTGCTGGGAAGCCAGGGAACTCCTGGACCAGGGCAACAAGTCCATCAAAAAAGGTAACCGGTATTTGTGGAGTGGCCTTCTCGTTGGTACTGCCGTAGCATTCTCCGGGTTTATCGCCAACCCGGAAATGAAAGGCTGGCGTATAGGCGTAGGGTTTGGCATGGGCCTCGGCACGATGCTCACCGGCGCGGGGTTCTGGGGGAACAACAGGAATAAAGGCCGCGACCTGATCCACAAGTCAGTTGATGTATACAACGCCAAATGTTACGCATTCCCTGATTTGGTGAAGCCTTCGGGGAAATCAGCAGACAAATCCACAACCGCCACACCAGGAAAAACGGAATCCGGCCTCAGCGAAAGAAAGTATGTCAATAATACGGTGTATTACGATCTGCTCAGGAACGATCCCGCAAATTCGGATTTTGCGGCTATCGCTGTAAACCTGGCTACTGTAGACCTTCACGGACTAAACATCAACATTAAAGGCGGGCTTGGACTACTCTATACATACAAAAGTAAATTCAGCATATCCGCCGATTACCAGATCTCCTATCTCGATAATCCGAAAGCCGATAAAGGCAGTAAAAACGAGCCCTACAGTTCCTCGGACGTGGGCGGCCCCTTCAACTACCGCCATTCCAATAACCTGGATATCTCCATGGCCTATGCTTTCAGCAGCTGGACGAAGGAAGGCGGTTACAAGCTCGGGATAGGAAATAAAAGACTCGGCGGCAGAACGGCGGAAGTGGTAGGCAGCCTCCGGGGCGATGTACAAAAAGCCTTCATGCTTCGCGCTGGCTACCAGATCGACAATCGCCTGGTGCAAAGTGACAACGAAATTAAGTATGTGAATTCTTCACCGGCATACATCTACCAACACGAAGGCGACAGATATGAAATCAAACCTGTGCTTGGCGATGAATCTTCGATGTTTAAAGCCGGCATCATCACTGCCGGGTTGGGCTACTCTACGTTCCGCGATCTGAAGATCCGTTTGGTGGATAGCGAATACCAGGGAGAACGCCAGGTGAAGAAGCAGACTGATCTGTATGCCGATGCGATGTATGCGCATCAGGCTCAATTCCAGGACATGTTGTACTGGTCTTCACTGATGCCCTATTCACGTGTCAGCGGCCACGTTTCCCAACGCCTCGACATCAGCAAATCACCTGTTTCCAGGCTGGGTTTTAGAACCGGCGCCCGTATAAACGGCATCGGCAACATATATGGCCTTCGCGGGGGGCTGGAAGCCGGCCTCCGTCCGGGCCCGAAAGCCGGGTTCGGGGATAATGCCTATTTATCTATGAACTTCGGCATTCTTTTCGGCCGTTCCATCAACCGGTAACTTTAACCTGCACTGCTTATGTTCATAAAAAAAGGTTGTCCGCATTTGCAGGCAACCTTTTTTGCTATTTCGTTCCTATCAGATTAACCGAGTTTGCCGACCATGTTGCCGGGAATTACCCAGGCGTCGAATTCTTCGGGGGTTACGTAACCCAGTTTCACGGCCATTTCCTTCAGCGTGGTGCCTTCCTTGTGCGCTTTCTGCGCGATTTCGGCGGCTTTGTAGTACCCGATCTTCGTGTTGAGGGCGGTTACGAGCATGAGGGAATTGTCTACGTGTTTTTTGATGTTTTCCTCGATGGGCGCCAGGCCTTCCGCGCACTTGTCGTTGAAGCTTACGCAGCCGTCGCCGAGCAGGCGGGCGGAGTGGAGGAAATTATAGATCATCATGGGTTTGAAGACGTTCAGCTCGAAGTGGCCGGTGGCGCCGCCGATGTTGATGGCTACGTCGTTCCCGAGCACCTGTGCGGCGATCATGGTGAGGGCCTCGCACTGGGTGGGGTTTACTTTGCCGGGCATGATGGAAGAGCCGGGCTCGTTGTCGGGGATGAAGAGCTCGCCGATGCCGGAGCGGGGGCCGGAGCTCAGCATGCGGATGTCGTTGGCGATTTTCATCAGGCTAACGGCTACCGTTTTCAGTGCCCCGTGTGCTTCCACGATAGCGTCGTGGGCGGCGAGGGACTCGAACTTGTTTTCGGCGGTCACGAAGGGGAGCCCGGTCAGGTTGGCGATGTGTTTCGCAACGTTTACCGCGTAACCTTCGGGGGTATTGATCCCGGTGCCTACGGCTGTGCCTCCCAGCGCCAGTTCCGACAGGTGCGCCAGGGTGTTGTTGATGGCGCGCAGGCCGTGGTCGAGCTGCGAAACGTAGCCGCTGATTTCCTGGCCCAGCGTGAGCGGCGTGGCGTCCATGAAGTGGGTGCGGCCGATCTTCACGATGTGCATGTATTCCTTCGCTTTGGCGGCGAGGGTGTTGCGGAGCTTCGTGATCCCGGGGATCGTTACTTCCACCAGCATTTTATACGCCGCGATGTGCATGGCGGTGGGGAAGGTATCGTTGGATGATTGAGATTTGTTCACGTCGTCGTTCGGGTGCAGCACCTTGTCTTTATCGGTGAGCTGGCCGCCGTTGATCACGTGGGCGCGGTAGGCCACCACTTCGTTCACGTTCATGTTGGATTGGGTGCCCGAACCGGTCTGCCAAACTACGAGGGGAAATTCGTTGTCGAGCTTGCCTTCGAGGATTTCGTCGCACACTTTACCGATGAGGGCGGCTTTTTCCGCGGGCAGCGCGCCGGCTTCCTGGTTGGTAAGGGCGGCGGCTTTCTTCAGGTAAGCGAAGGCTTTGATGATTTCCTTCGGCATTCTGTTAATATCCTGTGCGATCCTGAAGTTGTCGATGGAGCGTTGGGTTTGTGCGCCGAAATAAGCATTGGCAGGCACTTTCACCTCGCCCATCGTGTCTTTCTCTATCCTGAAATCCATAATCTGTAAATTTTGGTCCGTAAAGGTACAGAACCTGCGGTTTATTCTCCTTTGAAATTGGGTTTACGTTTTTCGATGAACGCCGTTGCGCCTTCTGTGAGGTCTTTGGTTCCGAAGCTGTCGGCAAACTCTTTGATTTCCGTTTCAAATCCGTTTTCGTCGTATTTGAAGTAGGAATTGACGCATTTGATGACGCGCGAAACGGCCAGGGGCGCCTTTTCCCGGATCTTGGCCAGCTGTTCGCGGGTTTTTGCCAGCAGTTCTTCCGGGGTGGTCACGTGGTTGACGAGCCCCCATTTCAGCGCTTCTTCGGCCGAAATCATATCCCCGGTGAGCATGAGCTCGAGGGCTTTGCCTTTGCCGATGAGGCGCGTCAGCCGCTGGGTGCCGCCATAACCGGGGATGATCCCCAGGTTCACTTCCGGCTGCCCGAACCGCGCGTTATTGCTCGCCAGCCTGAAATGGCAGGCCATGGCCAGCTCGCAGCCGCCGCCCAGGGCAAACCCGTTCACCGCCGCCACGATAGGCTTATGGCAATCCTCTATCCGCTGGAAAATGGTATGCCCTTTCTTGGCCAGGTCCATCCCCTGCTCCGGCGTCAGCTCCAGGAACTCGGAAATATCCGCTCCGGCGATAAACGCCTTCGGCCCGCTGCCCGTGATGATGGCCGCATACACCTCGTTATTCTTGTAAACCTCGTCCACGGCCAAAGCCAGTTCTTTCATCACTTCCCGGTTGAGGGCGTTGAGCTTGTCCGGCCGGTTGATCGTAATTTCCAGGATGCCGTCGTTCACCTGGGTGCTGATGGTGTTGTACATATGGAAAGATGTTTTGTTTTGGTATGATCCGGCTAATTTAAGTGTTTTCAACTTGCAGGCCCGCCGGAAAATTCCCTAACGGCGATGTAGTAATGGCTTAGTAGGGATACAGTAGGGATACCGTATTGTAACCGTACTAAAAATGGTTTTGAAATACCGCAACAAAAAAACGCCGCCCATACAGGCGGCGCTTTCCTCTTTGAGTTGGCTAATTACCTATTAATCAGTTATTTCCGTTCTTTTTTCGATGATCACCTTCGTGCCTTTGCGGTACTCGGTGGTTGTGGTGGTCTTCGTTTTCTCATGTTTGCGGATGCCGAAATTGTAGCTCAGCGTCACGAACATCAGGTTGGCTTTCAAGTCTTTATACGGCTGCGTCTTCACGCCGTCGATGGTTTCGGTGTAATCCTTGTTGAAGAAGTTGTTCAGGTAATACTGCCCCTTGATCCCGAACGCCGGCCCGAAACGGAAACCCGCGAACAGGGAAGGCATGAACAGGTCCGTCCGGTCGCTGAACCACTCGTTGAACTTGGATTTCTTGTCGCCGTCGAGGAAATATTTCTCCTTATAATTGAAAGCCATGTCGTATTCCCCGCCGAAGAACAGGAAAGTGCCACTGCGGAGGTCGCCGATCTTGAAACCCACCGGTACGCCCAGGGTGTACACGCGCTGCTTCAGCTTCACGTTGTCAGTTGGCTTGGTGATCAGACCTATATTCTTGATATTCAACCCACTGAATATTCCAATATTGTTATTGAAATCGTAGTTGTAGTTAGTCCCGATATTGAAGAAAATCGTGAAACGGGGGATATTCCGCACGTGCTCGTCGTTATTTTTCACATTGGCGAAAGAGAGCAGGGGGCCGTTGCCGCCGGCGGTCACGTAGCCTTTACCGGGTTTGGGCGGTGCATAGATGTGGAAATGATAACTTACTTTCTTTTTGGTTTCGGTAGATACGACGGTGGTATCTTCCGTCTTTTCTTCCTGGGCGCGGGCGGTGGATGCGGCGGCGGTAAGGGCCAGGCATAGCATTGTGTAGCGGACGAGTTTCATGATGGTTTCAACTTTACAGTGGTTAAGGATGGGGACAGCGGCGGTGCATCACACAGCCGGGCTTTCCGTTTTGGTTGCCCCGGAAAGCGTTCGTTATGCTGCCGTCCGTAAAGAAGACGAACGTGTTTGTGAAAAGTTTCAAAAAAAACTAAAATTCTCTGTGCTCGCCGGTCCACGCTGCGATATAATCGGCAATTTCCCGGGTATGGGTACCTGGCGGGAACAGTTTTCCTACCCCGAGGGCGTACAGTTCCTGCATATCGGTATCGGGGATGATGCCGCCGCCGGTCAGCAGCACGTCGTCCATCCCCTTGTCCTTCATCAAAGCGATGATTTTCGGGAATACGGTCATATGCGCGCCGGAAAGGATACTCACGCCGATGGCGTCCACATCTTCCTGCAAAGCCGCATTTACCACCATTTCCGGCGTCTGCCGCAGACCGGTATAGATGACTTCCATCCCCGCGTCGCGGAGAGCGGAGGCAATCACCTTGGCGCCGCGGTCGTGGCCGTCGAGGCCTACTTTGGCTACCAGTACGCGGATGGGACGTTGATTCGGGTTGACCATAATTCGAATATTGGATTGTAAATGTAGTATTTTCCCCGAAAGTGCGGCAAAAGCGTGTTTTCAATTATATTACCTTTGCATTTCGGATAAAAAGCCAAATATGAGCGAAGAAAGATCACTGAATTTCCTGGAACAGATCGTAGAAGAAGACATTTCCAATGGCGTTAACGGCGGGCGGGTACTCACGCGTTTCCCTCCCGAGCCGAACGGCTACCTCCACATCGGTCACGCGAAGGCGATCGTGACCGACTTCGGCATCGCCGAGGACTTCGGCGGTGGTGACTCCATCACCAACGACGCCACGTCCGACACCTCGGGCGGCGCGGGCTTCGACTCGCAGTGGGGCGGCGACTTCGTGCACGCCATCCGCGCGGCGGTCATCGCGTCGAACGACAGCGGCCGTGACATGAACGCGGTGCGCAACGCCATCACCCAGCGCTACAGCGGGCGGCACACCGCGCGCGTCATCTACTCGGAGAGCCACGACGAGGTGGCCAACGGCAAGGCGCGCGTCCCGGAGGAGATCTGACCGGGCAACGCGGGCAGCTGGGCCGCCAAGAAGCGCTCCACGCTGGCGGCGGGCGTCGTCTTCACCTCGCCTGGCATCCCGATGATCTTCCAGGGCCAGGAGTTCCTCGAGGACGGCTACTTCCAGGACACGGACCCCGTGGACTGGGGCAAGACCAGCACCTACAGCGGCATCCGGACGC
>NZ_CALNBI010000461.1 GCF_937874145.1 uncultured Chitinophaga sp. | reverse complement strand
CAGCGCAGGTACGAAGTGCGGCCGGCTTTTTCCAGCATCACCAGCTTCAACAAAGGCGACTCCGTCAGCCGCGAGCGCGAGGATGTCAATGTGCAGGTGCTGTACGACCTCACGCCTTTCTTCTTCCCGGCGGTGTCTGTGGCTTACGAGCGCAATTTGCAGCTGGGGCTCGTCCGCCGCTTTGCCCAAAGCCTGGGCATGGGCGCCAAAGTGCTCGTGAACCCCTGGATCCATGCGCGCGTGGTAACCGGCGTGGTGTTCAACCAGGAAGTGTATATCGACGGGCGGCGGAGCAATAACCTCAAGGAAGTGCCCCTCGCATTTTCCTTCAATGCCTTCAAATATACCAACCCATCCTACATCAGCCTGTCCACCACCCAAACCCTGTTCTTCGGCGTCAACCAGCGCGGCCGCACCCGCCTCGAAGGCGAAACGCGCCTGGCCTGGGAGATCATTTCCGACTTCAATGTCAACATCACTTTTTACAATTCGTACGACAGCCGCCCATCTGTTGCCGCCAACGGCACATCCGACATCAGCATGGTCTTCGGTGTCGGCTATACGTTTTGATTTACGCATCATTTCAGCGTGTATTCAATTTCTGTACTTCTTACACATTTATTTTCCACCTCCCTACCCTTTTCGATTATCTGCATGCATATCGTGTTGATTCCCTGAAATATGGGCGCAGTAAGGATTTCCGGATGTTTTTACACAAATAGGGTTTTGCGCATAAAAAAGCCGGCACATCGTTGCGCCGGCCGTATTTGAAGTAAAATTTCAATTGATCAGTCGTCTTTCCCGCTTTTATCTCCCGTGAACCAGTGTTCCTTGTCGCGGAAGAGCACGTTGAAGGTGGTCAGCGAACCGTAAATCCGGGTGATATATTGCTGGAGATTGACCTTGTCTTCGTCGCTGAGGAGTTTGTGCGCGTTGATCTGCTGCTCGAGAACGCGGAGCCTGTCGCGGACCATGACGATCTTGTGGAAGAAGACTTCGATGGGTACGTCTTTGCCTTTTTGGCTGGTGTCTTTGGGCGTGAGGGGGAGGGTACCGCCGGTCCAGCGGTCGCCCAGCGGTACGATTTCGGAGAAACCGTTCCAGAGGCGGAGGATTTTGAGCAGGGAGGTTTCGAGCTCGGAGGCGGTTTCAATTTCGGCGGAGCGGTTTTCGGAGTAGAGCACTTCGAATTTTGGGTCCGTTTTATCGACCTCCAACACGCCTTCATTGATAAAGGTCACAACGTACTGGGCGTATTTCACCCCGATGATCACGCCCGGCCCGAAGCGCGCGTGCTGCACGCGGGAGCCGATGCCTGCTGTCAGTTCTTCCATCATATTGAGCTGGTTTAAGGCGCCCAATATAGTAAATGCCCTCCAATCATCCGCCGTTTTCCGTGGTATTCACTTCCCTGCCTGAGAAAGACAGGATCATATTGATCAGCAACCGCCGCATCCTGCGCTCCGTTTCCTTATCCGGCCGCGGAATGAGGAATTGCACCTTGTAATGCACCAGGTCTTTTTTGATCTCCAAAATCTTCAGCGAAAAACTGTTTTCGGTGATATTGGAAGCGAAAGGCCGCAAAACGGATTTGAGCGACTGCTCCAGCTCATCGGGCGAAGACTGGTATTTCAAATCCAGCTCGAACTCAATTGTCAGCTTTTTGATGTTCTGCTTGCTCTGGTTGAGCACCATCGTAGAAAAGATGACGGAGTTGGGGATCAGCACCAGGTCGTCGTCGTCGTTCTGCAACACCACGTTGATCAGCGTAATATCGAGCACCTTCCCCCGGAACTCCCCCACCCGGATCTGGTCGCCCAACGACAACTGGTCGGAAAACATAATGATGAGACCGTTGATCATGTTCGTCACGTAATCCTTCGACAACAGCGCAAATGCCGCCGCCGCGATACTCACGCTCACGAACATATTGAAAGGGTTGACGCCGAAAAGGACCATGACCGATACGAGGGCCATCACGGTATTGAGGACGGAACTGATGCGGTTGATGCCCAGCACGAAGTTGTCGCGGGTGAGCCTTTTGAGGTGGTTTTTCCGTAAATACCAGCTGATCATCACCAGCCAGCCTATGGAAATCAGCAGGTTGGCGCCAAGAAAGAGCGACAGGGCGTTGGAAATACTCCCTATTACTTCATATTTCTTAAACAGGTCGCGCTGGGTGAGGTTAACGTATACCACCGCGGCATATACCAGTATTTTAATAATGAATATCAATACCTGCCGGTGGATTTTCTTCTGATTATATGTAGCCTGATCTATTACCATGGGCTACAAATCTACGCAAAAATGAAAGATTGTCCCGGCAGTATGCACCGGGACAATTTGTTAAATATTATTTGATATTTAAATCCTTCACGCCGCTCACCTCGGTCGACACTTCGCCGAGCCAGCCGCCCTGCGCGCGCATACCGGTGTGTACCCGGATGAAATCGATGCCTTTCAGTTTTACGGGTTTGCCGTTGGCATCCACCGCCCAGTCGATCTTGATGCCGGATTTTTCGTCCATATTGGCCCAGTTGTCGGCATACCCGTACTCATATGCGGGGCTTACGAAGAATGAGCCGCCGCCCGATTGGTCCCTGATCCGGTCGGGGTCCAGCATGGTGCCTTTGAACGTGATCGTTTCGCCTTTCCAGTTGGGGAAGTAGTTTTGGGAGTGGAAGGAGTTTTTCTCCATATAGCCCGAACCGCCTTTGTTGTCGGTCCATTTGATGTAATTCATGTCCGTGATATAGGCGTACTGCGTGTTCGGAGTTGGCACGTGGTTCGCGGAGGGCTTGTGCCAGGTGATCTCGTAATTGCGGACGGTTTTCGCCGAATCGTGCGCGGAGCCTTTGATCTCAAACCACTCATCATCTGGCTGGCCGTTCCCGTTCACATCCGCCGACACCTGGATGATTCCCGGTTCCGCCCAGTTCTGGAACGCATTGCCCAGCACCTGGAAGTTATATTCGCCCGGTACGTTAATAATGGTGTGATCAAATCCCATCACCACGAATCCGCCGAACCCGCCGAGGCAGATCATGCTGCCGCTTTTCAGGGCCGCTTCAGCTTTGGTGATCATGGCAGCTTCTGTATCGCCTTCGTTCCAAAGGGGCAGCTTGTTAGTGAACTGCGCCGGCGCCGGTTGAAAATCATGCACTTTGAATACGCCATTCGTATAGGCCTGGGCGTTTACGGTCACTTTCACGGTTTGGGTAGCCTCCCCTGCCGCGGTTTTCACTTTCAGTTGCAAGGTGTTTTCTCCCGGCGTGCCGAACACGTGCAGCAGGTCGCGCTCGAGCGACAAGGTATCTTCGCCCTGTAACCACAGATAGGAAGCGCTTTCCGCATTCGTAACCTGCGGACTGATGCGCAGCCATTGGCGCTGGTCGAGGGTGAACCCGCCCGCAGGGGATTTCATGTCGATGACAGGCAGGGGCTTTACGGCGTCTTTGTCGTTGGAGGAACAGGCGGCTGCACCCATCAGGAGTGCCAGCGCGGGCCATTGCAGATGTCTTTTCATATGTAAGGTTGTTTTTTTTATGAATGATGATTTTAGGGTGCGGGCAGGAACGCGAAATGCGCGGGGATGTCGCCGGTGGTGACAGACCACTTCTTTCTGCCCTGCTTGTCCAGGCAATACAGCGTGCCGGGAGAAATGTAATCACGGGCATCTGTTACATAGATGTCTCCGGTAACGGGATGTACCGCCACGCCGTAGGGCATTTTGATTTGCTTGTCCGTACCGTCGGTGATGAAGCTGCCCGGCAGCAGGGTCTCCGTTTTCAGATCAAGCATGTTGTAGGAGATCGTCCATTCGTGGGTGTTGTAGCTGAACGCCGATCCATAGACATAAGCGGTGTCGCCGTGCATCCAGAGGTTGCTGGTGGCCAGCGGGAGGCTTTTTTTCACGCGGTCCGTCTGCGTGTCGATGATATGCAGGGAGGGTTGGACGGTGTAATAATCCCCCCGGGACGACACGTACAAATCACCATGCCGGTCCGCTTTAACATGGTGCAGGTTGATGGCGACTTCGATCTTTTTGATTTCAGTGAACGTTTCCAGGTCGATCACGGAAACGGTGCGGTCGTAATTCGGGGCGCGGTATCCGCCGCTGTTGGCGACATACAGCTTGTTGCCCACCACAGCCATTTCTTCCGGCTGGTACCCCACGATCACCTTTCGGGTTACCTGGAGCGTGGCGGTGTCCACTTCGGCCACGTAGCCTATGGGCGCGTGGGGATCGATCACCACCGGGCCGGCGTATGAGCTCACATACGCCTTCCCGTTCGCGAAAGCCAGGTACCGGCAGTTGGGGATGTTGATCTGGCCGATGCGTTTGGCGGTGCGGGCATCCATCACTTCTACCTTGTTCGATACATTGATGACGGCATACAGCTTGCTTCCGAAAATCCGGATATCATTTCCCACATCCCCCAATTCCTTTACCATATTGGGATTGATGGTGGCGTAGATGTTCTTGACGTAGTTGCCGGTTGTGTAATCGTAATAATCCAGCGTGGATTTATTGCTGCCCATGTTCCCTTCGTTCAGCAGGTAAAAGCCCAGGTAACCGTCTACCTTCGCGGAATCCACCGGCGTCACCACGGGCGGAACGATATGGTCCCCTTTCCGGCAGGCCATCGTCATCATCCAAAGGCAAAAAGACAAGCGTAATAAAGTTCGTTGCATGGTTTTGATGTTTTGAATTATAGTTGCACGGCCAGCACGGCTTTGTAATTTCTTCCCGGCATCGGGTAGCTGATCACCACATCGTAGAACTGGTTGAAAAGATTGTTGACCTGCGCCGTAAGGGTCAATTCCGTTTTCTTTACCCGCACAACCCTCCGCAGCGACAGATCGCTGGTGTACCAGGGTTGCATGTAATTCTCGGGGATGTTCCTTTTGGCATTGTACCGTTCGCCGGTGTAAAGCTGGCTGTAATTCAGC
The DNA here is from genome assembly GCF_937874145.1 of uncultured Chitinophaga sp. Lineage (GTDB taxonomy): Bacteria > Bacteroidota > Bacteroidia > Chitinophagales > Chitinophagaceae > Chitinophaga. Next base: position 6,950 of record NZ_CALNBI010000461.1, on the reverse strand, counting down.
CCCCAGTCGCCATAATCCAAGCTGGCGATGAGCGAACCGGCATGCCGGGGGAGGTATACGATCTGATCGCCGTAGAAGCTGTCTTGCGGGTCGGTCCAATCCCTGGCCTGCTGGAAAGTGTAACTCATCCGCGCAGCGATCCTAACCTGGTTGCAGATCAGCGCGGTGGCCCCTGCGCGGACGTCGAGCCCGTGGATCTTAACGAACCCGAGGTTCACCATGGTCCACCGGAACTGGCTGACGGTAGGCATGGCCACGATCTTGCCGGTAACTTCGTTATAGTAGGCGTCCGCTTCGAGGAAAATATTCTCCAGGACTTTGCCGGGCCGCGGCCTGTTCCAGGTGAAACCGGCGTCGTATTGAATGGTGTATTCCGGGTCCAGCCGCGAGTTGCCGATTTCGGTGTAGTACAGGTCGTTGAAGGTGGGCATGCGGAAGATGTTCTTGTAGAACCCCCTTAGCCTGAAATCTTCATTTTTAACCGGTTGCCACGACAGTACCAGCGAAGGCGTCAGTTCTCTTTTTGGCCCGGAGGCGCTGTTGAGCCGCACGCTTTCGTTCATTAGCGTCGCCAGCAGGGCGGCCTGCGCATTGAAGCGCGGCAAGGTCACCGAACTGCTGAGCGCCCCCAGCACCGTATGCCGCCGGGGATAAGAGAAATTCTTCAGCGAGGCGTTGAGCAGGTTATATTGATAGTCGGCCGACAAGCCCGCCGTCCACCAGGGTTTGATGGTGTATTGCTGCGCAACCGAAACATAGGCTTCCTGTTGCCGGTAGGTATTGTCGATCAGCAGCCAAGTGGGATCCGATGCTACGTATCTCGTGTAATCGTTCGCGTACTTGGCGTTGACGAGCACGCTGTACCGTTTGGCGATATCTTTCCGGAACTGGCCCTGCCAGAAGAAGTTGCGGTCCCACTGCCGGTCGGTGTGCCCGAATACCCCGTTGACGACGAACCCTGGCAGCCCGCGCTCGGAGTCATAGAAGTACACGCGCGTGCTCCAGTCACCCGAGGGCATGCTGCCATGCAGGGAAGCTTCGGCGCGGAAGGCGTTCACGTCGCCGTTCTTGCGCATGGCGGTGGTGTCGTAACCGTTGACTTTCCGGTAGCGGAATTTGTATTGCCCGCCGGCATACACATATTCCGTGTTCAGCGACAGCGCGGTGCGTTTGCCGAGTTTCTGATGATAGAGGACGGCGGGATTGAGCAGGCTGAAGGAACCGGTTTTGACGATACCTTTCAACAAATAATTCTTCCCGTCCCTGAACTCCGGCCGTAGCGGTGTGAGATAGATGGCGGCGGAAGCGCTGTAATCTTTCGCGGGCTGGAAAGTATTGCTCTTCTGCCCGTTGTAGAGGGAAACAGCCTGCATATTGTCCATCGAGAATTTCCCGAGATCGATTTGCCCGTTTTGCGCGTTGCCCAGCTGGATCCCGTCGTAGAACACGGCGGTGTGGTTGGTGCCCATCCCGCGGACGTCCACCGTCTTCAACCCGCCGACTCCGCCGTAATCCTTGATCTGCAGCCCGGAGAAATACCGGATGGCGTCGGCCACCGACTGGGCGCCGAGCCTTTGCAGCTGCGCGCCCTGTAACGTTTGTCCCGGTGATATTTCGCGGACGGGCCTGGGCGCGAATATGCGCACTTCCCGCAGGTCGCGCACCCGGTTGGAATCGGGGATTTCCTGCGCGGCGGCGCTGCCTGCAAGTAGCAGGCAGGCCCCGGTGCAGCGGATTTTCCAGAGGGATTTCATGGTTATGGTTGCAGTACGGTCATGGCCGGGAAGTACCAGCCTTCGTATGTGATTGTTTTCCTGAGGGCGCCGGTTTGCGCGTTATAGAACGCCACTTTGTTGATGCGGCCGGTCATGGCGCCGTTGATGGTGGTAACTACCAGCTCGTCGGTACGCGGATCGTAGTTTACGCCGGAACCGTAGAACCACTGGTCGTCGGGCAGGGTAATGAAAGGTTCATTGATGGATGCGGCGTTGCCGGCAACATACCGGTACAGCTTTTTGCCATAGCTCCATCCGGAACCGGGCTGGATGATGAAGATGTGGTCGTTGAGCGTGGAAGCCGTCATCTGCACGCTTCTCCAGGCACCGAACGGCGATACGGCACGGAAGGGCATTTTCACGGAATCTTTCACCAGCGTGGTGGGGTGTACGGACATCAGCAGGGAATCCTTTGCGCCGTAGATCCTTCCGTTCTTGCCGGTAACGAACCCGATGGTGGCTTTGAAGGGCTTTTCCACAACGGCGTAGGTGGGGGCGTTGAGGACCGCCATGCCGTCGGTGCTGTTGTGCGCGAACACGTAGTTGCCGGATTTGACCATATTGCCGGTAGCGCCGGATACGCCGGTGATTTTAGCGCCGATGGCGAGGGTGCTGAGGTTAATGGGATAGATGCCGTCGGTGGCGCCGATGAGGCCGCGGGTGGCGTCGAGGCCGAGGAAGGTCATGCCTTTGCCGGAAGCGATATTGTTGACACGGCCGGTTTCCACGAGAGGGGTTGCATCGGTGACCACAAGGGGGCCGCCGGCTTTCACGACGAGGTAAAGTTTGCCGTTGTGAATGGAGCCGTATTGGAGCGTGTTGGCCAGGCCGCCGAGGGTTTTGCCGGGATTGACGGCTTTGTAGACCCAGGGCACGAGCGTGTCTGCACCATATTGGTAGCAGAATACGCTGCCGGTTTCGGTGCCCATCCAGCCTTCGTTGAGGAGCAGGATGCCGTTGGCGTATTGGCCGAGGACGGTAATGCGGTAATTGGCGGAATCCTTACCATGCGTAGTGCTGGCCACGAAAGTGATCTTGTAATCGCCCTGCGTTTGCGGTTTGAAGGTAAAGGAAGCACTGGTGCCTGCGGGTTCGTTGTTGACGGTCCACCGGAAGGATATTCCCGCGTCCTGCGTGAACTCCGGTTTCAGTTCTACAGACTGCCCCACGGCGATGGTCTGCTCCGGTTTGGCGATGTGGATCTTCGGGCCGGAGGGCTTTGCATCGTCTTTTTTGTTACAGGCGGCTGCGAAGGCCATAACGGCCAGCGCCAGCGTAATGCGTACATGTTGTTTCATATTTGGTTTTATTTTTTCCGAAACAACCATCCGGGAAGCGTGTGCTGTGCAGGCAATACGTTGCCTGTTCATGCGCACGACGATCCCTACGCGCACAAAGGGTTCTTAAAATGAGAATATAATGCCCTGTAAGGCTTTACATCCCTGGCTTTTCACCCGAAAGCGTTGAATGGTAAAAACATGAGGCAGGTCTTCTGGCTCTCCTGCTTTACCGGCTTGCCTTCCCTTCTTTTGGAAAGTGGCATGCAGTGATGCCGGTAAATACGAATGCAGGATTACAGCTACGGGGATAGCTCCGGTTTTGCACCGGATTCCCTTTTAATGCGCGCCCCCGGAAAGGGGTCTGCAACCAAATGCGGTGCAAACCTACGGTTATGGTTGGAATTAAACAAATGATTCCCGTCAACGGTTACTCCAACAAATTTGAATAACGGGGGTTATATTGAAGCATGAAACATGATTTCACCTGGTCGTACAAAGGCCGCAACTTCCACGGCATCACCTGGCAACCGGAGCATTACCACCGCGTGATGGTGGTGATCCATGGCATCGGCGAGCACCTGGAACGGTATGCGCCGATGGCGGACTTTTTCAATAAAGAAGGCTACCTCGTGACGGGGATCGATCATTTCGGTCACGGCAAAAGTGACGGCAAGCGTGGTGATGCCCTGCCGCTGGAAGCCATCTTCGATTACCTCGAAGCGTTCCTCCAGGCCACGTGGGACCGCCACCCTGCGCCCATGATCCTCTACGGGCATTCCATGGGCGGGGGATTGCTCACGGGGCTGCTGCTGCACCGCCAGCCTGACGCGCAGGCGGCTGTGATCTCCGCGCCGGCATTGCTCCTGCCGCAAAATCCCAATAGGGTACTGCGGGGTATCCTGCGCGCGGGGGCTTCACTCCTGCCCCATCTGCGCGTCAAAGCACCGCTGGATATCAACAAGATTTCACATGATCAAAAAGAAGTGGAGAAATTTGAACAGGACCCGCTTCGCCACCCCTACGCGAGTTTGCGGCTCATGCATATTTTAGTGAGCAACGGGATCTGGTGCCTCCGGCATGCGGACAGGTTACAAATCCCGTCGCTCCTCATGCACGGCAATGCAGATGCATTCACGAGCGTCGACGGCTCCCGTCAGTTTGCGCAGCTGGCGCCGCAGCAATTAATAACGTATAAAGAATGGGATGGCCTTTATCATGAAATGCACAACGAGCCCCAGCGCCTGGAAATCTTCCAGTTTATGGCGGGCTGGCTGAGCGGCGTGCGGCTCCACCCGCCGGATTAACCCCTTCCTTTCAGAAACCTTTCGAAATACACTTTCTCCAGCGCTTCCCGGTGATCCGGGTGGGCGATGCCGGTGAGGGCTTTGGCGCGCTGCTTCAGGTTCTTCCCGAAAAGATCCACCGATCCGAATTCCGTTACCACCCAATGGATGTGCCCCCGCGTCGTCACCACGCCCGCCCCTTCTTTCAGGAACGGCGTAATGCGCGAAATGCCTTTATTGGTGACGGATGGCAATGCGATGATCGGCTTGCCGCCTTCCGACAGCGAAGCGCCGCGGATGAAGTCCATCTGCCCGCCGATGCCCGAATACTGGTAGGTGCCGATGGAATCAGCGCACACCTGCCCGGTAATGTCGATCTCGATGGCGCTGTTGACAGCCGCCACTTTGGGGTTCTTGCGGATCACGGAAGTATCGTTCACATACCCGATGTCCATCACGCGGATGGAAGGGTTGTCGTGCACGAACTTGTACAGCTTCTCCGTGCCGGTCATGAAAGAAGTAACGGTTTTGCCGGTATTGAGTTTTTTGCGGGAGTTGTTGATGACGCCGCTTTCGATGAGCGGAATCACCCCGTCCGACATCATTTCGGTATGCAACCCGAGGTCTTTATGCCCGGTGAGGTTGCGCAATACCATGTCGGGGATGGTGCCGATGCCCAATTGCAGGCAGGCGCCGTCTTCGATCAGCGCGGCAACGTGCTTCCCGATGCTTTCCACGGCGGGCGTAACGCCGGCGGAATAGTCCACCAGGGGCAGCGGCGCGTCGTGCCACACCATCGCATGGATCCTGCTGATGTGGATGAACCCGTCTCCATGCGTGCGGGGCATATTGGGGTTCACCTGGGCCACCACGTACCGGGCGGTATCCACTGCAGCCCTCGCGATGTCGACGGACGTTCCGAGGCTCACATAACCATGCGCATCCGGTGGGGAAACCTGTATGAATGCCGCATCCAGCGGGAGGATGTTGCGGTAGAAAAGTTGGGGGATTTCGCTGAGGAAGATGGGTACGTAATCGCCGGATTCGCTGTTGACCACCGCGCGCGTGGCGGCAGACACGAACAGGGAATTGAAGAAGAAGCTTTCCCGGCATTCGGGGGCGTCGAAATTTACGTTGCCGAGCGTGGTAATGCTCACCAGCTCTACGCCTTTGACTTCAGCCTGCCGCGCCTGCAGGGCTTTCACGAGGAGTTCGGGAGTGGCGGCGCTGCCATGAACGAATACGCGTTGTCCGGATTGGATCTGCGCTACGGCTGTAGCGGCGTCGATGTATTTTACTTCCATGAAAAATTCGAGGTTTTGAACAAAGATACCGGGGGATTCCGCCCGGCGCAATGATCCCCGTTCCCCTTCAAACGGGCCGGAATCATCCCGGAAACTGACAAAAAACAGCCCGAAACCAGGGGAATGGTTTCGGGCTGGATGTGCGGCCCTTACAAAGTGGCCATATCAATCACGAAACGATACCGCACATCGCCTTTCAGCATGCGCTCATAAGCTTCGTTCACATATTTCATGTCGATCACTTCCACATCCGACACAATATTATATTCCGCGCAGAAATCGAGCATTTCCTGCGTTTCCGCGATCCCTCCGATCATGGAGCCCGCGATGCTCCGGCGGTTGCCGATCAGGCTGAAACCAGCAATCTCCAACGGCGTCGGCGGAACGCCCACACAGATCTGCACTCCGTTGGTACGGAGCAGGCTCTGTGCCAGGTTGTAATCATGCGGCGCCGAAACGGTATCCAGGATAAAATCGAAATAGTTGCGTACCGGTTTCAGCTGTTCCTTGTCGGTGGTCAGCACGAATTTATGCGCGCCCAGCGCCCGCGCGTCGGCTTCCTTTTTCGGACTGGTACTGAGCATGGTCACTTCCGCACCAAAAGCCGCCGCAAACTTCACGGCCATGTGCCCGAGGCCGCCAAGCCCCATCACCGCCACTTTATGCCCCTTGCCCACTTTCCAGTGGCGTAACGGCGAATACGTGGTGATACCGGCGCAAAGCAGCGGCGCCACGTTGGCCAGCGGCAGCTTGTCGGATACCTTCAGCACGAAAGCTTCATCGGTCACGATCATATTGGAATACCCGCCATAAGTGGGCGTGGCGTGATCCTGTTCGTAGGAATTATACGTGCCGGAAGAACCGTTTTCGCAATACTGCTCGTTGCCGTCCTTGCAATTGGAGCATTTCCGGCAGCTGTCTACCAGGCAGCCCACCGCGGCAAGGTCGCCGGCTTTGAATTTGGTGACTTTAGCGCCCACCCGCGTTACGCGGCCCACGATCTCATGCCCGGGAACCATGGGGAAAATGGAGTTGCCCCACTCGTTGCGGATCTGGTGGAGGTCGCTGTGGCAGACGCCGCAATAAAGGATATCGAATTCCACGTCGAACGGACCGGGATCCCGGCGCTCGAATTGCCAGGGAGCTACGGGCGACGTTGCGTCCTGGGCGGCATAAGCTTTAACTGTCGTCATATGTTTGTGGTTAGAATAAAGTTAACAATGTGTTGACCGGGTTTGTTGAAGCAACGCGGTAAAGGTAAGGAAATACCGTATCGGGGAAACGGCGCCCGCGATCCCGCCGTCAAAA
>NZ_CALNBI010000460.1 GCF_937874145.1 uncultured Chitinophaga sp. | reverse complement strand
GCGGACCATCAGCGCGAACAACCGCCCGTATTCCGATACGCGCGCTGATTCCTGTGCGTTGGTTTCGCCCTGGTAGAAGAGGATGCCTGCGATGGGTGTGTTCGTCCAGGCGCGCAGTCCCTTTTCAAAAGCGAGACCGGGTTTGTAACCATGCGCCGGGCCTTCGGGGCTTTCGTCGTGCCCGCGGTTCTGGCGCCCTCTTTCCCGCGACCAGTCGGGCAGATCGGGGTTTTGCAGCCAGTTGCCGCGTACTTTCCGGGCGAAGGCGCTATCGGCCAGCAGGGCTTCTTTCGGGATGAACGTTTCCAGGGGCGCGCCGCCGATGGCGAGATGCACCAGGCCAACGGGTACGCCCACCTGCTGTGTTACTTTTTGCGCAAAATAGTAGCCAACGGCGCTCATGTCCGGGAGTGACGCGGTATCGCAGGGTTGCCAGGCGCCGCCGGTGTAGAAACCGCCACTGTCGAGCAGGCGGGCGAGGCTGTCGGGGAAGCGCTGGTTGTAAATCCCTTTGCCCGCGTACTTCGGATTGTAAAAGCGGATCATTTGCCCGGAAAGGTTTTTCCGTGCTTCGGTATAATGCGCTTCGCCCCGCATGGGGAATTCCATGTTTGACTGGCCCAGGCACAGCCACACATCGCCCACGAGCACATCCCTGAGCCTGAGGCGCGCCGTACCAGCAGTTATGAGCATGTCGGCAGGATGTGTGCCCGCCGGCAGCGGCCCGATGCGGATGCGCCAGGTGCTATCGGCCATTGCGCGCGTGGATGCGGAGCGCCCCTTGAAGGTAAGGCGCACCGTTTCTCCCGGAGCGGCTTTCCCGGTGATGGTGATGGGTTGATGGCGCTGGAGGACCATATGATCCATCCAGGCCGGATCGGTGTTGAGCTGCCCGAAAGCAAACACCGGGAAGAATACCAGGTATGCGATGCGCCGGATCATACGTTACTTTTTTGCAGATGGGTGTTCAGCAATTGCCGGCAATACCATTCCTGCCGCGGCAGGTGGAACGGGCCTTTGAACAGGTTGCCTTTCGCGGTTTGCGCGATGGAGCCGTCGCGGTGCAGGTAGCCGAACCACTCGCCGTGTTCCTTGTCGTGGAAGCGGGTGTAGGCATAGCTATGTACCTCCCGGTGCCATTGTGCGTATTTCGGGTTGCCGGTTACGAGGTAGGCGAGGAGCGTGGCGATGATGGCTTCGTTATGCGGCCACCAGAACTTCATATCCTGCCAGTATTCCTGTACGGGTTTGTTGTAAACGTCGCGGAAATAGAGGATGCCGCCGTGTTGGGTATCCCATCCCCGTTCCCACATGTAATCGAGCATGCGGCAGCCCAGGCTGATGAGCCGGGGATCGTTGTTGCGGTACACCGCTTCATGTAAAATGAACCACGCGCCTTCGATGGCGTGCCCGGGATTGAGGGTGCGGCCGTCGATATGGTCGATGATGCTGCCGTCGGGCGCTACCTGTTCCATCACGCAGCGGATGTCGTCTTTCACGAAGTATTTTTCAATGTCGCCGATCCATTGCAGGATGAGCGCGTCGCAACGCGGATCGCCGATGGTATCGCGGAGTTGTTGCGCGGTGTTGAGCATGATCATGGGAACGCCGATCCCTTTGGCCGGGCGCGTTGGTTCGAACTTGGGTTCCAGCAGACCGGGCGGAGTGGCATATGCCACACATTTGCCGAACAGCTCGCGTGCGCGGCCGGCCGCTTCTTCATTGCCGGAGGCTTTGGAATACGCGGCCATGGCGATCACGGCAAAAGTTTCGGAGAAGAAATAACGGCGCTTGCGGATGGGGGCGCCATTTCTGGCTACATGGAAAAACATCCGGCCGTCGGTGTCGAAGCAGTGGTTGACGAGGAAGTCGTATCCCAGTTTCGCCCCTTCCAGCCATTCCGGTTTCGCTTCCACGGTGTTGTAAAGGGTAGACAGCAGCCAGGTGGCCCTTCCCTGGATCCAGACCGCCTTGTCATCATCGATCAGCTCGCCGCCGGCATCGCGCATCAGCAGGAAACCGCCGTGCTCGTAGTCGTAAGATCGCGGGAACCAGAACGGGATAGTGTCGTGCAGCAGTTGATTTGCATAAAAATCGCGCAGCGCTTCGAGTTCCTGGATATTGTATGGCATAAGGTTCATTTTTATCGGTGAATGGTCAGGCCTTGAATGTGTTGAATTTTAGGAAACAGCAGGCTCCAGGCATAGCCCGCGATCACACAGGAAGCGAGCCCTGTAAAAGCATACATCAGCAGGTGCATGGATGTGAATTGCAGCAGGATGACCTGTACCACCGCACTCACCACGAACCCCGCCACAGCGCCGGCGCCTGTTGCGCGGCGGGTGAAGATCCCCAGCACGAAGAGCCCGCCCACACCGCCGGTGAACAACCCGAGAATGAGGTTAAATTGGTCCCACAGCGATGTGGCGCCATGCTCCGCCATCGACCAGGCGATCCCCGCGGTGCTGCAGTTCGCGATCATGGCGGGCTGGATGTTCTACAATAGTTGGGAGCTCACGCTGGTGACGCTCGCG
>NZ_CALNBI010000459.1 GCF_937874145.1 uncultured Chitinophaga sp. | reverse complement strand
ATCGCCAAAGGCAAGAAATACGTGATCGTGGATTTCTGGGCTTCCTGGTGCGCGCCCTGCCGCAAGGCGGTGCCTGCGCTGAAGGAGTTTTACGCCGAACACGGGAAGGATGTGGAGATCATCAGCGTGTCGATCGATAAAAAGGACGCCGACTGGGTAAAAGCCGACAAAGAAGAGAAATTCCCGTGGAAAAGCTTCCTCGACCGCCAGGAGATTGCCAGTGCATACCAGGTAAAAGCGATCCCCGCCATGTTCCTGCTGGATGCGAAAGGCAACGTAGTGGCAGAGAACGTATCGCTGGAGCAGATTCGTGAAAAGATCAAATAACCGCGCAGTATAGCAGTTGAGCAATGGCCGTTTCCGCAGGGAGGCGGCCATTGTTGTTTCAGATATCGATGCGCCTGGCATTGCGCAGTGCATTGCCGATCCGCAGCCGGTTGTATTGCTGCAAAACGATGGCGGCGAAGTTGAAGATGAAATTGGCAATGGTGACGAGTACTCCCGTTATCCAATATCCAGTTGCAAAAGCATGAATGGCCGTCAGCCCGAAAAAGATCCCGCAGATCCAATGGAACTTCTCGTACATCCGGATCGTGGAGAGATATTTTTCCGCGCCCTCCAGGTTGCCGATGGTGCTGCCGGTGCTATGCGTGGCGGCTTTGGCCCAGTCGCCGTCCTGCGTGAGCTTACGGAAGGTTTTGGCGCCCAGCCGCTCGAAGCCCCGGCGGGTTTTGGCGAGCTGCATCCGTTGGATCAGTTTGTCGGGAAAGAAGGTAGGAAGGAAGGAAATACCGAGGATGATCCATGCCCAGGTTGCCCATCCGGCCGCATACCAGTACCAGAGCACCGGCGCAAAGCACAGGATGGTCCAGAAGAAATTGATGGATTGGTTGAGGGCGTGGGTTTTCATGACGGCAGGTTTCCTGGCGGGAAGATACAGATTAAAATCAAACGGCCGGTCATCCGACCGGCCGTTCTTACCAATTCATACCTGACTTATTAATAACCCGGATTCTGCCTGAGACCGGGGCTTACTTTCAAACTGTTCTCGTGGAACGGCCAAACGTAGTTGTTCGGGCGGAAGGAGCGGTCCTCGATTTTCAAGGTCACTTTTTCGCCGTTCACCATGCGGGTGTGGCCGAGCGCGGGCTCGTTGAGCACTTTTTCGGCGATGCGCCAGCGGATGATATCGTCGTAACGGCGGCCTTCGCCTGCCATTTCAATACGGCGTTCGTTACGGATCAGGTCGATCCATTGCTGCTGGTTGTAAGAGGCATACTTGCCTTTGGTGACGTCGGCGGCATCCATATCCAGGCCGGCACGGCGGCGGATATCGTTGATGCATTTTTTGGCGAGGTCATCTATCTGCCCCTGCATGATCTTCGCTTCGGCGTAGGTCAGCAGTACTTCTGCATAACGGAGCCAGGGGAAGTGCATATTGCCGCCGGTGCGGAAGGCGTCTGCCTCGTCCACGAACTTGCGGTACCAGTAACCCGAGCGGCTGGCGCGCGCTCTTTCGTAGTACATCGGGCTGTTGGGATCGTAAATATTGATCTTTTCGTTCTGGAACATGTCGTCGTGCATGTAGATGCTGGCTGCCAGGCGGGGATCGCGGTTGAGCTTGGGATTGAGCTCATATTCTTCCTTGGTGTGCAGCTCGCAGTCTTCGATTTTTTCGCCCTGGAGCGTCCAGTACGAATCCACCAGCGATTTCAGGGGCACTACGAACGACTGGCCGTTGCCGGTGCGGTATTGCGGGCCCAGGTGCTGGAAGGAGTTGGTGTTGGTATTGCCGTGGCTGGCCATGTCCATCGTGAAGATGAATTCCCTGTTGTTTTTATCTGCTTTGTAGCTGAAGAGGTCGCCGTACTTGGGATGCAGGGAGAATTTGTTGGAATCCATGATCTCCTTGGCGAGGCGCGCCGCGTCTTCATACCGCCCGAAGAACAGGTAGTAGCGCATGATGATGCCTTTGAAGGAATAGCGGTTCAGCATGTACGCGTCGGAAGTGTAGGCGTCCGGCGGCAGGTTGTTGGCGATTTCTTCGGCCATGGGGAAGAGGGTAGCGAGGATTTCTTCTTTCGGCTTCGAAGGCTGCGTGGCTTTTTCGAGATCGGCGGGCTCCAGGTAAAAGGGAACATCTCCCCAGCGGGAAACCATCCAGAAGTAATGCCACACGCGGAGGCCTTGCAGGATGCCTTTGTACTTGGTGCGAACGGCTTCGTCTTCCACATACGGCAAATCGATATTGGCGATGAACACGTTCAAACGGCCGGTATGCTTCATGTGCAGGTCGTAATACCAGTTGAAGGCGGTCGTATTCGAGTTGAAGTTGCCGTTGCCGACCAGCTGGTGGTGATGGCTTTCCAAACGGCTGTACGCATCGTCGGATTTACCGTCGTCCTGGTAGATCAGTTTGGCGTTCAGCCCCTCGCCGGAGAAAACGTCTCTGTAGGAAGAATATACCACGCGGCGGAGATCGTCTTCGGTGTTGAAGAACTCTTCGAACCTGGTGGCAGTCGGGTCTCTTTTATCGAGGAATTTCTCGCATCCGGTCATCGCAGTAGCGCCACAGATCAGGGATGCATAAAAAAGTCTTTTCATGATCAATTGAATAAGTTGATTAGAACATAGTAGCTTTCAATCCAATGCTGTACACGGCCATGCGGGGATATCTGCCGCCGCCGCCGTTTCTTTCAGGCTCAAGCCCTTCCCATTTGGTGAAGGTGATCGCGTCCTGCGCGTTGACATACACCCTTACGTTGCGGATGCTGCCGCCAATTTTCGGGAAAGTGTACCCCAGCTGCATCATTTTGATACGGAAGAAGGAAGCATCACCGAGCCAAACGTTGCTCAGGTACGTGTTGGTGCTGGCGCCGTTCCATACACGGGGGAACCGGCTGTTCTGGTTTTCAGGCGTCCAGCGGTTGTCTGCGTAGTATTGGCGGGGAGCACCCAGTGCGTTGGTGTTGCCGTCAACATGCACGGGATAACCTTCCAAACCTGCAAGGTGGCCGATACGCTTGCCGACGCCCTGGCCGATAACGGAGAAGTCCCAGCGTTTGTACGACAGGTCGACATTGACCGCGTAGTTCATATGCGGGAACGGATCACCCAGGTTCACTCGGTCCAGGTTGTTGATCACGCCGTCGCCGTTCTGGTCGATGTACTTGATGTCGCCGGGTAGCGCGTTCGGCAGCTTGGCAGCCGTTTTGTCTACGTCATCGGCATCACGGAAGTAACCGTTGGACTGGTAACCGTAATAGTTGTCGATAGCCACGCCGCGATACCAAACCTTGTCGGCATTATCCTTGAAGATGAGGGTATCGTTGCTGCGGTAACCCGCTTTCAGCACTTTGTTCTTGTTGTCGAACAGCATACCGCCGATGCTGTAATGGAAGTTTTCACCGATTTTGTCGTTCCATTTCAGCGACAGCTCGAAGCCTTTGTTTTCCACTTCACCGATGTTCACGGCGGATTCCAGGGTGTGCGAACCGGTCAGCGGCGGCACGGGGAATTTGTCGTAAATCAGGTCGAAGGAAAATTTCCGGTAGATTTCACCGGTAAAGCTCAGGCGTTTGTCGAGGGTGGTCAATTCCATACCCACGTTCCACTGCTTCTGTTTTTCCCAGGAGAAGTTCGGGTTGGGCATGCGCATCGTCCAGCCGTAGTTATTCACGATTTCTTCCCACAGGTAAGGTTTTACGTCTTCGTTACCGATCTGGCCATAAGACACGCGGAAACGGAGGTTATCCACCGCGCCGCTGCTCATCAGCGATTTCATGAATTTCTCGTTGGTTACATTCCAGGCCAATGCCGCAGAGGGGAAGAAGCCCCAGCGGTTGCCCGGCGCGAACTTGGAGCTGCCATCGCCGCGGGCCGTTACTTCGAGGATGTAGCGGCTGTCGAACGAGTAGTTCAGTTTACCGAAGAACGATGCTTTGGAAATTTCATTAAAGTTGGAGAATATCCAGCTCATGGATTCCGCACCGGCGGTGAGGTAGATTTTGTCTTTCCTGCCGCGGAGGTTGGCGGTATAGTTGACGAGCGCGCGGGTGGTGAGCTGGCTTTCGGACACATCCTGTTCTGCACCTACTACGTTGCCCCAGGTGGTAACGGGCTTGCCGTTGCCGTCATAGAACTTGAAAGTGGAGCGCTGCCATTTCTGCGCCGACTTTTTAATTACATACGAAACGTTACCCTCTACATTGAGGTTCTTGGTGATATTGTACCTGGGGCGGAGGTTGATAGTGCTCCAGTCGTGCATGTAATTTTTCGTACCGCCGCGGTTGATGGACGCTACGGGGTTGATATTGTTATGCAGCTGGTAATGCTCATCGATACCCAGCCCGGTATTGGGATAGAATACCTGCTGGGAGGGATTCATACGCCAGGCGAGGGCATAGAGGCCGTGGCCGTCGTCGTTTGCTTGCAGGCGGTCTACCTGCAGGCGGTGCGCGTAGAAGTCGGCCAGCAGCACGAATTTATCGGCGATGTTGATGTTGGTGTTGAAACGTGCGGAGAATTTCTGAGTTCCTTCGATGTTGTTCTGGCCGCCTTCGTTCATGTACCCCAGCATGAGGTTGAATGTTCCCACACCACCGCCGCCGGACACGTTCAGCGCGGTGTTGGAGGAAGTGGCGTTGCGCTGGATCACTTCATCGAGCCAGTCGATGCTCTTCAGCTGGCCGGATTCCATTTTGGCGATGGAGTCAGCCGAAAACGAGGGAGTCTGGCCCTGCATGATGCGCGCTTCGTTATTAAGGCGCATGTAATCTGCGCCGTTCACGAATTTGGGCAGGTCGATGGGTTTGGAAACGGCATACCAGGTGTTGAGGTCTACCTTGAATTTGCCGGTGGCGCCGCGCTCGGTTTCGATCACGATAACGCCGTTGGCGCCGCGGGAACCGTACATGGAGGCGGAGGCCGCGTCTTTCAGGATGGTGATGCTCTTTACCTGGTTGGGATCGATGTCGGAGAGCGACATTTCCATCCCGTCAACGATTACCAGCGGGTCGGCGTTCTGCAGGGTGCTGATGCCGCGGATGGAAATCGAGCCCGGACGGCTGCCGGGAAGGTTGGAGCCCTGCATCATGGTGACGCCGGGGATCGTTCCGGAGAACGCTTCCTCGAGCTTGGCGATGGGGCGGCTTTTGGCCTGTTTCATGTCCATTTCCGCGACAGAGGAGGCCACGTGGCGCCGCTCTACCTTGGAAAAACCCATCACCACCACGCCGTCCAGGTCTTTCCCGCCCTGGGACAACCGGATGTTGATGTTGGTTTTGTCGCCCACCTGGTATTCCCGTTCCTGGAACCCGATGGAGCTGACGATCAGCACGGCGGAGTTACCGGGAACGCTGATTTCGAAGCGGCCGTCGGCCCCGGCGGCCGTACCGATGTTGGTCCCCTTTACGATAACCGTGGCGCCGGGGATAGGGGCGCCCGTAGTGTCCTGCACGCTGCCCCTGACGTTTTTCTGCTGGGCGCTGGCATGCAGAAGGCATAGCATTAGCGATGATAATAGGAATAGATACTTCATAACAATTACGCGTGTTTGTGAAATTTCCGTTTTGTGAATAATTGGTTGATGCAGACATAGCATGCCCCGCCCGTGTTGCGCCTTCGCATCGCGGATGAACAGGTTGGACAAGAGAATGAGAGGGCTTATAGCCCGGACGGATATACTATGTTACAAGGTCAGCAGGTACTTGGATGAATACACTTCAGGCATAGGCCGCCGGGGGGCAAAATGGCTTGCCCTGTCCGGCGGTTTACCGGTTTTAAAACTTTAAATATGTTTTAACAAGACTTGTGTTTTGATTTCAGATTATTTCATGTATGCATTTCAAATATCAGGTCTTATTTCACACTCTTTCAATCTTTTTTGATTTTTTAATAAAAACAAATTACTTCATTAAAAAATTTTTCAAAGATTTGCAGTTAAATCGAAAATACTGGAGCAATGAATCTTAAGTTAATTAATCGTGACCCGTTTTTGATGGATCCGGGGCTTAGTAAGAAGCAAATTCAGCTGAGATACAAGTTGTTACAACACCTTTATACAAAGGGGCCATCTTCGATTTCCGCCCTGTGCGATACGATCGGGATCAGCGCGCCCACGGTATTTAAGATGCTGGGGGAGCTGACGCGGGAGAAAATCGTGGAGAAACGCGGCGTGGGAGAGTCGATCGGCGGGCGAAAACCGGACCTTTTCCGCTTGCAGAAGAACGTTATCTACGTGATATGCATTGATATTGAACTGTTTAAGACCAGTATGGCGATCGTTGACAACAACAATCACTTCGTGACGCCGGTCCAAACCGTTTCGGTTACGCTGTCCCGCAACCGGAAAGCCTATTTCGAAACCCTGCTCGAACATATCCGGGAACTGGTCAAATCCGCCAATATCGAAGAATCCCGGCTGGTGGGGTGCAGCGTGGGCATGCCCGGGCTCATCGACCCCGAAACGGGCGAAAACTACAGCTACCTGCTCGATGAAACCGACGGGCTCACCCTGCGCGAGGCCTTCGAACAGCAGATCGGGCTGCCGGTAGTGATTCAAAACGATGTGAAAGGTTCCGCGCTGGCGGAGCTGCGATATGGCCACGCCATCGGCAGGAAGAACGTGCTGGTTATTTTGATGGACTGGGGCATAGGGCTCGGCATTATCATGGACGGCAAAGTGCAGCATGGCAGCTCCGGATTTTCCGGGGAAATGGGGCATATGCCTTTCGTGGAAAACGGCGAGCTGTGCTATTGCGGGAAATACGGGTGCCTGGAAACGGTGGCTTCAGGGATGACGCTGTCGAAAATGGCGCGGGAAGGTATCTTGTCCGGGCAAAACTCCATCATCAACGACCTTTCCAACAAGGAAATATACCGTATCGAAACGGAACTGATCATCCGCGCAGCCAACAAGGGCGACCAGTACTCGATCCAATTATTGTCGAATATCGGGACGAACCTCGGGAAAGGAATTTCCATCCTTATCCAGCTGTTCAACCCCGAGATGGTGATCCTGAGCGGAAAAATCGCCGCGGCGCGCCAATACATCACGCTGCCCATGCAACAGGCGATCAATACGTACTGCATGACGCAGATCCGGGAAAAAACGCAGATCATATCCTCCGAACTGGGCGACGAATCGCGCCTCCTCGGCTACGCGGCCGCAGGGATTACGTGGTTCTTCGAAGCCATGATCGCGGATGTGAAAGAACGGTAATTACATAAACTTGTCCTTAACGCCGGACGACTTCAGCAAACCCGCATCGATATTGCTGTTCCACCAGTCCTGCGCTTTGGTTTTGCGGCTGTGGTCGGTTTCGGCGTCATAATTTTTCTGGTAAGTGCCGAGCGTCTTTTTGACGGCTTTCATCTTGTCGGACAACTGCTTGCGCTGGCCTGCCAGGGCTTTTTCGGCCGCGGCCATCGCATTTCCCTTTCCGCAGGCTTCCACTTCTTTGGTCGCGAACGAGGATGCGAGAGCCTGCATTTCCGACGACATCTTCTCCGCTACTTCATGCGTGATATCGAAATGGCGCTGTTCGTGGTTGAGCAGAGAAGTGCTGGAATCTTCCAGCCCGGTGCTGATGAGGGATTTTTTGAAGGAAGTTTTGCAGTCACTGAGCTTGCTGGCGTCGACCGTAACGCCGTTATGGTTTTTCCATTGATATTTGATGCCGGTCATCCTGTCCTTCACGCAGGGCGCTTTGATGTTGCCGCAATCCCCGGCGCTGGTAACATTCGTGTTGTAGATTTTATACGACGCGATTTTCTTTTTCTTGAATTCGTTTTCACAATTCTTCACATCGGTATCGCAGGATTTATCGGCTGATTTCTGTTTGGAATTGAAAGAGCTTTCGCAGCCGGGTACGAAGGTATCCGCATGGGCTTCCCGTTCTTTGGGATCGTACAGCCACTTCTTCGCCCAGGATTTATCCTGCCGCATGAAGGCTTTCACATTGAGTTTGCTGGTGTCGCCTTCGATGTTGACTTTGTAGGCTTTGTATTTCTCCGGGTGTTCGGCGGCTTTCTTGTCTTTATCCTTGCCTTTTTCGCAATCCGTGGTTTTTTTCCCGGAAGTGAAAGAAGTGCCGTTTTCGGATTCGGTGAGTTTCTTGAAAGGGTACTTCGACGTGTCGAAGTCTTCGATATCGGAGCTGGTCACGGCTTCATAGCCGGAGGTTTTCTTCGGCACGTCGGCGGCGAAGTCGGCCCATGTGAGCTTCCGGTGGTGGATATCCGCCCGTTGGATGCGCGGGGCGATTTTATTGCTTTGCTGCAGTACATGCGCCAGTTCGTGGGCGAGGAGATGCTGCCCTTCCGGGGAATTGGGCTGGAATTCGTGGTGGTTGAAGTAAACGTCCGTTCCGTAGGTAAATGCCTTGGCCTGGACGTCGGCGTTCATGGCGGCGGCTTTATCGCCGGTGTGGATGTGGACGTTGGAGAAGTCCGCCTGGAAAGCGTTCTCCATGAATTGCCGGGTTTCCTGGGGCAGGGGGGCGCCTTTACCTTTGCTGGCGGCGAGGCGTTCCGGCATGCCGGAAGCGTGCGGCGGTTTGAAGAAGGACGGCTGGGCGGAGGGTTTCCGCGAAGTGTCGCTGCTTTTGCGGCGGATGTTACGCATGGGAATACAGTTGCGCCCGCGCGGCGGCGGGACGGTGATCGGTAATCTTTGACGGTTGAAGGGTAATGCCGGGGTTATGTGTATCCGTATCAAATGTAAGTCAATTGGGCGATTCGTCAAGCAGGCTGAAAAGGGAAAAGAAAACGCGGTATTGCCGGAATCCCGTCCAAATGAGTATATTTGTTCACTTGTGGTACAAAACTAGAAATATATGTTGAACGGTATCAAGCCGATTGCCGCGAAATCCATGGCCGAGCGGGTGGAAGCCAGCCTCCGGGAATATTTTGCAAAAGGAAACTTCAAGCCCGGAGATCCGCTGCCCACCGAACTGGAGCTGGCGGCGGCGCTGGGCGTTAGCCGGAACGTGGTGCGCGAAGCGCTGAGCCGGTTCAAGATGCTGGGCATCATCGAAACGAAAAAGAAAACGGGCATGGTGATCAGCAACCCCGACATCGTGGGCACTTTCCAAAAAGTGCTGACCCCCGAAATCATGGACGAAGCCACCCTGCAGGACCTTTTCGAGCTGCGGCTCGTGCTGGAACTGGGAATTGCGGATCTGCTTTTCATCCATAAAACCCCCAAAGACATCGAGGAGCTGGAAGATATCGTGGCCCGCGAAGTAAAAGGGGATAACTTCCGCATTAACAACGAAATCGCGTTTCACGGCAAATTGTACGAAATGACCGGCAACGAAACGATGAAACAATTCCAGACGCTGCTGTTGCCCGTGTTCGGATACGTCATGAAGCTGGAAAACAAAAAGTACGTTTCCGGGGAAATCACGCATAAAGACCTGGTCCGGATCCTTAAAAAAGGGACCGTCCAGGAGTTTAAAGACGGCATGGCTTCGCACCTGCAGCCGCACGTCGACCGTCTCCGTCAAAAAAAATAATCTCACCAGTCCCGCCATGAGCGGGCTTTTTTCATCTTTTTTTACCGTTCCGAAAAATTAATACCAGGATATTGTTAAAATTGCCTACTTTTAAAATGTAGAACATAACTACTAAATGAGACTTGGCGTTATGATCGAAGGTATTCCAACGTTAGAGGGGCTGTAACCATCCTCCTTCATTTTATTTATTCAAATCCCGCGCCCTGCGGGCCGCACTGCCTGTGATTTAGGCGGTACTGCAGGGCTATTGCCGTTGATGTTCGAACGTCAGCGGTGCGGACTTTTCATTCAATCTTATGTACACAAAACTTCCACACATGACATTGCTAAGATTATGCTGCTGCTGCCTGCTGCTGTTCGTTGCGTTGCCAGGCTTCAGCCAATCCGGGGAAGGAGCGGTGACGGGCGTCGTGCGCGACTCCGCTACGCGGGAGCCTATAATCGGCGTGAGCGTGTCCGTCAAGGGCACGTCGCGGGGCACCGTTACGGACGTGAACGGCAGGTACCGGCTGCAGGTCAATTCCCCTTCTGAAACGCTGCTGTTCAGGATGATCAACTATGCCTTGAAAGAAATTCCCGCCGGCAACCGCCGCGAAATCAACGTAGACCTGGCGGAAACTTCGTCGCAGCTCGGCGAAGTACTTATCGTGGGCTACACCGAGCAATCGACCCGCAAGAACACGGCGTCTATTTCCAAACTGGATGTAGCGGAGCTGAAAAACAATCCCAACCCCAACCCCGTGCAATCCATGCAGGGCAAGATCGCCGGGGTTTCGATCCCGATTACACAGGGCCAGCCGGGTGTGGGTGTTAATAATATTATCATCCGCGGCGGCACCAAGCCCAATGTATATGGTTCCGGCCTGGGCACCAACAACGGCGCTTCCATTGGCGGAACCGACGGCAGCAACCCGCTGGTGGTGGTAGACGGGGTGTTCCGCTCCCTTAACGACATCAACCCGGACGATATCGAATCCTTCCAGGTGATGAAAGACGCTGCGTCCACCGCTATTTACGGAGCCAGGGGCGCCAATGGCGTTATCGTTATCAAGACAAAACGCGGAAAACTTAATTCCCGTTCTTCCGTCACCTTATCCCACCGCAGCACCTGGGAAACCCAGGCCCGCGATTACGATTATCTCTCGGCCGAAGAATACCTCCGCCTGGCGCGCATCACCGTCGCCAACACCTCCGACGCCATCCAGAAAGCGACGCTGCTCAATAACGGCGGCTTCTCAGCCGGCACCCGCGTATACACACGCCCCGGGGATTACGGCAAAAATATTTACTACACCGCGCTGTACGACAATATCGTGCAGGTGGAAGGCCAGGCTTACGTGGATAACCTGCTGACACGCGGCTGGCGCGTGATGGATGATCCCATCAACCCCGGCACCAAACTGTTATATAAAGACAACCACTACCAGGACGAGCTCTGGAACACGGGGTTGTCCAACAACACCAACCTCACGCTGAACGGCGGTACCGACAAGGCCGACTATAACTTCTCCATGGGGTATACCGATCAGAAGGGCGTATTGGTGGGCACGCGTTACAAGCGGTACAGCGCGCTGGGTAACTTCGGCTACCAGGCGTCTGATAAGCTGCGGCTGGATTTCATGGTGAATTACCAGCATACGAAACCCAACTATGTCGACAACTATCAAAACGACCTAGTGCGCTCGATCCGTATCACGCCGCTGATCCGGACGTTCAAGGACGACGGCAACCCCATGCCCGGCGAGCTTTACACGGTCCGCAACCGTTTCCACCTCCTGAAGTACGACGATATCCGTACGTCTACCGAGCGCCTGGTAACCCGCGTGGGCGCGGATCTGACGCTGGCGAAAGGGCTGCACTGGAAACCCTCGATCTCCTACCTGATCGACGATTACCGCGAGCTCATCATGCGAAAAGCCACGCCGGCCGACGAAGTGCAGCCTTCCATGAAGCGCTGGAAAGACGACTACACCAACAATTCGCGGCAGCTGATGCTGGAGCAGGTGTTGCAATACGATACCGATTTCAATAAAGATCACCGGCTGATGATCCTCGGCGGGATGAACTTCACCCGCAACACGAACCACAGCAAGGATATGGGCTCGCAGCGGGCTACCAACGATTATATCTACACCATCGACGAAAATACCACCACAACGATCGATGGCCTGATCGTCACCAACGTTGCGGATTTCGCCACCCGTTTGGGTGAAACGCGCTCAGCCAGTCTTTTCGGACAGTTCGCTTACGATTATAAAGCGAAATACATGCTGGGCGGTTCGTTACGGTACGATGGCTTTTCGAATTTCGCGCCGGAAAACAAATACGCGCTATTTCCGTCGGTGTCTGCCGGCTGGAACATCGACGGCGAGGATTTCTGGGTGCGCAACAAAGCCGTGAGCGCCCTGAAGCTGCGTGGCTCCTGGGGCGTGGCGGGTTTGAGCGGCCTGAGCATCACGGATACCTACGGCGAATACTCAGGCGTAGCTTATGCCACTTATGCGGGCATCGTGCGTACAGGGTTGGCCAATCCGCGCCTGCGCTGGGAATCGACCGTTACTACGGACATCGCCCTGGAAGCGGGATTGCTGGACAACCGGATCAACCTGTCGTTGGGCGTGTATGACAAACTGACGAAAGACCGCCTGACCTCCAAACCGCTCCCGTCCGAATCGCCTTTCACATCCATCACTTACAACAACGGTGCGCTGCGCAACAGGGGTATCGAAATCGCGGCAGGCGCCCATATCATCAAGGGCAAGGAATTCTCCTGGCATGCCAATTTCTCCTTTGCATTCAACCGCACGACCATCGACAAATTGCCCGGCAACGGCCGCGCGAAGAACCGTCAGGGCGGCGACCTGGTGTTCGACAGGGCTACGGGCCAGATGGTGGAAGCCGGCGGCCTGGCGGAAGGGGAACGTCCTTATGCTATTTATGCGTTCAATGTGCTGGGCGTATTCGCGACCGATGAGGAAGCGGCAGCCTGGAATTCCCGCATCAAAGACAATCTCGCTTCGCCGGAAGGTATCCGTGTGGGCAAGCGTGGCGGGGATTTCATTTTTGAAGATGTGAATAGTGATGGGATTATTGATATGAAAGACCAGGTGTTCATCGGTTATCGCAATCCCGATAAAATCGGCGGTATTCAGAATACATTTAACTATAAAGGTTTTTCGCTTCGCGTGAATGCCGACTATGCCATCGGGCATATGATCAGCAACGGCGCGCTGGCCCGCTCGATGGGGCAGGGCAGGGCGTTCAACGAGGGCGCACCCGCGCAGGCGCTGGCCGGCGACGTATGGAAGAACCAGGGCGATGCAGGCAAGAAATACGCGCGTTTCTCTTTTGCGGATTATGATTTTGGGCAACGGCAATACCTGCGCAACGGCAGCCTCGGCAATAACAGCAGCTACAATTCGGATGTGTCCGTTATGTTCGAGAAAGGCGATTTCCTGGCCTTGCGCGAGATCACGTTGTCATACGATTTTCCGGCTGCGTGGATGAAGAGAATCCGCTCGCAGGGCATCAACGTGTCGGCCAGCGTGTACAACGTAGCTTATCTCACGGCCTACAAGGGCCTCAACCCGGAGATATACAGCGGTTTCGATCCCGGCGGTTATCCGCGCCCGCGCCAGTTCTCGCTCGGGGCTAACATGAGATTCTGATTATTTAACGAATTAACTGCAGAGTTATGAAAAAATGGACGATACGATTTTGGGCAGCTTTCACGGCCGTGAGCATCCTCTCCGGATGCGACGCGATCCTGGAAGTGGAGCCGCAATCCAATATTACGGACGAAGTGTATTTCCGGAATGAAAGCGACTTCGAGCCGAATGTGGTGGGCATTTATACGGTGGTCCGCAGTCTGGCCAACAACGTAACTTACGGTACGGAACGGGGCGAAGAGCTGGTGTCCGCCAACAACTCCCGCTTCACGGTGGCCTGGTCGCATACGTTGTCGCCAACCTCCGGCGCGCTGAATTACGCCGAATGGTACCGCGGCATCGGGCATTGCAACCTGATCCTGGAGAAGATCCAGGCGTTTCCCTTCGCTTCGAATCCCGATCTGAAAAAGACCATCCAGGCCGAGGCGCACGCCATGCGCGCCTGGTTTTATTTCCACCTCACCCGCGTGATCGGGGATGCGGCCATTATGCTGCAGGCCGTGGTGGACGATAACGTTCCCGAGCTGCCGCGGTCGCCGGCAACCGCTGTGATGACGCAGATCCTCGCCGATATCGATGCCGCGTCGCAACTCTACACTTCCATGAATTCGTTTTCCAAAACCAGCTATCCTTCCCGCTACCGTTTCTCCTACGGCGCAGTGATGGCGATGAAAGCCGATGCGCTGATGTGGCAGGCCAAAGTGCTGGGCGGCGGCAATGCCTCGCTGGAAGCGGCGCTGGATGCAATCGCGGAAGTGGAAGCCACAGGGCTGCGCCTCAATCCCATATTTGAAGACGTTACCAAAAAACGTGCGAAAGACAATCCGGAAGTCATCATGGCGGCCTTTTACCACCGCGACGAAATGCCCGGCGGCAATTACGGGAAGAATGCCCTGCCGTACGAATCCATCCTCGGCGGCGTGATCAATATCGATTCCATCCCCTGGGTGTACCAATCCGGCAACGGGCAGGGCGCTTACCAGATCAGCCCGCTGTCGCGCTCGCTGTTTACCAATACCGCCGATGTGCGCATCCGCTGCACCTGGGTGACTGAAATCCATGCCGACGGCCCGAAGGTTTCCTGGATCCGGAAAATGCCCGGCACCAAATACCCGGACGACCGCATTTCCGATAACGATGTCATCATTTACCGGCTGGCCGATATCCTGCTGCTGAAAGCCGAAGCCCATGCAGCGCTTAACCAGGGGAGCCTCGCCAAGGCGGCGCTGGACCAGGTGCGCCTGCGAGCCGGAACGGGTGAATACACGGGCGCGCTCGATAAATCATCGCTCGAAAGGGAAATCCTCAATGAGCGCGGGCGCGAGTTGTATTTCGAGAATAAGCGCTGGTGGGACCTGGTGCGTTTCCACAAAGGCGGAACGCTCGATATTTACCAGTACATCCCGAACCTGATCGGCAAAACCACGCCGCTATTCTGGCCGCTCAACACCACCGTACTGGCCAATAATCCGAAAATCGATCAAACGGAAGGTTATAAATAAAAGCATCAAGATGAAATTCATACATAAATTCCTGGCTTTATCGCTATTTACACCGCTGGCCTGGGCCTGCAACGACGATCCGGAAAAGATCTTCCCGAAACTGGAACCGCCTTCTTCCGTGTTGCCATATGTATTCCAGCAGAGTTCAGAAGGATATACCTGCTTCCGCATCCCCGCCATCGTCATGACCAAATCCGGCGCCCTGCTGGCTTTCGCGGAAGGCCGCAAAAATGATTGCAGCGACGAGGGAGACATCGACCTGGTTATGAAGCGGTCCCTCGATTCCGGTAAAACCTGGAGCAAACTGCAGGTTATCTGGAGCGATGCGGACAACACCTGCGGAAACCCGGCTCCCGTGGTGGATCAAAACACCGGCACCATCCGCCTGCTCATGACCTGGAATTTCGGGCACGACGATATCGGCATGATCAACGCCGGCACCAGCAAGGATACCCGCCGCGTTTACCTCACTTCCTCGGCCGACGAAGGTAAAACCTGGGACGCGCCGAAGGAAATCACCAGTTCGGTAAAAGCCCCCGGCTGGGGATGGTACGCCACCGGCCCCTGCCATGGCATCCAGATCACACAGGGCGCATATAAAAACCGGATGATCGTGCCATGCGATTATATTGAAGTAGGAGCGGGGAGAAGAGGGAATTCCCACGTAATTTACTCGGACGATGCCGGCCTTACCTGGAAGCTGGGCGGGAAAGTACCGCAGCTTTCTGGTTTGAACCCTAACGAAAGCACGGTAGCGGAATTATCGGATGGCAGGCTGATGCTGAACATGCGCGTGGGCGGAAACGATTATAAACGCCTCGCCAGCGTGAGCGCCGACGGTGGCATTACCTGGTCGGAAGCTTACGACGAAGCCACGCTGGTAGACCCCGTATGCCAGGGTTCCCTGCTGTCGGCCATGGTCAACGGCAGCCACCGGCTGTTTTTCTCCAACCCCGGCGCCACCACCCGCACGAATATGACCGTCCGCATGAGCAGCAACGACGGCGGCGCCTGGGACAAAAAGAACCTGGTTTTCGAAGGGCCCTCGGGGTACTCCGACCTGGTGCAGCTGTCCGACACGCACATCGGGTTGCTGTTCGAAGGCGGGCTCAACCGGTATTTTAACGGCATCGCCTTCCGGCAGGTGCCTATTGCGAACATCAAATAACTGAAACGGAAATATGATCATGAACGGAAGAATGAAGATAGCGGCCGCCATTGCGGTGTTTGTGGCACTGGGGCTCGGCGCCTGCAGTTCCTCCCGCCCCGCCGCCTCGGCGCCCGCTGAAGAAACGCACGTGGTCTTCGAACCGGGAGGGCTGTACGCCTCCATGCGCATTCCCGCGCTGGTGGTCACCAAACGGAACACGTTGCTCGCCTTCTGTGAAGCCCGTATCGGCAACGCCAGCGATTGGGCCGATATGCACCTGGCGCTGCGCCGCAGCACCGATGAAGGCCGCACCTGGAGCGATATCCATGTGCTCGACAGCTTCAAACAGGGGCCGGTGGGGAATCCCGTGCCTATCGTCGACGATAAAGGCACTGTACACCTGCTGTACCAGAAAGATTACAAAGACGGATATTATATCTCTTCGGCTGACGACGGGAAAACCTGGTCCCAGCCGCGCGACATCACCGCCGTCTACGACCGCTTCAAACCGGAGTACAACTGGAAAGTGCTGGCGCCCGGTCCGGGCCACGGCATCCAGCTGAAAAACGGGCGGTTGCTTTCTGCCGTATGGCTGGCGGATTCCCGCAAGCTCACCCCGCGCAGGAGCCACGCACCTTCCTGCATGGCCACCATTTACAGCGACGACTACGGCAAAACCTGGCAGCGCGGCGCCATCGTGGCCGACAGCTCGGCGGTAATTGCCAATCCGAACGAAAGCCAGCCGGTGCAATTGCCCGACGGCAACGTGCTGATGAGCATCCGCAACGTGTCCAAAGTAAAGCGCCGCGCCTTCAGCGTGAGTGCAGACGGGATCTCCAACTGGAGCACGCCCCGGTATGCGGAGGAGCTTTTCGATCCTACCTGCATGGCTTCCATCGTGGCTGTGAAATCGGCCGAAGGCAAACCGGCATTGGTGTT